>NZ_JAOWCD010000062.1:0-7249 GCF_030337175.1 Citrobacter sp. Ca225 | reverse complement strand
GTAAGCGTGCAGTGAGAACCGTATTGACGAAGTGAAGCTGGTCAGGCAGGCAGAGTAACCCGCCACGGGAGCAGAGCACCCACCCGGTTCACAGGCCAGTCGGCGATGACATCAAGTACATGATGCAGATAGCGTTCCGGATCCACGCCGTTTAATTTGCACGTCCCGATAAGACTGTACAGTGACGCACCGCGCTCACCACCATGATCCGAGCCGAAGAACAGCCAGTTTTTTCTCCCCAGACTGACCAGTCGTAGGGCGTTTTCGGCAATGTTATTATCCACCTCCACCCAGCCATCTTCTGCATAGCGGGTCAGCGCCGGCCACTGGTTCAGCGCATACCCGAACGCCTTCGCCAGTTCTGAGTGCCTTGAGAGGGTTTTCTGTTTCTCCCGCAGCCACCCCTCCAGTGACGCCAGCAGCGGCAGCACTTTTTGGTGCCGGACTGCCTGCCGTTCCTCTGCTCTTTTACCTCTGAGCTCCGACTCGATGGCATACAGCTCGCCGATCCGTTTCAGCGCCTCCTCCGTCAGGGCTGACGGGGTACGGACGTGAACATCGTGGATTTTTCGGCGGGCATGGGCCCAGCACGCGGCTTCCTTTATATGGCCGTCGCGGTAGAGCTCGTTGAACCCGGCGTAGGCATCAGCCTGCAGTACGCCACTGAAGCCTGCAAGATGGGTCTGAGGGTGGATACCTTTTCTGTCCGGGCTGTAAGCGAACCACACTGCGGGGGCCAGCGCTGATCCGGCGTTGCGGTCGTCTCGAACGTACGTCCATAAGCGCCCGGTCTTCGTCTTCTTATTGCCCGGCAACAGCACCGGGACAGGCGTATCGTCAGCATGGAGTTTGCCGTCGGTCAGGACATAGTGCTGAAGGGCTTCATCCAGCGGTGCCAGCAGACGACAACACGCATCCACCCAGCCCGACAGTACAGAACGACTCAACACTACACCCTGGCGGGCATAGATCTCCGACTGGCGATACAGCGGTGTGTGCTCTGCATACTTTGAGGTCAGCACTCGGGCCAGCAGCCCCGGTCCGGCGATCCCCCGTTCGATGGGGCGCGAAGGAGCCGGGGCCTGAACGATGCGATCGCACCGACGGCAGGCATGCTTTTCACGGACTGTCCGGATAACCCGGAAGGCGCTGCGCATCAGCTCCAGCTGTTCGGCGGCATCCTCACCCAGGTAACTCAGCGAACCACCGCACTCCGGGCAACACGGCTCAGTCGGCAGCAGCCGCTTCTCATCCCGTGGGAGTGACTCAGGGAACGGTTTGCGGGTGCGGGTCTGACGCAGCGGGCGCTGCACTGCCGGGTCATCCACCCGGCCGGTCAGCGTATCGCTTTCCTGCTGCAGCAGGTTCAGGTCAGCTTCCATTTGCGCGATACGGCGAGATACCTTTTCGGAACGACTGCCGAAGTTCATCCGGCGCAGCTTATCCAGTTGCGCCTGCAGATGGTCTATTTCGCGTTCCCGGTTGCTCAGCTTTTCCTGCAGGGCGTGGATCAACGCTTCCTGTTCGGCCAGGCGCTGTTTCAGCAGAAGGATGTCGTCAGAAGAGGTATCGTTCATAATCCTGTATTTTACCAGGCTTATTCTGCGACAACCAGGATAAAGAGCGCTACAACATGGTCAGGGATGTCAGTAACCGCTTTGGCTGTCGCCAGTCGATACCTTCCATCAGCATCGCCAGTTGCGCCGGCGTCAGGAACACTTTGCCATCGCGGGCTGAGGGCCAGGCGAAGCGACCACGTTCCAGTCGCTTTGTCAGCAGGCACAGACCATCGCCGGTGGACCAGAGCAGTTTTACCTGACTGCCGCTGCGTCCCCGGAAGATGAAGACGTGGCCGGACATCGGGTCATCTTTCAGCGCGGTCTGCACCTTTGCGGCGAGGCCATTGAAGCCGTTGCGCATATCGGTGATACCGGCAACCAGCCAGATTTTTGTGCCTGCGGGAAGATTTATCATACCGGCCCCCGCATCAGTTCGCGCAGGACAGTGCTCATGAGTTCAGCAGAGGGATGAGTCAGTGTTATTTCTCCTCCCCGACATTTTATGTGGCAGGTAGCGGGAGGAGAGCAGGATGGTAGTTCGAAGGTTGGGAGAGAAGAGCCCGCCTGAAGCTGCACGGGTATCAGGGCAGGAAGCGACGATGAGTTTTTTCGGGGCCGACAGACCCGCCCTTCACGCTGCCAGAGCCTTATCCATTTAAAGAGCAGGTTATCATTGACGTCATGTTTCCGGGCCAGTGCGGCAATACTGCCTTCTTCTTCAAGAGCCAGCCTGACCAGTTCCATTTTGAATTCAGGGGAATAGTGTTTCCGGGGAAGTCTTTCTTTAGCGCGCATGAGGTGTCCACCTGCAAAATAAGTGGGTGCTTAAGTTACAGGATCCTGGATTCGGGACCAGACGGTACTCAGACGACGCTTACACTTTTGCTGGTACGGATCACTCGAAAGTGTTAGCAATAGAGTAGACGCGATATGAAGTTGTGTAGTGGTAAGTGGCACTGTCAACATTGGTGCTCATATCACGGATTCGCGAAACGCGATTATAGAAACTGTTGCCATATTAGACTTATGGTGTTTAATATCAGGAACTTAAATAATTTATTGAAATGCTCGTTGGTGATTATCTCGCTAAAAAGTGCTAGATAAGAAGCAAAACTAAACCTGTTTTTCTCGAGATGTAGATGTGTTGAGTTTGCAACACGTAGGTAATCCCTTTATTTATTGTTTGAATAGAAATCATGGCTTTAGAACAAGTTATCTACAACCTTGAAGAGGTTAAAGGGCTCTCTGATGAAGAGCTTTACCAACGCCTTTATGATAGTTGGGGCTTGGAAAATCATAAAATTGATGTCTGGGGTGAACTGAGTATTAACGAGGCAGGGAACTGGGCTGGTATCCGTAACGCAAAAACTCTTAGTGGCAACCAAAGCATAGAATACCCTCTGGCTGATTCGCATGAATTGCAATCAGGTGTGTTTTTAACCCCATCAGTAGCAAAAATAGTGTTAGGCAATGACACTAAAGGGATGGTTGCTTGTGAACTGATGTTAGCATCCATCCCGCAAAGAGCTAAAAAAAACAACCCATTTCTATTAGCCGTCAATGATAAGACGGTTGAGCGTTTGACCTATCTGCCCGATGCATTACCTAATTTAGATCGGCAAGCCCTAATTCAAAATGAAGATGAAACACTGCTACGCAAAGTTATTTATGACGCAGAAGTTAAGCGCGTTAAACATAAAATCGCCTCAGAAACAGAAGCGTTAGAGGCAGCGTTGCAAGAAAAACAACAGGATATGACTGACAAGTTGGCGGAGTTGTCAGACGCATTCAAAAGTACACAGGATAAAATCACAGCATCAACGACAGAGCTTGAAAGCTCAATCAAGAGAAATGAAGAACTAAATAATGATAATCATCGGCTAAATCTGAAGATTCAGGAAAGCAAAGCTGAGTTAGACGTCATTATCGAAAAGAGCCGAAAAGTAGAGGAAAGTATGGCAAGAAAAGTCGAGAAACTAACAGATTTCATCAAAGAGAAAGCCATCTTCCTGAAGAGTTTTGAGTTTTTGGATGAGGAAGATTTCGACTTTTTTGTTGGAAGCCCCTTGTCTAATAAGGAGCGTGGTGAACATATCTCTTTTTCACAAGCCCTTTATTCAAACTACAGCGATGCAGTTTCTTACATTCAAGCGTACCTCAAAGAACGAGACATCCTGTACCCTCGCCATATTATCGAGAACTTCCTAACGCTTATTCGCACCAATGATCTCATCATTCTGGCGGGGGACTCAGGCTCAGGCAAAACAAACCTGGTTCAGTCGTTTGCCAAGGCTATTGGTGGGGTATCTAAGATCATTCCGGTTAAGCCTAACTGGACTAGTTCAGAAGATTTGCTGGGCTATTACAATCCCCTAGAGAAGAAATATTTGGCGACACCATTTCTTGAGGCATTGATCGAGGCTAAGCAAAACCCAGATATCCCATACTTCATCTGTTTAGACGAAATGAACCTTGCCCGAGTGGAATATTACTTTGCCGACTTTCTTTCTAAGCTAGAGGAGCGTAACGAGCAACCGACCATTCAACTTTACTCGGATGATGAAGCTGCACACGTTCTTGCCGAGCTAAAAGGGGTTGTTTCTGTCATTTCTAACGCGCAAGAAAAGTTCAGCAAAAATGGCATCGTGGACTTCGTTGCGCTCATGCAAGATGAAGAAATTAACGCTGAAATGAAGCGCGCGTTTGGCTTTAGCGATAAAGACTCACTGATTAAATACCACGGTGATATCAGACGTATGTTGGCAGGTGTTCTCGGCACGCCTTCGTCAATCACGATTCCAGCGAACGTAAGAATTATTGGTGCTATCAACATCGACGAAACAACCCATTACCTCTCACCAAAAATACTTGATCGTGCACACGTGATGAAGTTCAAGAGTCCTTTGCTGACCGACTGGGATGCTATTTTTGATGAGATTGACTCTTACGGGCTCGACGACGTTACTTTACCGCTAGTGTTTGATATTGAAGAGCTTGGTGAGCGTACCCCTTATCCGAAATTTGAACGTTTGAATGAATTCTGCGAGTTATTTACGACTTTAAACCGCGATGTTTTCGACCCGCTTGGCGTGGAATTTGGTATGCGAACTATTCGACAAGGGCTTAACTATGTAAGTTTATTTAGCGATGTAAACGATAATAAGTCTCTGGCCATCAACAACTTTATCGTTCATAAGGTGCTACCAAAATTCACATTTGATGGCGATAAGCAAGTGGGTGATTACAGTAAAGCTGAGCTTGTTAGCCGTGTATTCTTACCTCGCCTTGAGTCGCTGCTGGACAACCAAGTAGAAATAGCGGCGGAGTTTTCATGCACCAAATCGATAGAGCGTTTAGTTAAAACGGCTGAATCGAATGATGGCGTTGTGAACTACTGGGCGTAATCATGGAAACTCCATTCGTTATCAAGTTTATCGAGACCAAATGGCACGATAAGCAAACCTTAGTCAGTGTTAGCGAGTCGGAGTACTCGCTAAAGCTTGAGCAGACGGGGAACAATGCATTTTCCGCACACACCACCATCTACCCTAAGGTCGATGAGCTACGTTTTGCTCAACTTGCGATAAAAACTAAGCAGGGTGATCAGTCTCCGCCTTACATTGTCATGCCTAATGGTGATAGAAAGCAGTTAGAGTCGATAACCGATCCCGCATCTAATGCTGTGTGGTGGGTTGAGCCTGCTCATTGGGACGCAAAACAACGGGTGTGGCGCAGTGAAGCGAGGCGAACGGCTGGTCAGATCACGTTTGTTATTGGTAACTCGACACTAAAGCTTGATATTGATATCTCCGAACAGACCAAATCGGATCTTTCACGTTACCTGTCAGATTTTAAAGCGGACCTGTGGGAGCTGATCCTCGATGAGAATAGTCATATCACGGGCGACGCTAAAAATTCACAGGTTGCAGCCATCGACCAAGAAGCGCTGTCATTAGTCGCATCAATTCTTAGCAATGCACAAACCATCCTCAAAAAGCCCAAAGTTGAACTGAAAGAAATTCAAGCGTTAAAGCCAGCAAAAGAAGTACGTCCTGTTCCACGTACATTTATGGAGATTTGTACCAAAGGTTCGCGTAAGCATTTAACGAGCCGCGCATCTGAGCCGAGTTACAACGTGCCAGAAAACCAGTATGTGCTGTATGTGGTTTCGAGCACGCTGAGCATTGTAAAGCAATTGGTTAAGGTGGCTGAGAGCAAAAAGAGTCGTTTTTCTGGGGCTATTGAAAAGCTCAATGAGCGTTTAGACAGTTTAAAAGACTATCGTATTATCAACCGTGACCTAGTAGTTAAAGACTTAGAACGACTTAAAAAGCGCTTTGATACAGAAGTAATCTGATGTAGCCCCCTGAAACACCAGACAGTAGCTGTATCTCCAGATAAGAGATAGGCTTGAATATATGTCTAACACTAACGCCAATTTTGAGATGACCGGGATCCTGTTAGGGCAAGAAGTCCGTAAACGTAAAACTCCTCAGGAGAAGATCGCCATTATCCAGCAGACGATGGAGCCGGGCATGAATGTCTCCCATGTCGCCCGCCTGCATGGCATCCAGCCCAGCCTGCTGTTTAAGTGGAAGAAGCAATATCAGGAAGGCAGCCTCACCGCCGTTGCGGCCGGAGAAGAAGTTGTTCCAGCTTCTGAGCTTACTGCTGCTCTGAAGCAGGTCCGGGAGCTTCAGCGCCTGCTGGGCAAGAAGACGATGGAAGTTGAGATCCTGAAAGAAGCCGTGGAGTACGCTCAGTCGCGAAAATGGATAGCGCACGCGCCCTTGTTGCCAAAGGACGGGGAATAGCCCTGGTCAGCCGCACCATGGGCGTGTCGCGTGCGCAGCTGTCACTGCGAATTAACCGTTCTGCCGACTGGCAGGACAGGCGCTGTAACCGGCGTGATGACGAAGCAGACGCTGAAATACTGTCAGAGATCCTCGATATCATCAGCGATATGCCCAGTTACGGCTATCGCCGTGTGTGGGGCATCCTGCGTACGCAACGCCGTACAGAGGGACTGCCCCCCGTGAACGCCAAACGGCTTTACCGGCTTATGAGTGAGCATAATCTGCTGTTACTGCATGACAAACCAGAGCGGTCGAAGCGTGAACATAAGGGCAAAATCGCGGTGGCAGAAAGCGATATGCGCTGGTGTTCAGATGGCTTCGAGTTCGGCTGCGACAACGGTGAGAAGCTGCGGGTCACGTTCGCGCTGGACTGCTGCGACAGAGAAGCCATAGACTGGGCAGCGAGCACAGGAGGCTACGACAGTTCGACGGTGCAGGATGTGATGCTGAGGTCGGTGGAAAAGCGCTTCGGCGACGGGCTGCCGACCACACCGGTTCAATGGCTGACGGATAACGGTTCAGCATATACCGCGCATGAAACGCGGAGGTTCGCCAGAGAGCTGAATCTGGAGCCGTGTACAACAGCGGTGAGCAGCCCGCAGAGCAATGGCATGGCCGAACGATTCGTGAAGACGATGAAGGAAGACTATATCGCGTTCATGCCAAAACCAGATGTGAGAACAGCCCTGCGAAACCTTGCAGCAGCGTTCACACATTACAATGAAAACCACCCGCACAGCGCGCTGGGATATCACTCCCCGAGGGAATATCGGCGGCAGCGGACATCGTTAACTTAAGATACAAAAGCTGTCCGGAGATGGCGGGTCAAGATCA
>NZ_JAOWCD010000061.1:0-303296 GCF_030337175.1 Citrobacter sp. Ca225 | reverse complement strand
TGAATCGCCACGGGTTTAACAGACACCTCAGAGTCATTTAAGATGGCTTAAAGAGAGGTGCCCATGAGCGGTAAGCGTTATCCCGAAGAGTTTAAAATTGAAGCAGTCAAACAGGTTGTTGATCGCGGTTATTCTGTTGCCAGCGTTGCAACACGTCTCGATATCACCACCCACAGCCTTTACGCCTGGATAAAGAAGTACGGTCCAGATTCTTCCACTAATAAAGAAGAGTCAGATGCTCAGGCCGAGATCCGCCGTCTCCAGAAAGAGCTGAAGCGGGTTACCGACGAACGGGACATATTAAAAAAAGCCGCGGCGTACTTCGCAAAGCTGTCCGACTGAGGTACGCCTTTATCCGTGACAACACCTGTTGCTGGCCTGTTCGCCTGCTCTGTCGGGTGCTGGATGTTCATCCCAGTGGTTTTTACGCCTGGCTTCAGCAGCCGCATTCACAACGCCATCAGGCAGACCTGAGGCTGACAGGGCAGATTAAACAGTTCTGGCTGGAATCGGGATGCGTCTATGGTTATCGCAAAATCCATTTGGATCTGCGGGACAGCGGGCAACAGTGCGGAGTGAACAGAGTCTGGCGACTGATGAAACGTGTCGGGATAAAGGCTCAGGTCGGATACCGGAGCCCGCGGGCACGTAAAGGCGAGGCCAGTATCGTGTCGCCCAACAGGCTCCAGCGACAGTTCAATCCGGATGCTCCGGATGAGAGTTGGGTAACGGACATAACCTACATCAGGACCCACGAAGGCTGGCTGTATCTTGCCGTGGTTGTTGATCTGTTCTCACGCAAAATTATCGGCTGGTCCATACAATCCCGGATGACAAAGGACATTGTCCTGAACGCACTGCTGATGGCTGTATGGCGGCGTAATCCCCAAAAACAGGTGCTGGTTCATTCGGATCAGGGCAGTCAGTACACAAGCCATGAGTGGCAGTCGTTCCTGAAATCACACGGCCTGGAGGGCAGCATGAGCCGTCGCGGTAACTGCCATGATAATGCGGTTGCAGAAAGCTTTTTCCAGTTGTTGAAACGTGAACGGATAAAGAAAAAAATCTACGGAACGCGGGAAGAAGCCCGCAGCGATATTTTTGATTACATCGAAATGTTTTATAACAGTAAGCGTCGGCATGGTTCTAGCGAACAGATGTCACCGACAGAATATGAAAACCAGTATTATCAACGGCTCGGAAGTGTCTAGATTATCCGTGGCGATTCAGGTCGTGTTGAAACTATTGTTTCTAACCTCACCGTCATCATCAATGATTTCTAATGTAATACTTGATCCATTTTTTTGCTGTGAGCTATTGAGAACTAAATAGTTTTTATCCTTACTAATATGGCTTATATCCTGAGCATCAACTACGGACTCCGCATTTAATTCTTGTTGGAGGTAATGTAGATAATTTTGATGTATTTTTTCATCTTCATGTTTTTTTAGATTATCAATGATAATAAGAGGACGGTGAAGCGTAGTATGTGGCGTTTCTAAAAATTCCAATTGGCGATGAGATGCTTGAAAAATACGCGGAGTAAATGCGATATTTGCTGAATTAAGAATTTCAGTGATTAATTTTTGCATTAGGTTTTCTGCGTGGTTCTGGCATCCGGAGTAGGGCCTGTTTGCAAAACGCATATAAGACAAATTGCCAAATTGTTTAGCATTCACTGTTTCTATAAGGTCGATATTTTTGTTGTCATTGATGAGCAACCGGCCAAGCTCTGTATTAATTCCTGATGCTTCTGGTTGAGCTCGAAAGCAAACAGCCTTCAGTTCAAATGTCAGATCATTATACTTTGAATAAAAAATGGAAAATTTCAAAGCATCGATGTAATATTCATTGTTCTTGTTTGGCTTATCGTTTTGTAAGCTTGCTGAAAAATATAAATCACTATTATACGAAATTGGCGATAAAGTGAAATATTGGGCGGCGTTCTTTAGTAGTATTAACTTAAGACGTAGCGCAATAACCTCCTGGGCTATTCTATAGTGATCAAATCCTAACTTTATTATTTCAGTGGCCCATTGGCTGTAAGGTCTTGGATTGGGGGTGAGAAATAAAGCCAGATGGTAATCTTTTAATGAAAAAGAGTGATAGCGTAATTTTCTAGGGGCGTCTAAATGTAATTTTTCGCTTAAGAGTTTCTTAATGTCTCGATGAACCTCGCTGATGTATTCATCATGGCTAATTTCAAGTGGTTTAGGGTTTCTAATATATGCTACATCGATACCCCATCCATCCGATGAAGGTAACTTAAGAACTTTTTCCAATACACTCTCTACTTGTTCGGCAATATCGAATAATTGTGTTTTGGCTAACGGTGCATAGGGAGAAGGGTGAATATCCCATTCAGAGGACATTGTTATAACTGCATTTCTGGTTTGATTTAATTCCATGATTTCACTCATTTTCATATCCTAACATATTCATAAGTGTACGGTTAATTAGTATCTTTCTATTTATTTTTGATTCATACCGATTTGAACTAATATCTTTTTCATAATAAGAAACAACTTTCAAAAGGTTAAAGTAAAAAATTTGTGTGAATTTAAATTTCTCCGCGCGATCATTTAGGCAGTTGAGTCCATGTCGTGTATTAAGGTAGACAGCAGAAACTTTATTCAGAGAAGAGCTGGCGCTGACAATCTTATTTAATATTTCTACTTTGTTTAAAGCACTTGAGTGCAATTTTTTCGAAATATCACGGTTATTCTTTCCCATCATCCAGTTTTTAACGTCTATAGCGAATAGATGATCTTTTTTGATTAAGTAGATATCAAAAAGTTCATAGCACTCGCTACCTAACTGTAAAATTATCTGTTCAGGTGCTAAGGATTTTATTCCCGCCGCTTTTAATACTTGATGAAATTGCCACTCTCCAATATTTCCAATAAGCAATGGGATTAATGTTGGGATAGGAATAAACCTCTTTAATGGCTCGGATTCTAATCTCAATAGGCTTGGGAATACGCGTTTTTCAAGGTCATCACACTCTTCACTCATACCCTCATGATATTGGGGTAAACAGTGTTCAGGCTCATAAGGTGAACTACCCGCAGAAATATCTGTAAGGCCATCTGATTGCATTGTTCTTGCAAAAATAATATTTTCCAAATCGGCGGTGCGCTCCACGAAGAAATTTTCAACGCATAATTTCATATAATCGCTGTTTTTAATTATAGGATTGCGTTTTAATCGGTTGATATATTTTTGAGGGTTTTGAAAACTATCAGGATGGCGTAAATCTTCGTTAAGCTGGATAGCATTTTTGTCACCGGCTCTGGCGGCTTTTAAAATTACTTCGACAAACTCGACTTCAAAATCTTTATACATTGCGTTGGCATTTAGCACGCGTTGTTCGAAATCAGCACGCTGTTTCTCCGTATTGAAACTGGCTTTTTCTAAATCGTGTCGCGCTTTTTCAAACCAACGATTGTTATGGAGGCTGAGTGATGCGAGCAGAGATCTGGCATCGGGATACCGCGCCAGATCGCGGAAGACGCGTATCGCATTCAAATGTACGCCGGAAGGTAACCTGATAGTCCCCTGCATTTTTGCATCGCGACGTTCAGTCCGGCCAATGGTCTGCATGGCTACTTTATGAAGTTCTACTATATGTTCATCATCAAGCATTCGTGCTGCATCTGAATCTACCAGGTCGGTTTCAAAGTCATTTGCGCGACGAAGCATACTTCCGTGAGCGTAGTGCTTAAGTAATGTTACATAGTTTTCCAGTGTGTTGCGTGTGCCTGCGGTGTTAACCTGACTCCAGAAGCTATCGCATACCATCGCAAGTTCATCAAAATCAACTTCTAGCGATTTTCCTCCAGCATCCGTTTCCGGATAGGCAATGTAGTAGTTGAGACCGGTTCCTGCCCCTTTGAAGTGTGAAATCATAAAAAGAGTCAAATTAGGCTGATTAATACGCAAGTAGTCCCGGACGGGATCCTCACGGTTAAGTTTTGAGTCAAACATGACGACTCGTAGGGTATGCAGGTTGTCGAAAGGTGTTATTTCAAATACACGAGGTGTATCATTTCCACGCCGATTATCAGTGTCTAAAATTTTCAATCCATTCATAGGAGTAGAGCTATTGAGCGTCGCTTGCAGAAATTTACCTAAGACTGTGAAAAAGCGAGCACTGAGGCCAATACACAAAGTATGCCGGGTGGTATAGGCTGCGAGTAACATTGCTTGTAGCTCGCGATGAAATTCGCGTTTACGATAGCGATGACGTTGTATATACGTTAAATAGTGTTCAAGATGACCCTCCCATATCTTTAGCACTTTTTTGAATATGGGGTCATTAATTAATGGAGAAAGCTCGCTTTTTTGATCGTCGAATATTTCAATATTAACAGGACGATGAATATTTCTTAATTCACGGATAGTTGCTAACGGAGCGGCTGACTCCATATCTCTGCACCTAATCTGGTAGCCGAGATGGCGTGCATAGTCGGCAAGAAAGGGGCGGCTATATTGCCCATTGTAAGTACCAGGGAAGCCTGCGGTAGCTGATAGCAGGATCACCGTATTATGTGTTTGATACAGAACACGAAGCAGAGCGACTTCAGGAAGTTCCTTGATAAGTTCCATACGGAATTTGAGTAAAACCCAACCCTTTAGTTGGCTGGATTCAATAATAACCTTTTCCCTAGGGGCTAATGAAAAAAGCGTCTTAGGTTGAAAGTAAGTAAAAAAATCATCAATCAACTGTTCGTCCGTTGAGCTTCCTGATAAAAGATATGAAGCCTCCCCCTTAATTTGCTGTGCTTTACCTATAAATAATGATAATGGATTGTTTTGGTTAGCCTGATCTTGTTGCGACAGCATTTGCTGAACTCGCGATGGATTTTTAAGCTTTGCCGAAGCGGCAAGGATTGCGGTGATTGTTTGGTATAATTCATAGAGGCTAAAATCATTTCCAGCATCTTCATCGTCCTCGGCGCTTACGTAAATTTCCGTATAGGATTGTCGTCCGTGGCTACGAAGTCGTATATGGCGAAGATCATCTTCTCTGTAGAAGCGTTGGATTTGATAGCTGAAAACATTACCTATAAGCGCAATCACTTGTTCTGTATTCCGGCTATCAACAACGACATCAAGCATATTATTACTAAACAATTGAGTCATTTTTTTTAGATCAAAACCGGGGCGTAAATCACACCGCAAGAGTGCGTTATTTATTTCACAAACATATTCATCTAATGGCTCATACCCAGGAGCTCGCTCATTCCCTCTACATTCGTCTATATATTCGAGAACGCGATGTAATGTTGCAAGAATTGATGGTAATTGCAGATCGTCATTAAGTAATATTTTGCATACTGTTTGTTGGAAAATTTTGTAGGCTTCGTGTTCTTCATCAAGTACTAAAGTAAACCGAATATCTCGCTGTGCATAAGGCGAGTCGCTATCATGAACCCAGTATTCCTGTTTTAATTTTTCAAGACGTTCTGCCGATGTAACTGAGGTTAATTCTTCCAGAGGATTTTTATCTTGGTGTTTTTTTTGCCCAAGAACATGATCAAGTGACTGGCTGCTTTTATGATAAATTCCTTCATTATCTCGTTTCAGAAGGAGTACGCTGCCGTCAAATTTTTTAGTTGTCGCTAACAGAATACATCGCCTGTACAGTGCGATATGAAATGGGAAAAGATGTTTCACCATTTCTACTGCTAAACCAGCGAGTTTGTCTTGGCCAGCTCTCTCCAGCAGTGTTTCGAAATCGGTATTGAGGGTATTAAGTAATGCGATGGCCGCTTCCTGTAGGCGTCCTGTGAGCTTATAGCCGCTGGTGAGTAATTCTTCTTCTATTTTAACCTGTTCGTCGGTGGCTCCGGCTCTTACTTCCGCTTTAAGCCGTAGTTCAAGTGTAACTCTTGCCTGTACATCGGATTTCAGACGTTCAAAAATCAACTGAGTATTGTCTTTTAGTATGTTACAGCCAGTGTGTATCCAGTCGAGATAACGTTGCTGGTTATCTTTTTCGTCTCCATCTGTTTGTTTCACCCAAGTGGTAAAACTTAAGTCCGCAACATCGCGTAGCGAGAGATAGGGGAGTATCAGGATTTGCTTCGAGCTGGCCAACTCGACAAGTTCTGAGGGAATATCAATTTGCGATTTTAAAGGGGTGATAAAAACCAGGTTACGATGCCCATTTCCGGGTAACGTTGCAGCATTTACACCTTGTATGTATTGATAAAAAACATTATAGGTTTTTCCGCTGGATGTACCATCTTGTGACTGAATTAATAATGGGGTTTCGAATTCGCTAAAAGCATAGAACTTACCTGCATTGCTCCTTGCTTTCGTAATTTCCTGATGAATAGCATCAGGCAACCGTAAAATTTCTCTTTTTGACATTGTATTTTACCTTGTCCTTATATTCTGGGAGCCAGAGCGTTTAGTCGAATATCCCGGTCTTATTATCAGTTACTTTTTGATTCATTTATCGTTCGTTGATTTTGTTGGTGAGTATTGGGTTTGCTCGCCTACAAATGCCCCTGCAGCCACTCCTCCACGCGCTTAACATTAAAAGCACGTAATCCATATTCCTGCGTCAGCAACGTCTCCGGTAAATACTCATCATATTTTTCGAGGCACTTTTCAACGATGCTTTCGGCAAGACGGGATTCGGAAGGTAGCCCTTCCTGAAGTGCGCTGAATAACGCTTGTTTAACCTCCGAGACCGTAGTTTTTTCTACTTCAACCACGCCAGCAAATGAGTCCACCTTGAAACCGCGTTGGATAAGTAATGCCGACAACGTGTTTACGGTTTGATCGCCTAGCCAGGGAAGAATGTAGACATGCTGTCCCTGCTGAATAAAACATTCCGAAGCCAGATTATTGTTGCGAAAACAGTACAGCCCTTCATCAAACAGGTTTTTGGCCGTGGTATCGGCAAAATCGGCCTTGCGATCGCCAACGGTGATGCGGTAGTCGCCTTCCCGATAAATAGTGAGAATTTCCTGGCGGACGACATCATGAATGGACATCCCTTGTCCGCCAAATAACGGCGGCTGCCCACCCTTTGTCGCCTCGACATAGATGACTTTTTTATCACTATCGATATCGGTGACCTTCCAGCGTCGACCGCCGAAAATAATATGTTGGTCAGGCATCAGGGGGGAATCAACGGGGATAGAGCCCAGTGTTTTGCTCCCTGCTACAATACGAAACTCCTCCGGCGTGCTGAACACGGCATAGAAGGTGTATTGATTTACCTGACGTTCGCCCTCAATGCCCAGAACCAGTTCGCCGCTTGATAGCTGGGTCAGAAACTGGTGCTTCCCCATATGTTTCAATAAAGTTTTGAAGTCATCGATTCTGACTTTCTGAAATGGACCTTGTTGGCATAGCTGTGACCAGATCTGATCGGCTCGTACGCCTCCCCACTGCGCCACGATCGCCAGAATCTGATGGAACAGGGTGGAATAGTGCATCTGCCGGGTATCGGCTGGCTCAAACCATTTGCTGCCAATAAGTAAGCGGATCATGGCCAGCGACTGAACAAGCTGAAGCCTGAGTTGGTCGACAATACCTGATGTTGGCGTCAGTTCATGTTCGGCAATCAGCATTCTCAATACGGCAGGCGAGTCGCGCCGACCAGAACGCCCCATTCGCTGGCGCAGGCTGGCTACAGAATGGGGGGCGGTAACCTGCACGACGGAGCTGACTTTACCGATGTCGATGCCAAGCTCTAACGTCATCGTACAGATGGCGGTGGTAGGTAAGTTGCCTTGTTGAAGCCGCTGTTCCAACGTTTCACGCAGATCTCTGGACAGCGAGCCGTGATGGGGGAAGAACTCATTGGGAACGATGTTCGCTTCACTGAGATCGCTAAGCGTAGCGGCAATGCTTTCGGTCCGTTTGCGACTATTAGCGAACACCAGATGGGAATCACCGCGACAGAGGCGAAAGATATCATGGCAGATTTGCGTCTCTGCAGACGGCGGCGGTTGCTGGCCCGAGGTGGTTAGCGGTTCCAGATAACCTTTCACCTGCACTTTTAGCGTGGCGTGAGTCTGACTGTCAGTAATAATGTCGCAGGGCAGACGTTGATTTGGCCGCAGAGATAACGGTACTCGCTCCAGTTCTCCCAGCGTTGCGCTGAGTGCGACTCGGGGGACTGGATTGTTGATTCTTCCCAGTAGGTGATCGATCCGATTTAACAGAGAGAGAAGCTGCATACCCCGCTCAGAACCGATGAAGGCGTGGAATTCATCAATGGCGATATACGCCAGTGGAGCGAAAGCCTGCTTTAACCATCCCGCATTGCGGATCAGCATCGCTTCCAGCGACTCTGGGGTGATAAGCAAAATACCGGCAGGGTTTTTCTTCGCTTTCAGTTTTTTGCTCTGCGCAACGTCACCATGCCAGGGCGTGACCGGCATCTCCAGCGCATCGCCGAGGCTTTCCAGCCGTCGATACTGATCGTTAATCAGGGCCTTAAGTGGGCTAATGTATAGAATGCCAAAACCGCCCTGAATATCCGCAATGGCAGAACAGGCGGGCAGGAAAAAAGCTTCCGTTTTACCCGCGGCAGTCGCGGCGCTGATCAGGACATCCCGATCGCCCGCTAATATCGGTGGAATGGCTTTTTTTTGCAGTTCCCGGAGATCGGCCCATCCCTGCCGATATATCCATTTCTGTATGCGTGGATCCAGCCGCTGGTATTCGTTCGTCATAATCGGAAATCAGCCAGACCGTCCTCGTCAGTATCTTCTGCCGACGTTATTTCATCCATATCGCTGGGTTTTTCTTCCGCGATCGCAACACCGGCAATTAACTGCGACCACTGAATGGACGGGTTTTGTTCCAGCACGGCCAGCATATCCAGGAAGGCTTTAATGGTGTTTCGTGGCGTACGGAAATAGGCATCACCAATAGTATTGCTACAGTGGCGTAGGAATGCCGTCAGTGCATCATCAGGAACCAGATAGTTATCCGCATCGCCGCCGGAATAAACGTGACGTAGGTTTTTCAACAGAATATAGAGCTCTTCCGGCGTCAGGCTGGCTAAATGCAGGGAAGGGGACGAATAATCAATGACACCAGCCCGCTGAGCGAAGCTGTTTTCCGCCAGTCGGGACTGGAGCGCTTCGTAGCTGTACAACCCCTTGCGTGGATCGAACAGGAATTCTGGCGTACCGCCAAGTAAAAAGCCGATATATTCAGCCGTCCCTTGCAGGCAGTCATTCAGAATACGCAGTATCTGTTCATAGTTGGCAACCCGGGCCTGCGTATTACTGAGCTTATACAGATTGACCATCTCATCCAGATTCACCAACAGACCCGCGTATCCGGCCTGACGGACAAACAGGCTCATCAGCTTTAGCGAATCGTAGAAAGAGGCATCAGAAATAATGGTGCGCACACCCAGATCGTTACGGGCGTCGATTTTCGTGGAGTATTCACCTCTTAGCCAGCGGATGGCATTTGATTTCAATGTCTCATTATCCTGCTCGTGGCCCTGCCAGTAACATTCAATGACTTTGGCGAAATCGTAACCGCCAACCATATCAGACAGGTCAGCGAGCTTTTGGTGAATAATCGTCGGAACCGGCACATTTGTGCTTTCTGCTTCTTTTCTGGCTTCCGTGATAAAGCGCTCAACCACGCTTAATAATGCGTTTCCGTCCGGCTTATTGCGCGTGGACAGATTCTTCATCAGTTCGGAATAAAGGTTACGCGCCTGTCCACCCGTCGCGTGGATACGCCTGTCCGGGGATAAATCGGCACTGATTGTCACCAGTTTTTTCTCTAGTGCAATTGAGCGCACAACGCTTAAAAAGAATGTCTTACCTGAGCCGTATTCCCCGATAATTAGCCGGAATCCTGCACCGCCATCCGCGATACGTTCAATATCCTGATACAGCGCTTTTATCTCGTTGACCCGGCCAACCTGAATATGCTGAATACCAATTTTAGGCGTCACGCCTGACTTTAGTGACTGAATAATAGCGTCTCTTTCTTTGAGACGAATACGAATGCCAGACATAAATTATCCTTTGAGTTCTTGTGCAATTTCCAGGTCAACGTAAATATCATCGTCATCATCAAGCACCGGGGCGTCAACCTGTTCGAAAGACCAGTCATTAATTGCTTCAATCGCGCCGCTTAGCATCAAATTAAATTGCTGGCATAGCTCAGCGACTTCGTTTCGCGCCCAGCGCTCTTTTTCCAGCAAACGTTGGTAAAGCTGGTGATGTGCTTCATCAAGACCTGCGCCAGCGTGTGGCGGGATCTCCGCCGGGGATTCATCTGCGGGTTCATCTTCGGTGAAGATGGTGTTCAGTAACTGGCGTACGTCCGTGGTATCAGACTCATGACGGGCAAGGATCCGTTCATCAAGAGAAAACGCGCCGCTCGTCGCTGATGGGGTTTGTAACGTAGCCGTCGGCGTTGTTTCTGCGGTTGACAGTCGGTGGATATCGCTGGTGACGGTACTGCTGTCCAGACCAAGGCTGGCGTAGATTTTTTCCAGTTGCTTAATTTCAGCCGGATCGATTTTTCCGTCTGCGCAGGCGACGCTGATAATCACGTTGCCAATAGTGGATTTATCTTTATCGCTGAGTTGCTCAATTTTAGCTTTCAGACCGGCCTGATTTGCAGGCGTATTGAGCCGCCAGGTGAGGTAGGCGTGCAGCGAACGTTTTTCTGTTGGCGACAACGTATCATTGTGATCAATGGTTTTTTCCAGCGCGGCCTGTTCAGCAACGTCCACGCGCTTGTCCATTTGTGCAATCATGGCACCTAACCGAAGCGCCACAGAGACTGACGTAAATTCTGCTGACGGTACGTAGAATTCCGCATGCCCTTCAGGAAATAAAACAAGATGTCCTTCTGGCTCTGGCCGGACAAGGTGATAGCGCATATCCGGCGCAATGCCGTAGCCTGCTCGCCTGGCGAAATTTTGCATCAGTTCGGCTTCTTTCTTATTAATCTTATCCGGTACAGGCATACCCAGTCTGGCCCAGAAATCGGCCACTGTCGCCAGCCCTGAATGTTCACGGATTTTCTTATCTGCCCAGCGTTTAAATTCAGCAAACAGGTGTTCTGCATCTTCGGTCAGTATTTCATCGGGAAGCAGCATGATGGCGGCGACATCACTTGGTGAGGCATCTTTTTTACCAAGATAGCGACTGTAGGCATCCAGCGCATTGATACAGGATTCTGCAACAGGAATTAATTTCTGAACTGGGGCTTTTAAAACGCTGGGATCGGGAAGATCCATCTGTTTTTTTACCTGAAGTTCCCGAAGCGTACCACTGGCGGGGGTATAGCTTAAATACAACCGTGTTTTATTGGGTTTGACGACAATACCGTCACCGTATTTTTGGGTATAACGCTGTTTGAATAACGCGGAAAATTCAGAATGACATCGACGGGCAGGCGTGCGCAGGGTGTAATCAGGAAAATAGTGTATCCATGCCAGTGCCAGATCGGCACAAACAGGTTGTCCTTTATCGACCACCGTCGCCAGATTCAATCTGAACAGTAATGCACTCCTCGATGAGAAATATTCGTTTTCGGTATGTATAGAAAGTAACTTCGGTCTGAGAATGATCATCATTTCCAGCAAATGCGTTGCATAATGACGGAAGGAACCGCTTGCCTGAAATACGGTTCTCAGGCGCGATATCTCTTCGAATAATGCTTTGAATTCATCGTCAGAAATAGCCTCTTGTGTGCCATCCGCCAGTACGCGGCGTTCAAGACCGTAAAAATAGATAAACACATAACCAACGGGGCAGCTCGCATCGCTGCGATCGCTTGCCAGCCAGTCAAGATAGGCGCCACGACAGCGAGGAGAGAGAGTAGCAAAGGTGGGCCAGTATCCCAGCGATTCATCATAATAATGGCGTGAAATGGGTTCGATGGAGAAAGCGTCGTTAACCAGCGAAGCATCGGAACCATCGTTATAAAGATAGCCATATTCTCCTGATGAATGTGTTTTTAACCGCCCGCCGAAATAAAAATAACCGTGATTAATGACGACGTTTTGAATGGTGATACTTTCTCCCGGTTTGACCCATCGCGCTGGCGTGGTATTGCTACGGGCGGCGGTTTCTCGCGGCTGTTCACGACTGGTGCTGTATTCAACCGTTTGCCCATTAACGAAGGTAAAAGTTGCCAGTTCGTCATCATCGAAGGCCTGAGAATGCATATTTGTCACGCTGCTGTCTGGCTTATTGAGAGATTTCTGTTGAGATGAATGATTTATTTTGGTGATGATTTTGCTGTTTACTTTGGGGGGTGGCGACTTTTTCTTTTTGGAAAACAGAAGCCAGATAACAGCCAGTGCAATAACGAATATCCAGAAGCCCATTCCGTGCCCTTAATCGCTGATAATGCTTCCCGGCATTGTTCTACGAGCGGCAAAGGCGGTAAGCATAAAACTGGGAGAGAGATCGTAAAATAATACCGCGAATGGGCTGGAGTACAAGCATAAAAACCCTGTTATTCAAAAGGATTATGCCATATGGCTAGGGGATCAATTGGCAGGGCCAGGTTATACCTGTGAATCACACATAAAACGATTGATTTCATCTTGTGCATGACGAAGACGATCGGCAATGTCAGCAAATCTGTCAGGCTCACTAAAGAACATTCCCCCTTCCACTGCCGTTTGATGATCCCCGGCGATCGCGGCGAACCGTTCAGCATCGTCAGGCAACAGTTGCAAGTTTCCGACAATCACCTGAGTAAAATCCACACCCGGTACAGACCAGCGACGTTGCTTCATCTCGACCACATTGCGCATGGCTTCTAGCGTTTCATAGGGGCTGGCAAAATGATTACTCAGCAGACAATCCACATCATACCAATGGCGTGCCAGTCGGGCCGAATTTGGCGCTTTGGTTTGCGTGCAGAACTGGTGCAGCGCCGTCAGCTTTTCCCAAAGAATATAACCGGTGTCATAAGCGTTTACGGTCGCGGCGGGTAACAGAAGTGCATCCATTCCAGCAATCCCGGACAGATAGCTCACAACAGGCATCTGATCGGTTGGCTTGCCACGATTTCGTCCGCCAAATTCCAACAGAATATGATCGCGCTGATAGGCCATACTGTCTTCTTTCACCCGTGGGAAATAGATATCGACTTTTTCGCCACCGCTGTCGGGTTCCATTTTTGCTTCAAGGCCCGGAATTTCATAAGCCTGAAAGCGTTGGTTTAACCGTTCTGCCAGCGCGTTTGTCCATTCTGTTAAGCGCTCTTGCTGCTGCTCTCTGAACCGGCGATTCTGGCTGTTATTTAGCGTGCTTTGCTCCCACGCCTGCTGTTCTTCCTCTTCTGAGTGACCTGCCAGATCGGCCCAGTGAACAGAAAGATCGATATCTTCAGAAAAACGCTCAATCACGTTCCAGCATTTGCTTAACGCTGTTCCACCTTTAAACGCGACAGATAAATCTCCCAGCAGATCCTCATTAAAAAGCAGCCGAAGGATCTCCGTTACCCAGAGATCCTTTTCCAGAAAGCTGGCTCCCAGCCCGGAGGGATGCTGCTGCGCCGCGTAAGAGAGGATTTCCTGAAGCTCACGGCGTTGCGATGCGCTCCGGTAGTAATCAAAAATGTCCATCAGAGCGCCTTTTGCAACGTTATCAGCTGTGAGCGCCATGCGTGAAGCGCAGGCTCATTCATTAACTTTCCGGCAATCTGTCGGGCTTTAGCGGGCGGGATGCTCAGCCGATGAAAAGCATTCTTCAGCGTTTCCGGCGGGGTATATTCCTGCTCCAGACTCAGCAAACCGCGCATTAGCTCTCCTTCAGGCCGGTTCAGCCAACGTAATCGGCTTGCTGATTTATGCTGGATCCGTACCAACTCATTACCGACACGGAACTCTCGCGTAGGGCCGTTTGACCAGTAGATGCGTTTAACCGGCGCCTGCGTTTGTAGCCCTAACCGGTAAGCGGCTTCCAGTCCCTGAAGGGTGATTTTGTAACCGCGCTCTTTTGCCCATGCTGCGGCAACGGCATTGGCGCTGGCGACAACGTTTACGGATGGCAGATTTTTCAATGGTTTTGGCCGGGAGTAAAAACCGCGTTCAACCCGGACCAGCAGGCCTTCTTTGACCAGACGACTCATTGCCTGTTGTACTGACGCACGACTTCCCAGCGAGTAAAATCCGCTGATGGAAAAGGGGATGCCCCGCTTCATGCGGTGAACCCGCTGGCGGGCCAGAGCGGCAACAGACATTGATTCTCCTGTACTGACGTTTAATACCAATGTAATTTTATTTTAGACCATATCTATCAAGGTATACAAGCATATTGATGTCAGCAAAAACATGTCTACATTAGTATAATTAATGACAGAGTCGCTATGAAGAACGACCCTGTCGGTTTCTGTATCAGACCTCAGCGTTTAGTGGTTCCGCATTGCGTCTGAATCTGGGATCCTCTTGTTTACCGTGCTGCTCTGCCCAGCTAATAACCTGCTCCAGCAATTGTTGCATGTAGTGACTGGTATCTCTGACTGTTTCAAAAGGGGAGTGCTGTTCGGAAGAAATAAGTGCGGTCAATAAATCCTGAACACCAGTAGCCAGGCCTTCGTCCTGAGTGATTTGCAGATAAGCATTTAGTGGCTTATCTTTCGACGCTTCGTCTCCATCCAGAAAACGTTCAAAATCAGGCACACTGACGCGGTGGCGAACCGTAAGTCCTTCACTTCTGGCCTGTCGGATGGCATTTTTGATTTTTTCGTTTTCTGTCCACATACCATTTCTATTTCCTTTTGAGTTCAGCGGAGAATCGGCGTCATGCACCAGACTGAAATCAATTTTGAAATGCGTAAGTACTTTTATCAGCGGCACCAGTATGGCTTTTCCCCGAGCGCGGATGATAGCAACCTGATCCATTAGCGCATGATTGCGTTCTATGATGGACGCCATAAATGCAGCATGTTCCGTATCGCCTTCAACCAGTACAGGGTGTGAACCAAAAAAGACCTCAGAAAAGCTGGGATCGATATGCTGTAACGCTTGAAGCCTTTGTTTATCATCGCCTTCAAATTCAATCAGATCTGAGCGATAGGTTCTCGGCGTTACCGGGGACTGGTCATCATCTCTTTCCCGGTCTAAACGCACAATAGTGGTGTGGTCTTCAAACGGATTGATAAAATAAGGCGAATGGGTAGTCAGAATGACCTGCCAGTCCGGGTTTTTTGCCAGTTGGTATAAATGACGCTGAGCTGCTCGGGCAGCCATAGGGTGTAAAGCATTTTCTGGTTCATCGATTAATAGCAGGTAGCCGGGAAAGGCAGGATCTTCCGGGCTGTCCGGGATTGGTGCGCCACTGTCGTGGGCATCCAGTAACGCTTTGGCCTGTGCTAAATACTCTGCCAGCTGTTCCGGATCATCTTTTTTGGTGGGTTTCGCTACTTTTTTCGAAAGCTCGGTAATATCTTTTTCAAGGCGTTTGCGATAGTCGCCGCGTACCTCTTTATCGCGATTAAGCTCATTATGGACCTGAAGCATTGCCCAGAATAACGCTCTGCGAGCCCCTGTTCCCTGCTGAACCAAATCGGTATCAGCTCTTCCATCCGAAATTCTTAAACTCGAACCATTTTTAATAAGTTCGTCAACTTTTGGAACAAGCGGTGCCGCACACACGTTAAGGCTAACATCCAGTCGGGGAAAAATACTTTTGAATCCCGTCGAGATCTTACCCGCAATACCATTGAAATGTTCCTGATGCTGCTCGCTGAGAGCATTCATACTGGAGGAAACACTCTCAATCGCTTTTGCCAGATCGGATTTTGGATTACTCCGGGCTTTTTCCAGTTCTGTGAACAGAGGTGACAGAGCAAGTTTAAGTAACAGTTCTTCTGTTTTCGCTGCATCTTCAAGTGAACCAATCCGTAGCGGTCTGGGAAGCCGGGAACCAAATACCGGATCGGCACCGCCTGCTTTGCCATCCTCCGCCCAGCAGCCCTGTCCATCGTCTCCGTTCGGAGCCCAGGTAGTACGGACTTTCTGAAAATCAGGTGCGCACCATTGCCAGCGGCTTTTTACAACAAGAAGTCCATCTCTTTCCTGTTTCCATTTTTCATCAACGTTGCCAATGCCTCGAGGAATATGTACTTCGAGAAGTACTTCAGAAGGCTGATCCGGTTGAGCGTGTTGGTGTCGATCATGCGCGGGATCAAATGGCACGCTTCCTTTGGCTAACTCATAGGCTCTGAGAACAGTAGACTTACCGGCATTGTTTTTTCCTACCAGACAAACAATATTATCAAGCGCAATATCGATACCTTCATTTCCTATACATCCAATGTTGCGGATGGTCATACGAAGCAGCTTCGAACGGTTTTCTACAGACATCATTTACTCCGGGATTATTAACATGCAAAGGCGGTTTATGTTAATAACGAATTGAGAAGCATAATTTGATGCCACGCTAATTTATTGATAATTATCTATTTTGAGATGGCCGTACAATTTAAAGACAGTTTTTTCTATTTGCGATCTGTCTTCCATAACCTCGCTTGCTGTTAACCGCTAATCGCGGTATCTTTTATCCGTACCTGCAAATTCAGGTGCCGGGCTTGACCTCCTGAAAACTGTTACAGGCGACATACGACGCGCCCGCGTCTTTTTTTATGTCGTGCGCACGGCTACACCTCTATGGCGGGCCGGGCGGGGGCGTCGCAAGACGCGCCGGTTCCCTGTAACGCCGGTAAGGTCAACCCCGTCCGGTTCTGCCACCCGTGAGATTGACCTCTCCGGTGGCGGAAATATAAAACGTTACAGGAGGCTGCCACTATGGCTACGATCCCCACTCAAACACACCCGTTACTTTCCGTTCCCTTCAACGCCGCCACGGATTTCACCGTACTGGCCAGCCACTGCGAAAACTTCGCCGACACCCTCATTGAAAGCGATGATCCGGCGCTACGGCTGGCGCTTTACGGACGGCTTGCCGCCTGTCTTGCGCTGCTGCGTCCCACGCTGAACGAGCCCATTCCGCCCCACTTGATAGAAAGCCTGACCACCGATACCCTTCCCGCCAGCTCCACCTGCTTTGAACCCGGTTCCGAATTACTTTGTGACTACTCACTCACGCTGGCGCAGCTTCTGACGGGGCGGGCGTTACTGCCGAAAATGGAACAGACGCTGACAGGATTATTGTGTGAGCTGGTCTGGTGCTTTGCCGCTGAACTTAAGGCTCCGCGCTGGATACGTACCACCGATGGCGTGAAGTTTATCGAGGAGGTGACAGCATGATGCAGCAGGACTGGTACTCCGCCGACATTATCGCCGGGCTGAGAAAACGGGGCACTTCGCTGGCGGCGCTGTCCCGTCAGGCCGGGCTGGCGTCCTCCACGCTGGCAAACGCGCTGATAAGGCAGTGGCCCAAAGGTGAGAGATTGATCGCCGAAGCGTTAGATATTGCACCAGAGCAAATCTGGCCTTCCCGCTACCGCAAGCCTGAAAATGGCTAAATCGTCTCTCCCGATCTTCTGATGGCTTTGCTGTCAGAAGATCGGGAGATGACAAGCGAAGCGCGGCAGTCCAGACTCGCAAAAATCCTTTTTAACGCAAAAACAGTTTTTCCTTTCTGCACCATCGGTACTGGCATAGTCTCCCTCCTGCTCCATGCTGTCGTTGACAGCGTCCAACGCTTCGCAACCTGAAAGAAGCGCCTGTTATCAGGACGGTTGAGCCGTTTACCGGTGCAGACCTCTGCAAACACCGGGTCGCAGAGCATCGCGACGGAGGCCTGAGTTTTAACACGATACATCCTTTACTGCGCCAGTCTGCTGGTCTGAATCTGTACCGCGCCGGAATTTTCCCGGCTAACCTGTATCTGCTGACACCCTCAGCGCCTTTTGCTTCACGGCCTGCGGCCTGCATTGCCGACAGGCTTTGCTGCCGTGTGACCGTAAAACTGCACCAGACGATAAATTTTCAGACGTTGCACCAGACCCGTGCGTCACTTTAACCGCGCAGAGCGGGAAAGTGACGCACGCAGCCCTTTCGACCTGCACCAGACAACTCAACTGCGCCAGCTTATGGCTGGATTCTGACTCCGCCTTTTCAGGCCATTTTACGCATAAGGAGAACATGAACCAATACCGGAGGCGGATCTGGACGATCCGGGGGATAACCCGCGCAAGCGGGCGGCTGCTCTGAGAGCACAACCGAAGCCCCACCACACCTCAACGGCTGCCGCCCCGGCGCTCAGGTATCGTTCGCAGCCCCGACAAAAAAACAGGGGCTATCGGCCAGTGCGCCGGGGAAAGCTGTATCAGTGTTGGATTTTTGGGGAATGAGTTTGCGGCATTCATGAAAAGGGGAATGTATGGGAATACTGGAGCAGGAAATGAAACGGCTTGCGCAGCAGGCAGGCGGTAGCCACAAGACCGTTCACGATCGCATTAAGCTGGCGCAGCGGTTCTGTGAACGTCTGGTACTGGCGCAGAATGTGCAGATCCGCCGGTTGGAGCAGCTTAAGGCGCGACATATAGAAGGTTATATCCGTGAACGGCTGGCGCAGGGCATTACAAAGCGTTCCCTGCAAAATGAGATGGCAGCGGTGCGCTGCATTCTGAAACAGGCGGGGCGTGACAGGCTGGCGCAGAGTGAGCGGCTGAACAACCGTTCTCTTGGTCTGTCTGGCGCATCCCGCAACGGTACGAAGCTGGCTATCACGTCGGAGCACTATCGTGACGTGCTGGAGACGGCCCGCGTAAAAGATCCGTGGCTGGCGGCAGCGCTGGAACTCTCAAGGCTGATGGGATTACGTTCGCAGGAGGCGGTGCAGAGTGTACAGTCGCTGAAAACGTGGCAGCAGGCGCTGGATCGTGGTGACACTCGCTTAACCGCAAAGGCGGGCGACCCCGTGAGACGATTATTCTTGATGCTGTCGCTGTCAGGAAAGCGCTGGATAATGCGCTGGCCGTGGCAGAAGATCGCCACGGCAGGCTGATAGATAAGCCGGACCTGAAAAGCGCGATGAAATACTGGCACAGTCAGGCGTCACGTTTCGGATTAACTGGCACATATTCCCCGCACTCGTTGCGCTATGCGTGGGCGCAGGATGCGATCCGTCATTATCTGGCGCAGGGATTTTGTGATAAAGAAGCGCTGGCGATGACGGCGATAGATTTGGGCCACGGCGACGGGCGCGGGCGGTATGTGGCGCAGGTTTACGGGCGAAGGGATACTGACTGATAGCCGCTACCTTGAAAAGATCGAGTTATTCATCGGTTTTCGTGCAAAATTATTTGCCCCCAAATAATTTGGGGTGATTTCCTATTAATCTCTGGGGTATTAATCGGTTTTCGTACAAAAAATTTTGGGGCCAAAATTTTTTGTACGCTTTCCTATCAATACTGACAGGAACAATAATTATTAACTATTAAATTTATGACTGTTCATGATAAATCAATTGGTTATGCTTTGGCGGTCGATTTTTGATAGGCATCACATTATAAAATATCCTTTATTCATCGTTATCCACCGAAAAAATTTCTACGTAGAAATTTTTTGTACGGTTTCCTCTTAATAACGGTGCTTACGAACGGTGTAGCCTATTAATAGGCTTCTGGTGCAGCATTACGGTATTTTTCTGATGATTGCGCCAGCAAAAGGAAAAAGGCTAGATAAAGGTAAAGGGGGGTTAAGGGTAACAGCGCCAGACCGGAAAAGGCCAAAGGGCTAAAAGGGCCTTAACACTGGCGCAGTTTGATGCTTATCCGATAATATCTGGCGCAGTCCTGACACAGGCAGGCGACGGCGGACTGGTGCAGGTAAACGATGACACTGAACTGGTGCAGACAAAATCTTTCGATACAAAAAGCAGATCCGGATTCAATCAGGATCTGCTTTTTCATTATAAACAAATTATATTGTCGCTGGGTCAGGCCGCCTTGTGCCGCCGCGCATAAATATACGGCGCAACGTAGCCCTCGCGGCTC
Organism: Citrobacter sp. Ca225; assembly: GCF_030337175.1. Lineage (NCBI taxonomy): Bacteria > Pseudomonadati > Pseudomonadota > Gammaproteobacteria > Enterobacterales > Enterobacteriaceae > Citrobacter > Citrobacter sp. Ca225. The sequence goes on along the minus strand of NZ_JAOWCD010000061.1, from coordinate 283,358 downwards.
ACGTCCAGATAATCCGACCACCACTGCATCATCTCCATACGCGCTTCCAGATGCTCCGCCTTATGCACATACGCCGCCCGCACGCCGTTGCGCTCCTTGTGGCTCATCTGGCGTTCGATGGCATCCTTCGACCACAGCGCGGACTCGTTCAGCGCGCTACAGGCCATCGTTCTGAAACCATGACCGCACACTTCGGTTTTAGTGTCATAGCCAATCACGCGCAGCGCCTTGTTGATGGTGTTTTCACTCATCGGCTTGTTCATCGAGTGCGCACCTGCAAACACGAAAACGGAATCTCCGGTAATTTCCTTTATCTGCTCCAGCAGGGCGACAGCCTGCGCGGATAACGGCACCAGATGCTCATCCTTCATCTTTGCGCCACGCGATGAAAATCTCACGCCCTTAACCGCTTCCCGCTGTGCAGGCACCGTCCAGATATGGGCTTTCAGGTTGAACTCATCCCAGCGGGCGAGGCGCAGCTCACTGGAGCGCAGGAAAACGTGCAGATTCAGCTCCAGCGCCAGACGGGTCAGTTCCCGCCCCTTGTAGCCATTAATCTTGTCCAGCAACTCCGGCAGGCGTTTCAGGGGCAGGGCGGGGTGATGTTGGGTCACAACCGGGGTCACGACGCCATCCAGATCGTAAGCCGGATTATATTTAATCGTTCCCTGCTGTACGGCGTGACGCATGATTTTGGTCAGATGCTGGCGCACCCGCCCGGCAACGTCATGCACGCCTTTATCATCGATAGTCTTAACCAGTTGCGCCAGATGGCGGGTTTCAACCTCTGCAATGTCCATTGCGCCAATATCAGGAAAGACGTAGCGCTTCAGGCAGGTGAGGATTTTATCGGCGTGGTCAGCCGACCAGAGTTTCAGGCAACTGGTGTGCCATGCAGTGGCGATGTACTGAAAGGTGTGAGTGCCGTCAACGGCGGCTTTTTCCGCCTTGCGGGGCAGGGAAGGGCAAATGCCTGATACCAGCAGCTTACGCGCCGCATCGCGCTTTTCGCGGGCTTCTGCCAGCGTAACCTGCGGATAGGGGCCAAAGGCCAGACGGTTTTCCTTACCTTCAAAACGGTAGCGGAAATACCATAGCTTAGAGCCACTGGTGGATACCGTCAGGTACAGACCTTGTGCATCAGTGAGCTTATAGGATTTTGCGAGGGGTTTCGCGGCGCGGATCTTGCTGTCAGTCAACATGAGGGTCTCTCCGTTCATCGAACTGAATGAACCCTCAATCTGACCCCTAATTTTCCGGATACGTAGGGATAAATCAAAACGCATCTGGAAAGATTTTTACGCTAACTTATTGAATTACATACATATGGGAATTCATAGGGAAGCATAAAAAAGGAAAGGTGGTGCCCGGACTCGGAATCGAACCAAGGACACGGGGATTTTCAATCCCCTGCTCTACCGACTGAGCTATCCGGGCAACGGGGCGCATTAAAACCGATCCGCCTCGTTTCGTCAACGAAATTTCTTCAATTCAACGCAGACTGCACAATCTATCACCACTTTGCTGTTATTGCACGCATTCTCAAGCGAAATACGCGGTCCAGGCGGCGGAAAGCGGCATGGCGAGGAGCAGCGCCGGGAGCATATTGACCACGGCAAACATCTTAATCCCGCAGATGCGTAAACCAGTGGCGACCAGCAATAATCCCCCGACCGAACTGAAATCGGCCATCATTGCGGGGGTGGTGAGCGGCAATATCAGCGCCGCGCAGGTTGCCAGTGAAAACTGGATGAGCAGCATCGGAGCCGCGATAGCCGACACGGCGATACCCAGAGAGCAGGCGAAGATCATGGCGGTAAAGAAATCGAGGAAGGATTTAGCAATCAGGATGCTCGGATCACCGGTCATTCCTTCGCGCATAGCCCCAAAAATCCCCGTCCCGCTGGCGCAGAAAAGGACAATGATGGCGACATAATTCTGGATAAACGATTCATGGGGCTGCTTTTTACCCGACCGCATAAAGAGTGTCTGCGCTTTGGCGACGGCGGTGTTGATCCCCTTTTCCAGATAACAAAACTCACCAATTAGCGCGCCGACCAGCGTTGCCAGCACCATAACCGGAAGATTGGCGCATTTGACCACCAGTAAGATACCAATGCCAAGTGACGCGAGACCGAAAATAGAGGTCATGGAGACACGAATCCGTTCCGGCAAACGTTGGCTAAGAAGGGCGCCAATAACACCACCCACCAAAACGGCGCTGGCGTTAATAAAAGGTCCAATTACCACGTAAGCTCCTGCTCATTATGTTGTCAAAGTGCATTATTATGACCTGGTTCTCATTTACAGTGTTGTTTAACCGCAACAAGTGTGCATAAGAATTAAATCTTGCCCCTCCTGGTTAAAGGTGCCATGATTGCGCGAATTTTCTCCAGTCTGTTCGGGGCCGCATGGGATGAACGCAACACCTTCACATCGCCTTTCGCATCGCCGGTTAGCGCGATGGCTGCCCCTTCTCGTTATTCCTTCCCTTTTACTCACCATGCGGTGAGGGCAACGTATGCTCACTGCAAGACAACAGTAAAATCAGAAACGGTCTGCTTTTACTGATGTCTGGCGGTCGGAGCTGGTGACCAGTTTGACCTAAACATCTCGTGGGGCAGGGCAATGAGCCTTGTCCGGGACTCTTATTCTCCCGAAACGGGTTTTTGCGCTTATGAAATCAATGAACATTGCCGCCAGTAGTGAACTGGTTTCTCGTTTATCTACTCATCGCGGCGTTGTGGCGCTGGACAGTACCGACTTTACCGATGTCGCTGCCGTCGTCATGACCGTTACCGATAGCCGTAGCGGCATTCTTGCGTTACTCAAACGCACGGGCTTTCATCTGCCGGTCTTTATTCTCACCGAAGAGAACATAGCTCTACCCGCAGGCGCGACCGCCGTTATTCGCGGTACTGCGCAGGAGTGGCTGGAGCTGGAATCTGCCGCCAGCCTGTATGAGGAAGACCTTCTGCCGCCGTTTTACGACACGCTGACGCAGTATGTGGAAATGAAAAACAGCACGTTCGCCTGTCCGGGACATCAGCACGGCGCATTCTTTAAAAAGCACCCAGCCGGGCGTCATTTCTATGACTTCTTTGGTGAAAATGTTTTTCGTGCCGACATGTGCAATGCCGACGTGAAATTGGGGGATTTGCTGATTCACGAGGGGTCAGCCAAAGATGCGCAAAAGTTTGCCGCCAAAGTCTTCCACGCCGATAAAACCTATTTTGTCCTGAACGGCACGTCAGCGGCGAATAAAGTGGTCACCAATGCGCTGCTGACGCGGGGCGATCTGGTGCTGTTCGATCGCAACAACCACAAATCGAATCACCACGGTGCGCTGATTCAGGCGGGGGCGACTCCGGTATATCTGGAGGCTGCTCGTAACCCGTTTGGTTTTATCGGCGGGATCGATGAACACTGCTTTGATGAAGCGTATCTGCGCGAACAGATCCGCGACATAGCCGCAGAAAAGGCAGAGTTGCCGCGTCCCTTCAGGCTTGCAATCATCCAGTTGGGAACCTACGACGGCACGATCTACAATGCCCGTCAGGTGATCGACAAAATCGGTCATCTTTGTGACTACATTCTGTTTGACTCTGCCTGGGTCGGCTATGAGCAGTTTATCCCGATGATGGCCGACGGCTCGCCGCTGCTGCTGGAGCTGAATGAAAACGATCCGGGTATTTTCGTCACCCAGTCGGTGCATAAACAGCAGGCCGGGTTCTCACAGACCTCGCAGATCCACAAGAAAGATAATCACATTCGTGGCCAGGCGCGTTTCTGTCCGCATAAGCGGCTGAACAATGCGTTCATGCTGCACGCTTCAACCAGTCCGTTCTACCCGCTGTTTGCCGCGCTGGATGTCAATGCCAAAATCCACGAAGGGGAGAGTGGTCGACGTCTGTGGGCAGAGTGCGTGACGCTGGGGATTGAGGCGCGTAAGGCTATCCTGACCCATTGTAAGCTGCTTGTGCCGTTCATTCCGCCGGTTGTGGAGGGTAAGGCGTGGCAGTCGTATCCCACCGAGGTGATTGCCCGCGAGCGGCGTTTCTTCAGCTTTGCGCCGGGCGCAAAATGGCACGGCTTCGAAGGGTATGCCGACGATCAGTATTTTGTCGATCCGTGCAAGCTGCTGCTCACCACGCCGGGTATTGATGCGCAGACCGGACGTTATACTGATTTTGGTATTCCGGCCACCATTCTGGCCCATTACCTGCGTGAAAACGGTATTGTGCCGGAGAAGTGCGATCTCAACTCGATTCTGTTCCTGCTGACGCCCGCCGAGAGTCCGGAAAAAATGGCGCATTTAACGGCGATGCTGGCACAGTTTGAACAGCATATCGAAGACGACACGCCGCTTGCACAGGTGCTTCCGACTATCTTCAATAAATATCCGGTGCGCTATCGCGACTACACCCTGCGCGAACTGTGTCAAGAGATGCACGATCTGTATGTCAGTTTTGACGTGAAGGATCTGCAAAAAGCGATGTTCCGTCAGGAGAGTTTCCCGACGGTGGCGCTGAACCCACAGGATGCCCACAGCGCCTTTATTCGTGGTGATGTTGAACTGGTGCGCATTCGTGATGCTGAAGGCCGTATCGCGGCGGAAGGGGCGCTGCCGTATCCTCCGGGCGTGCTGTGCGTAGTGCCGGGCGAAGTCTGGGGCGGTGCGGTACAGCGTTATTTCCTGGCGCTGGAAGAGGGGGTGAATATGCTGCCTGGGTTCTCGCCGGAGTTGCAGGGCGTTTATAGTGAAACCGATGCCGATGGCATTAAACGGTTATACGGATATGTGTTGAAATAATCGAAAGAGAATGCCGGATGGCGCTTGCGCTTATCCGGCCAGGTGTATCGGAGTAGGCCGGATAAGACGCGAAAGCGTCTTATCCGGCAGAGAGATTAATGTGCGACGGTCTGCGTGCCGGTCGGGACGCGAACGTGCTTGTACTTAAACAGCGCCACGAAGGCAAAGGCCAGAACCAGTGAGTAGCCGGCAAAAATCAGCCACACGGTCTGCCAGTCGGTAATGCCGTTCAGGGTGTAATGCTCTACCACTTTCCCGCTTACCACGCCGCCGAGGATACAGCCGAAGCCGTTGGTCATCATCAGGAACATGCCCTGCGCACTGGCGCGGATTTCCGGACGAACTTCTTTCTCAACGAACACCGAACCGGAGATGTTGAAGAAGTCGAAGGCGCAGCCGTAAACAATCATCGACAGAACCAGCAGCACGGTACCAAACGGGCTCGGGTCGCCGTAGGCGAACAAGCCGAAGCGCAACATCCACGCCACGATACTGATCAGCATGACGTTCTTGATCCCGTAACGGCTGAGGAAGAACGGAATGGTCAGGATGAACAGGGTTTCGGAGATCTGCGAGATCGACATCATCACCGACGCGTGCTCAACGATAAAGCTTCCGGAGAACAGCGGGTTGTTGTCGAAGCTGTGCAGGAAGGTGTTCCCGAACATGTTGGTAATTTGCAGTTCTGCGCCGAGCATCATTGAGAAGATGAAGAAGATAGCCATACGCTTGTTTTTAAACAGCGCGAAGGCATCCAGACCCAGCATAGAAGTCCAGCTTTGATTCTTCTGCTGATTCGCCACCGGAATGTGCGGCAGGGTCAACGTAAACAGCACCAGCATCACAGAGAGCGCCGCGCCAATATACAGCTGCATATGGCTCAGTTCGAAACCGGAGAAGCTCACGGCCCACATGGCGGCGATGAAACCGATGGTGCCCCAGATACGAATCGGCGGGAAGTCAGTAACGATGTCCATGCCTGCGTTCTGCAAGCGGTAATAGGAAATGGTGTTGATAAGCCCAAGCGTTGGCATATATGCCAGTGAGTTAAGCAGGATCACAAAGAACATCGCACCCGGCGTCGTGACTTCAGCGGCGATGAACAGCGTCACTGCACCCACCACGTGACAGATGGCGTAAACCCACTTTGCACTGAGCCATTTGTCCGCCACGATCCCCAACAGGGTCGGCATCAGAACCGCCGCGATCCCCAGCGAGCTATAGACAGCACCAATAGAAGCACCGTCAAATTTGAGGGTGACAAACATATAGGAGCCGAGGGTGGTCAGCCAACTTCCCCACAGGCAGAACTGCAGAAAGGAGAGTATTTTCAGCTGCAGCTTAAGATTCATGTTAATTTCCTCACACAGGAAGGCGAATGAATGTTTCGATTGGCACAAATGCCGTGACTGTATGATGTGATTCTATCAACGACGATGGGTGATTTTTTGTTACCTGTGACAAATAATTGCAAAACAATACCTTTTTGCAATGCGAAAAAGTGACTTTTGTCACGTTTTTGTGTCGCCCGCTCGCCGTTTTACCGGGAGCGGGGAAGAGAAGCATCAGTTCCGCCGATAGGTTTTTTGCGCGGAATTGACTTTATACAGATAACGGCGCGATTCATAAGAGGGGTGACGCGTGGTTAACGTCTGGTACACATCCCCTGGCGTCATGCTGTTGATGATATTCGCGGCCTGCACTTTATCACTGGAGAAGACGCGCAGTACGCTGCCCGCCCCGCCATTGTAAGCGGTGATCACCGCATAGCGTCGTGACGTTGGGTTATCGATGCCGCCCAGATAGACATTGTTGAGCATCGCCAGATAGGCGGTGCCGGTATCTATGTTGCTGGCTGGATCGAACAGTTCACTGCGACTCGGGATACCGGAGCGGCCCTGGGAACGATAAACGTCTTTTCCGGCGGTATGCTGAACCACCTGCATCAGCCCCAGCGCATCGGAACGGCTTACTGCGTATGGGTTGAAGGATGACTCCGTCTGCATAATCGCCAGAATCAGCGACTCATCAATGCCATATTTATGGGATGCCTTGCGCACCATGCCGAGGTATTTATGCGCACGTTTATCCAGGTGATTCGGCACCAGGTTAATTGTCACGCTGAAAATCATGCGGATCCCGTTGCTGCGGCTTTTCATCCGCGTTTGCAGCAGGTAATCGGCGAATTTCGTCGCCCGGCCTTCCCAGCGGATCGGCTGACCTGTGTTATCGAGCACCTGGCCGTACAGGAACGGCTCTCTGGAGATCTGAATGTCATCGACATCAGAGTAGAGGTCGACGGAGGTGGGATCATCACCCATCAGCAAGGTTTTAATGATGGCGCGACGCAAATGTGCCGCAGGTTCAGTCCCGGCGATGGTCTCAACGGTAATGGTCCCGTCGTCAAAGTTAATATGGCTGCGGGTCTGGTACTGATCGGTGTACTTCACGTAGTCCTTTGGACCGGCGATCAGCACTTCTTGATAGCCCCACAGATTTTCAATGTTGTGGGCAAACTGCCCCATCAGAATGTCAAAACCGTTGGTATCCTTGATCCAGGCTTCATTATAAGAATCGCCTTTTTTGGTCGAACTGGAACAGGAGATAAGCAACGGCGCAATAACGGCAAGCGCGAGAAATTTTTTCATCATTCCGGGAGTGCGTGTTGTGTTTGTCGTTGTGCGGTGTTGCCGGACAGCGTTGAGCCATCCGGCAACGTGCTTATTTTTTATCTTCCGGCGTATAACCTTCGATATGCACGTCTTTGCCTTCAAACAGGAAGTTGATCATCTCCTGTTCCAGCAGCTTGCGATGCTCGACGTTCATCATATTGAGTTTCTTTTCATTGATAAGCATAGTCTGCTTGTGCTGCCATTGCGCCCACGCTTCTTTTGAAATCTCGTTATAAATGCGTTTTCCCAGTTCGCCCGGGTACAGCTGGAAATCCTGTCCTTCTGCTTCACGCTGCAGGAAAGTGCAAAAAATCGTTCTGCTCATAACTTATCCTCTTCATCGTCCGGTGCGTTAAACGGGGGCACCGGTACGTAACTGCTGTAATAAACGCTCCACTGGAGCCGCCAGGCCAACAGATGGCGGTTGCGCTAAGTTATACCAGAGCGCGTTGCCTTCATCCATGCATGAACCGCATGAAGACACAGTAAGCCACATAGGCACAATATCCAGATGGAAATGGCTGAAGGTATGGCGAAACGCGTTAAGTTGGGTCAAATTATCAGCGTTCACATGCCGTTGCGCCAGCCATTCCCGTAATTCCTCTTCACTGGTAAACTGCGGAAAACAGAATAACCCACCCCACAATCCGCTTGGCGGGCGTTGTGCCAGTAAGACCTCGTCCTGATGTTGCAGCAGCAGAAAATAGCCTGTCCGCTCAGGCAGCGTCTGTTTCGGTTTCTTGCCAGGGTAAAGTGACCAGCTGTCATTCGCACAGGCGACACAACTGTTCTGCAACGGGCACAGCGAGCATTTCGGTTTTGAGCGCGTACACACCATCGCGCCTAAATCCATCATCGCCTGGTTAAAACGCTCCACACCTTTCACCGGGGTAACGTGCTCGCTAAGATCCCAGAGTTTTTTCTCAACCTCTTTTTTACCCGGCCAGCCGCTAACAGCATAGCAGCGCGCCAGCACACGTTTAACGTTGCCGTCAAGAATCGGAAAAGGTTGACCCAACGAGAGTGACAGCACGGCGCCGGCGGTTGAACGCCCGACGCCGGGGAGCGCCGCCACGTCTTCAAAGGTTTCAGGGAATACGCCGTTATGCAGCGTGGCTACCTGTTGCGCCGCCTTGTGCAGATTGCGAGCCCGGGCGTAGTAACCGAGCCCCGTCCACAGGTGAAGCACTTCGTCCAGCGGCGCGTTGGCGAGATCGGTCACCGTCGGGAAATGGGCCATAAACCGTTCAAAGTAAGGAATGACCGTCGTCACCTGGGTCTGTTGCAGCATCACTTCTGAGAGCCATACTTTGTAAGGCGTCTTATCAATTTGCCAGGGCAGGGTTTTTCGCCCGTATTTATCGTACCAGTCCAGAACCTGGGCTGAAAATTGAGACGCTTGCATGGTCACCGAATTCATTATTGTTGGGGGCAAGATTGCAGCACAGAGGCAACAGGGTGTAAACCGGAACTTTCCGCAGCGTGAGCGCTTCCTTTACTTGCATCCGGCAACTAACTTTGGATAATGCCCGTTTTCAGACCTTAATCACAAGCAGACTTAACTTTTATGAAAAACGACGTCATCTCACCGGAATTTGATGAAAACGGCCGTCCACTGCGCCGGATTCGTAGTTTTGTTCGTCGCCAGGGGCGGCTGACTAAAGGGCAGGAGCACGCGCTGGAAAACTACTGGCCGGTGATGGGCGTTGAATTCAGCGAAGAGCCGGTGGATTTCGCGACGTTGTTTGGCCGTGAAGCGCCGGTTACGCTGGAGATTGGCTTCGGTATGGGCGCCTCACTGGTGGCAATGGCGAAAGCGCGTCCGGAGCAAAATTTCCTCGGTATTGAAGTTCACTCGCCTGGTGTGGGCGCATGTCTGGCGTCGGCCCATGACGAGGGCGTTGAGAACCTGCGTGTGATGTGCCATGACGCAGTCGAAGTGCTGCATAAAATGATTCCTGACAATTCTTTAACGATGGTTCAGCTCTTTTTCCCTGACCCGTGGCACAAAGCACGTCATAATAAACGCCGTATCGTTCAGGTACCGTTTGCCGAGCTGGTCAAAAGCAAACTGAAGCTGGGCGGCGTGTTCCACATGGCGACTGACTGGGAAGCCTATGCCGAGCACATGCTTGAAGTGATGTCCTCCATTGACGGATATAAAAACCTGTCAGAGAGTCACGATTACGTACCGCGCCCACCATCGCGCCCGGTAACCAAATTTGAACAACGTGGCCATCGTCTTGGTCATGGCGTATGGGACTTAATGTTCGAGAGGGTGAAATAATGGCAAAGAACCGTAGCCGTCGTCTGCGTAAAAAAATGCATATCGACGAATTCCAGGAATTAGGATTTTCGGTAGCATGGCGTTTCCCGGAAGGTACATCTGAAGAGCAGGTTGATAAAACCGTTGATGACTTTATCAATGACGTTATTGAACCGAACAAACTGGCTTTTGACGGCAGCGGTTATCTGGCCTGGGAAGGTCTGATCTGCATGCAGGAAATCGGCAAATGCACTGAAGAACATCAGTCGATTGTGCGTAAGTGGCTGGAAGAACACAAACTTGAAGAAGTGCGTACCAGCGAACTTTTCGACGTTTGGTGGGACTAACTACGCATACGGGGCCAGCATTTGCTGGCCCGATTTGTCTTGAGGGAAAGTTATGATGCGCAAAACGCTGCTGGCGGCAGCCCTTTCTGTAACGGCGATGACCGCTCATGCAGACTACCAGTGCAGCGTCACGCCGCGTGACGATGTGATTCTGAGCCCGCAAACGGTGCAGGTGAAGGGTGAAAACGGCAACCTGGTGATCACGCCGGACGGCAATGTGATGTACAACGGTAAGCAGTACACGCTGAGCGCCGCACAGCGCGAGCAGGCGAAAGATTACCAGGCCGAACTGCGCAGCGCGCTGCCGTGGATTGATGAAGGTGCCAGAAACCGTGTCGAAAAAGGGCGCGTGGCGCTGGATAAAATTATCGCCAAAGAAGTGGGCGAGAGCAGTAACATGCGGGGGCGTCTGACGAAACTAGATGCCCAGTTGAAAGAGCAGATGAACCGGATTATCGAGCATCGTACCGACGGTCTGACCTTCCACTATAAAGCTATCGATCAGGTGCGTGCCGACGGTCAGCAACTGGTGAATCAGGCGATGGGCGGCATTTTGCAGGACAGCATCAACGAGATGGGGGCGAAAGCCGTTCTGAAAGGCGGTGGAAATCCACTGCAGGGCGTGCTGGGCAGTCTCGGCGGATTACAATCCGCGATCCAGACCGAATGGAAGAATCAGGAAAAAGATTTCCAGCAGTTCGGTAAAGATGTCTGCAGCCGCGTGGTGACGCTGGAAGATAACCGCAAGGCGCTGGTCAGCACGCTTAAATAAACTTTTCATATAAAACAATGGCACAGATCGCCTCTGTGCCATTTTCTTTTGCCTTTCCGCTTCGTTTTGATATCCACCTCTAAATTTAACAATCTGATAGATACATTTGTCTGGTTAATTGGATGAAATCACATTATTCAGCTCTGGCATTGGGATAATGCGGCAAATTCACGTAACTGGAGAAATAACATGGAGTTTTTCAGGAAAACGGCACTGGCAGCACTGGTAATGGGTTTCAGCGGTGCAGCACTCGCCTTACCGAACGTTACCATTTTAGCGACCGGCGGGACGATTGCCGGTGGCGGTGACTCCGCAACCAAATCTAACTATACGGCGGGCAAAGTTGGCGTAGAGAATCTGGTCAAAGCCGTTCCTCAACTTAAGGATATCGCTAACGTTAAGGGTGAGCAGGTTGTCAATATCGGTTCGCAGGATATGAACGACGACGTCTGGTTAACCCTGGCGAAAAAGATCAATAACGAGTGTGACAGCACCGACGGCTTCGTGATTACCCACGGTACTGACACCATGGAAGAGACCGCTTACTTCCTCGATCTGACCGTGAAATGCAACAAGCCGGTAGTGCTGGTTGGCGCAATGCGTCCGTCTACCGGAATGAGCGCGGACGGTCCGTTCAACCTCTATAACGCGGTAGTGACAGCGGCGGATAAAGCCTCTGCCAACCGTGGCGTGCTGGTCGTGATGAATGACACCGTGCTTGACGGGCGCGACGTGACCAAAACCAACACCACCGATGTGGCGACCTTCAAATCCGTTAACTACGGACCGCTGGGCTACATTCATAACGGTAAAATCGACTACCAGCGTACGCCTGCGCGTAAGCACACCACCTCCACGCCGTTCGACGTTTCTAAGCTGAATGAACTGCCGAAGGTCGGTATCGTCTATAACTACGCGAATGCTTCCGATCTGCCGGCAAAAGCGCTGGTGGATGCCGGTTATGATGGGATTGTGAGCGCTGGTGTGGGTAACGGCAACCTGTACAAAACGGTCTTCGATACGCTGGCAACCGCAGCGCATAAAGGAACTGTTGTAGTGCGTTCTTCCCGCGTACCGACTGGTTCAACCACGCAGGATGCTGAAATCGATGATGCGAAGTACGGTTTCGTTGCCTCTGGTTCTCGGAACCCACAGAAGGCACGCGTACTGCTGCAACTGGCGCTGACTCAGACTAAAGATCCGAAACAGATCCAGACGATGTTTAATCAGTATTAATCGCTGATGCCCCAGTCAAGCGGCTGGGGCAGTTTTCTGAAATATCTCTCTGACCAGTGAATCATTAATCTGCTAACGATCATTTTAATTATGATGGTGGCGGTTAGCATTATTCTGGACGGGAGGTCCGCAAATGTTTCGACAATGGATAGCAGGTGCGGCGTTTTTTACGCTGGTTTCAGGTTATAGCTGGGCAGAAGTCGCTCAACCTGGCGATTGCGTCTTGAAAGATGCGTTTAGTAAGCAGTACCACGGCGTGCTTAAACTGAATTCTGTCACCTTAAAAAATCTTGATTCCACTGGTAATCAGGCCACCTGGTCTGCGGAGGGCGACGTCTCTTCCAGTGATGATCTTTATACCGGTATCGGTATGGCTGCGGATTATTACTTTGTGGAACGTACCTGGATAAAAGATCGACCGGTTAAATTTTCCGCGATGTTAACCAGTACAGGGACACCTGCTTCCGGCTGGAGGGTGAATTTCTATTCCTTTCAAGCGGCAGCCAGCAATGAAGGGCGGGTTATTACTGATATTAAAACCAACGATAAATATCTCATCGTAAACGGAGATGATTTTAACTACCGATTCAGCCAAATTGATGCTTCATATATCGCGCAGAAAAAGTCGATCGCCCACCTCGAAGAACAAATAAAAACGCTGGATAAACAAATAGCTGTTGCTCAACAAAAGGCCGATGACTATTGGGGTAAAGCGTCTGATGGTAAAAAACTGACCCGGGAAGAGGCATTCCACAAGATGTTTAAAGTGCGCGATGACTTTGTCAAAGCGAACGACAGCAGTGCGTTTGCCGAGAAATATGCAAAAGAAGTGTATCAGCCAGCGTTAGACGCATGTCATAAAAAGAGTGACAATTGTTATGAAACGCCCATTCAGCAAAAGAGAGATTTCGATATACAAGAGCAAAGACGGCAGGTCTTTCTGAAATCGCAAGAACTCAGCCGAAAAGCGCTAGCTGACTGGATCGCGTATGAAAAAGGACAGTATCCGCTGAACATAGCTGCCTCTAAACTTCGTATGCAGCAGACGGATCTGCATATCAAGATTGACGATATCAATGAAGGCTATGATCGCTGGAAAAAAGAGACCGATGAATTACGACGCCACGGAGTTCTCCGGTAATGGGAGGGATGCGCCACCGGCGCATCCAGAATCATTCGGGGAGAAACAGCTCAAGCAGCGAATTTAAAAACAGTTTTCCGTGCCGGGTGATCTGCCAGTGCGTAGCGGATTCGGTCAGATACCCCTGGGCTATGGCGTCATCGATCTGCTGACGAATTACCTCTTCACTCAGTCCCGTATACTGCGTAAATTCAGCGCGGGGGGCGGCTTCCAGCAGACGGAATCGGTTCATGAAAAATTCAAACGGTTTATCGACCTGCTCCACATCGCGCTGACTTTCCAGATAACGTCCCTGCATATAGCCACGCGGATGGCGCGTTTTGGTGGTGCGCAGAATGCGGCCATCGGGGAACGTGACTTTACCGTGTGCGCCGCAGCCGATGCCGAGATAATCGCCAAAGCGCCAGTAATTCAGGTTGTGCTGACACTGGTAGCCCGGTCTGGCATAGGCTGAGGTTTCATACTGCTGATAACCTGCGGCGGTTAACAACTGGTGGCCCTGTTCGAAGATGTCCCACAGTGCATCATCGTCCGGTAACACCGGCGGGCGGGAACCAAACAGCGTATTTGGTTCAATCGTCAGTTGATACCACGAGAGATGCGGCGGATTCAGCGCAATTGCCTGGCGCAGGTCATCCAGGGCGTCGTCCAGTGACTGGTCCGGCAGGCCGTGCATTAAATCGAGATTAAAGCTGCGCAGGCCTAAACCGCTGGCGAGATTCGCCGCGCGGCAGGCCTCCTGCGGGCCGTGAATGCGTCCCAGACGCTTCAGTTTTGCTTCGCTAAAGCTCTGCACGCCGATAGAAATACGGTTTACCCCGGCATGCTGATAATCGACAAAGCGATCGGCTTCGACCGTACCCGGATTCGCTTCCATCGTAATTTCCGCATCCGCTGACAGATTCAGGCGCGCACGCACGCCATCGAGCAGCGTTTGCATCGCCGGGCCGGAAAGCAGGCTCGGCGTACCGCCACCGATGAAAATCGTCTTCACTTCGCGGCCCTGCGCATACGTGACGTCCGCGTCGAGATCGCTCAGCAGATGCTGGACGTAATCATCGTGCGGGACTTCACCTTTTAATGCATGCGAGTTGAAATCGCAGTACGGGCATTTCTGCACGCACCACGGGATGTGAATGTAAAGACTCAGCGGCGGCAACTTAACCATTACGTAAGGCTTCCAGCAGTAGCTTCAGCGCCTGTCCACGGTGGGAAATCGCGCTTTTCTCTTCACGCGTCAGTTCGGCAGCGGTTTTACCTGCCGAAGGCACGAAGAAGATTGGGTCATAGCCAAAGCCGCCGTTGCCTGATGCCGTACGCGCAATCACGCCCGGCCAACTGCCGTGACACACCAGCGGTGTAGGATCGTCAGCATGACGCAGATAGACCAGCACGCAGTGGAAGCGCGCCTGACGCTGTTCGTCCGGCACATCCTTCAGGGTATGCAGCAGCTTTTCCAGGTTCTGTTGATCGCTCGCGTCTTCACCGGCATAGCGCGCGGAGTAGATGCCCGGCGCGCCGCCCAGCACGTCAACAGCCAGACCGGAGTCGTCGGCAATCGCCGGTAAACCGGTGATTTGTGCGGCATGGCGCGCTTTCAGGATCGCGTTTTCAATAAAGGTTAGCCCGGTCTCTTCGGCAGAATCGACGCCGAGATCCGTTTGCGCTACCACATCAAGCCCGAAATCGCTGAGCAGCGACGCGAGCTCACGCACTTTACCGGCATTGCCGGTTGCGAGGACTACTTTTTGCATAGGATACCTAATCAGTTAATGCCGCGACTTCTGGCGGGATCTGTTGCGGATGAATGATTTTAACCTGTTTATGGCGGCCAAGTTCGCCCTTTTCAATGACAACCTGGCTCTTTGCCACGCGGAACTGCTTACCGAGAAACTTCACCAGATGACTGTTCGCCTGGCCATCCACCGGCGGGGCGGTAATGGCGACTTTCAGTTCGTCGCCATGTAAACCGACAATGCTGTCGCGGCTGGCTTTCGGCTGAATATAGAGCCGTAAAACCAGTCCGTCATCGCAGCGGGTTACGGCACTCATAGCGCCATCCACAGCCCCGGCAGCAGCATATTACCGGTTGCCTGCAGAACCTCGCCAATCCCCATGTTGATCACGTACAACAGCAGGACGAGAATCATTGGCGAGAAATCGATGCCGCCCATACCCGGGAGAATGCGACGAATAGGGCGCAGCAGCGGATCGGCCAGTTGAATCAGCACATACTCAATCGGGCTACGGCCCTGGCTTACCCAGCTCATGATAGCCATCACCAGCAGCACCCAGAAGATCAACAGGCCGATGGTTTTGAGCACGATCAGCACAGCGGCGATCCAGACGATCGGCAGGAACGTCACCACTTTAAATAGCACTATCGCTTTGATAAAGCTGAGGATAAACGCAACCAGCAGCGATGCGCTGTCGACCGGTCCCATCGGGGGAATAATGCGGCGCAGCGGCCCAATAATCGGTTGCGTCACTTTCACCACAAACTGGGAGAAAGGGTTATAAAAGTCACAGCGAGCCCATTGCATCCACACGCGCAATAACAGCACCATGGTGTACAGCTCAATTACCGTTGAGAGCAAGAAGGTCAACGTATTCATGGCGTTCCTCAGATTTCCTTAATTTTTTGTGTAATCACGTGCACCAAAAATGGCGGTGCCGATACGTACCATCGTGCTACCCGCCGCAATGGCGGCTTCCATATCATCCGACATACCCAGCGACAGGGTATCGACGTCAGGATAGCGCGTCTTCAGCCCGGCAAATGCTACAGCCATTTGGCGGGCAACTTCAAACTGCCTTACATAATCTGACTCAGGGGCAGGGATCGCCATCAGACCGCGCAGACGAAGATTCGGTAATTCGACGACCTCAGCGGCAAGTGCGTCCAGTTCCTCCAGTGGAATACCGGACTTGCTGTTTTCATCGCTAATGTTGATTTGAATCAGCACGTTCAGCGGTCCCAGTTCTGCCGGACGCTGTTCGTTCAGCCGGGTAGCAATGCGCAGGCGGTCGAGGGTATGGCACCAGTCAAAGTGCTCGGCCACCAGACGGCTTTTGTTGGATTGTAACGGGCCGATAAAGTGCCATTGCAGGCCGGCAATGCCTTTCTCGCGAAAGTGGCGAATTTTCTCCACCCCTTCCTGCACGTAATTTTCACCAAAGGCCAACTGACCAGCGGCGATGGCTTCTTCGATGGCGCTCGCAGGTTTGGTTTTACTCACTGCAAGTAACGTAACTTCTTCTGAAGCGCGCCCGCAACGCGATGCGGCGGCTGAGATTTTGTCCCGGACCTGTGCCAGGTTATGCGCGATATCGTTCATTTTCCGAGGATCTGTCTATGAATATGGAAGAAATTGTGGCCCTTAGTGTAAAGCATAACGTCTCGGATCTACACCTAAGCAATGCGTGGCCTGCACGCTGGCGAAAACGGGGACGCATGGAGCGTGCACCCTTTACCGCAACCGACATTACCGGACAGCTGGCGGACTGGCTGGATGAGGGGCAGCAGGCGGCGTTACGACAAAATGGGCAACTGGATTTCGCGGTTTCGCTCGCGGATAACCAGCGCCTGCGGGCCAGCGCCTTTCACCAGCGGCAGGGGACGTCGCTGGCGCTACGGCTGCTGCCGACGCAGTGCCCGACGCTGGAAACGCTGGGGACGCCTTCTGTGCTGCCCGAACTGCTCCGCAGCGAGAATGGTTTGATTCTGGTGACTGGGGCGACAGGCAGCGGAAAATCAACTACCCTGGCGGCGATGGTCACGTGGCTGAATCAGCATATCGATGGACATATTCTGACGCTGGAAGATCCCATCGAGTATATCTACACCAGCCAGCGCTGCCTGATTCAGCAGCGTGAAGCAGGACTGCACTGCGCCTCATTTGCCACCGGATTACGCGCGGCGCTGCGTGAAGATCCGGATGTGATTCTGCTGGGAGAGCTACGCGACAGCGAGACCATTCGTCTGGCGCTAACGGCGGCGGAAACGGGGCATCTGGTGCTGGCGACGCTGCATACGCGCGGTGCCGCGCAGGCGATCGAGCGACTGATTGATTCTTTTCCGGCGCAGGAAAAAGACCCGGTGCGCAGCCAACTGGCAGGCAGTCTGCGCGCCGTACTGTCGCAGAAACTGGAACCCGACAAGCAGGAGGGGCGCGTTGCGCTGTATGAACTGCTGATCAACACGCCGGCAGCGGGGAATTTGATTCGGGAAGGGAAGTCCCATCAGTTACCCCATGTCATTCAGACCGGGCAGCAGATGGGGATGATGACCTTTGCCCAGAGCCTGCAACAGCGACAGGCACAAGGACGGCTTTGAGCAACGTATGGGATCAGTAGCCCTGCTCGAAGTAACTTTCGAGAATGATAACGGCGGAGGCGGAATCGATCTTACCTTTATTCAGCGCGCGATAGCCACCCTGCTCAAACAGGCCGGAGCGTGCCTCGACGGTGCTGAGTCGCTCATCGTGTAAGGTGACCGTAACGCCGAAACGCCCGTGAATGCGGTTGGCGAACTTGCGCGCGCGCGCAGTGAGCGGTTGCTCGGTGCCGTCCATATTCAGCGGTAGGCCAACGATGATCTCATCCGGTTGCCACTCTTTGAGCAGGCGTTCGATCAGGTTCCAGTCCGGCGTACCGTCCTGCGCTTTAATCGCGGGCAGGGCGCGCGCTGTGCCGGTTACCCGCTGACCAATCGCCACGCCGATACTTTTGGTGCCAAAATCAAAGGCCAGTAATGTTTCACTCATCAGGCATGCCCCGCCACGCCGGGCATCGTCAGGATGTCGATACCGATCAGTCGGGCGGCTTCACGCCAGCGATCGGCAATCGGTGTTTTAAACAGGATATTGAGATCGGCAGGGGCAGTCAGCCAGGCGTTGTCCAGCAGCTCTTGTTCAAGCTGGCCTTTCTCCCAGGAGGAGTAACCGAGCGCGACCAGCACATCGGCAGGTTGCTCATTCGTGCCTAAGGTTTCAAGCACGTCGCGAGACGTGGTGATGACGGTGTTATCCGAGATGCGGATACTGGAGGCAAAACGCGACGGCGGCGTGTGCAGGATAAACCCGCGATCTTCCGCTAACGGGCCGCCAAGCATCACTGCTTTATCCAGACGGATCGCCGGATCGCGCGGTTCTGGCGCGATTTTTAGTTTTTCCAGAATCCCTTCAATCTGGAGATTTTCCAGAGGCTTATTCACAATAATCCCCATTGCGCCATCTTCGTTATGTTCGCAAATGTACACCACTGAACGGCGGAAAATCGGATCCTGGAGAGCAGGCATGGCAATAAGAAAGTGATGCTGTAAATTCATTGTCAGAGGTTCTGTTTCCTGGTTCAAAAAAGCAACAGGGGTCAGTATGTGGGTAAAGCGCACGGATGTCACTACTGTAGGCCGGATAAGACGCCTGTGTCGCCCTCCGGCATCGGTGTCTTAATGCCTGATGGCGCTACGCTTATCAGGCCTACAGCACTGGTTCATGGCTGATTATTTTGCAAACGTGCTTCGATGGCGTCCATCAGCATCCCGGTGATGGAGATCGGGAATTCGGCTTCAATCTCGCGGATACAGGTCGGGCTGGTGACGTTAATCTCGGTCAGACGATCGCCAATGATATCCAGACCGACAAAAATCAGTCCTTTGGCTTTCAGCGTCGGCCCGATACGGCGCGCGATTTCCCAGTCGCTCTCGGTTAACGGACGTGGTTCACCGCGACCGCCTGCGGCCAGGTTGCCACGGGTCTCGCCGCCCTGCGGAATGCGCGCCAGGCAGTACGGAACCGGTTCTCCATCAACGACCAGCACGCGTTTGTCGCCATCTTTAATGGCTGGCAAATAGTTCTGCGCCATGCAGTAGCGGGTACCATGTTCGGTCAGGGTTTCCGCAATCACGCCGAGGTTCGGATCGCCTTCTTTAACACGGAAGATCGACGCGCCGCCCATGCCGTCAAGCGGCTTGAGAATAATATCGCTGTGCTTCTGCCAGAACGCCTTCAGTTGCGCTTTGTTGCGAGTGACCAGCGTTTCCGGCGTCAGGTCAGAGAACCAGGCGGTGAACAGCTTTTCGTTACAGTCACGCAGGCTCTGCGGCTTGTTGACGATCAGCGTCCCTTTTTCTTCCGCGCGTTCCAGAATATAGGTGGCGTAGATGAACTCGGTATCAAACGGCGGATCTTTACGCATCAGAATGACGTCGAGGGCGTCCAGCGGCAGATCCTGCTCGCCGGTAAACTCATACCATTTATCATAGTTCTGCTCGACGCTCAGGGTACGCGTGCGGGCGCGGGCTTCACCGTTAATCAGATAAAGATCGGCCATCTCCATATAATGAAGTTCGTAACCACGACGTTGCGCTTCCAGCAGCATAGCAAAGCTGGAATCTTTCTTGATATTGATGCTTGCGATGGGGTCCATCACGATGCCGAGCTTGATCATTATTCTTCTCCGTTAGCCCAGATCGCCAAATCGCACCTGAAGCGCGGTAATGGCGGTGAGCGCAGTTGTCTCAGTACGCAGAACGCGAGGTCCTAACAGAATATCAGTAAACTGATAGCGTGCGGTCATGGCAATTTCCTCTGCTGACAGCCCACCTTCCGGGCCAATCAGCAAACGAACGCGCTCAACCGGAAGCGGCAATGTGTTGATACTGTCGCTGGCGCGGGGATGGAGGTTCAGTTTCAACCCCTCGTCCTGTTCTGCACACCAGGCTTCCAGATCCATCGCCGGGCGAATTTCCGGCACCCGGTTGCGACCACACTGTTCGCAGGCGGCAATGGCGATTTTCTGCCACTGCTGGAGCTTCTTGTTCAGACGTTCATTGTCCAGTTTAACGCCGCAGCGTTCAGAAAAAAGTGGCGTAATGAGGCTTACACCCAGTTCGATCGATTTCTGAATGGTGAACTCCATCTTCTCGCCGCGCGACATGACCTGGCCAAGATGGATGTGCAGCGGCGATTCACGATCGTCAATCTCGCCATGTAGCACCTTTACGTCGACGCTTTTTTTGCTGGCGCGGGTGATTTCAGCGGCGAAAACCTGATTGCTGCCATCAAACAGCTGCAGTTCCTGACCTGGCCCCATCCGCAAAACGCGTCCGATATGGTTGGCAGCATCTTCGCACAGGGAAATCTGGCTGCCGGCGGTGATGGGTTCTGGGTGATAAATGCGGGGAATGCGCATAGTTATAAATCCGCGTCATCTCCCCCACGCAGTCTCGCCGCGCGGGGTATGGGGTTAATCAAATATCCCGCTAGTGTAGGTTAGCTCTTTTGCGCCTGGCAAGCGCGTTGCACGTAAGGGTTATGGTTTCCCTGAATCTTCGCGATCCGTTCGTCGCGCTCACACTCCCAGTCGGTAACTGGATACAGCCTGTTCCAGGCATTGAAAAGCTGGGTTTGCTGGCGGGATAGCGTCAGGTTGTACTGGTCGCGCATATAAAAGTAGGTCCGCGCAATCGCACCGCGCGCGCGCGCGGGTGGTTCGGCGATCTTTTCTTTGAAATCGACTTTCATGGCGCACTGCCCATATTGACCTTCGCCGCCGTTCCACTGGCTGTACATGAAGTTACCGCGATCGCCATTCACCTCACCGACGGCGGGTTGCAGGTTATGCATGTCGCTTTCCATTTTGCGATAGACCGGATCTTTGGCGCAGTTTTTCCGTCCACCTTCCTGCCAGCACTGGCGTTGGTGGCCAAACTGCCATGCCGGAACGACGTGTTCCCATTCGATTCGGCTGGCGCGATTCTCGTTCTTTCGCACTTTGTAGCCGCAGGAGTTGAGATCGACGACCCCCTTCTTGCCCTGCCAGTTGATTTTACATCCGCAATAGAAGTCGCCAGGGACATCGGCGTTAATCTTGACGCCTGCGGTCTTTGCCTGTGAGAAACTGTTAATGCCAGCGGCCAACGTCTGGCCCGAAAGGGCTACCGTAAAAAAGGCGGTAGCCAAAAAAAGAGGACGGTACATCATGAACTCCGTATCAAAGCGAGCCCGCAACGTAACGAAAGTTGATGTGTGATGCAATCAGTCAGATCAGGAAAGTTCCTGATAGTTCTGGTTATTTAAGCGGCACTAAGGGTTCGCCGCAGTGGACGCAGCGGTAGGTGGCTTCGCCGCGCACCACGCGATTATGGCGGCGGATGGTCAGTTGATGCTCCTGACACTGGCAGCGGTATGGGAAAGTGTTGCGGCGTATCGATTGCAGTTCGAACTGATGCGTGCGGCGTGCGGGGACACCGAGCACGCTTTCCATCATCCACTTCCACTCTTTACCGTGCGGCGCAACCCGACCAAATCGCTTCCACACCAGTAAATGCGCCAGTTCGTGCGGCACCACTTCGTTGATAAACGCTTCGACGTTTTCCATCAGCAGCACCGGATTTAGGCGAATTTCGTAACTTTCCAGCCAGGCGGTGCCGGCAGAGGTGCCACGTTGTTGATACACCAACGTGGGTTCGGGATAGCTGCAGCCGAGCTTCAGGTTAGCCTGAGCGAGGTTATCGCGCAGACTACGCATGACGGCTTGCTGGACAGCAATAGGGAGACGGGCGGTTTTCATAACGGCAGAGAATAGTGCGACAGGGATGGGACTGCAAGAGGAAGGCGTCCTCCCGTGTGGGAGGACGCAAAGGGCAGATTAATCGTGTGCGCCGATTTCGCGCAGTTTACGACCTTTCATCAGGTTACGTTCAATGTGCTCCAGCGAGACGTGTTTGGTTTCCGGCACCAGCCACAGCGTCAACAGGATAAACAGCACATTCAGACCAGCGTAAACCCAGAAGGTATTCGCATTACCGAGGTTTTGCAGCATGGTCAGGAACGTCGCGCCGACGATCATGTTGGCAATCCAGTTGGTTGCCGTCGAGCAGGTGATACCAAAATCACGGCCCTTCAGCGGCTGGATTTCAGAACACAGCACCCAAATCAGCGGACCGGCGCTCATCGCAAAACCAATGATGAACATCAGCAGCATCGCGATAGCGAAGTACTGCGCGGACGGGGAGTGGATGCCAACATGCATCATCGTTCCGAGGATCCCCATTCCGGCCGCCATCACCAGGAATCCCAGCGTCAGTGTCGGTTTACGACCCCAGCGGTCAACCAGACCGATAGCGATAAAGGTGGCCAGCACGTTGGTCAGACCGACAATCACGGTGCCCCACATCTGCTCTGAGGTGTTGGTGTAACCCGCCATTTCAAAGATTTTTGGCGCGTAGTACATGATGACATTCATCCCGGTGAACTGCTGCATCACCTGCAACAGCACGCCGAGGAACACTGCGCGACGGAAGTTGCTGTTCTCTTTGAACAACGCCCAACCGCTCTGTTTCACCTGTAGGCTTTCGCGGATTTCATCCAGCTCGCGTTTGGCTTCTGCGCTGGTATCACGCAGGCGTAGCAATACGCGTTCAGCATCGACAAAGCGCCGTTTTGCTGCAAACCAGCGCGGGCTGTCCGGCAGGAAGAAGACGCCGATCAGCAACAGAATCGCCGGGATGATAATCACGCCCAGCATCCAGCGCCATGCGCCGCTGTAGCTGAAGGCGGTATCCGACAGATAGGCGCCGAGGATCCCGATGGTGATCATCAACTGGTACATAGAGATCATGCTGCCGCGAATTTTTTCCGGCGCGATCTCAGACAGGTACAGCGGGGCGGTGTAAGACGCCACGCCAACGGCCAGACCCAGCAGGACGCGGGACAGGATCAGCACTTCAACGTTCGGCGCTGCCGCGGAGAACAGCGAACCGGCGACAAACAGGATCGCGCCGATCATCAGGCTTTTCTTGCGCCCGAGTTTGAAAGAGAGCCAGCCGCTGCCGACCGCACCGACTGCTGCACCGAACATCATAGAGCTGACGACCCACTCCTGAGTATGTGCGGAGATCTGAAATTCATCGGTGATAAACGGTAATGCGCCAGCAATAACGCCGATATCCAGGCCAAAAAGTAATCCTGCCAGGGCTGCAAGGAAGCAGACAAAAAATGTCATCGCCTTATTGGAACGCCCCTGTTTTTTATTGTCAGGCATTATGCCCTCCGTTTGGGTTATCAGTTTTGTTGATAATTAGGGTAGGTGAGTACACCGCAAAAATATGTGATTGTTATCACGTAAGTGTAATCGGTTACACTACCCGTTTATCGTCATTTACATTAATAAGTTGAAAATTATAGATTAATTAAACTGAGGTGTATCACGTTTGCGTAGATTTAAGACTTAGCTGAAATAAAATGTAACAGCAGAGAAAGCCAGAACATGCAAAGTGATTATTCTGAAACGAGTACTTTCACCCCATGGTGTAAGCGGTTTCAATTAATGGCGTGCGGAGGAATTTCTGGCGGGGCGTAAAGAAAAAAGGCCAGCGCGAGGCTGGCCTTACGTCATGGATGTCGGTCGCTTACTTCAGACCGGCAGCGTCGCGCAGCAGAGCGGCTTTGTCGGTTTTTTCCCACGGGAAATGTTCGCGACCAAAGTGACCGTACGCAGCGGTCTCTTTGTAGATCGGGTGCAGCAGATCCAGCATCTGAATCAGACCGTACGGACGCAGATCGAAGAACTCGCGAACCAGCAGCGTCAACTGCTCAGCAGACACTTTCTCGGTACCGAAGGTTTCCACCATGATGGAAGTCGGTTCAGCCACGCCGATCGCGTAGGAAACCTGAATTTCACAACGGTCAGCCAGGCCTGCGGCAACGATGTTTTTCGCGACATAACGTCCTGCGTAAGCTGCAGAACGGTCCACTTTCGATGGATCTTTACCGGAGAATGCGCCGCCACCGTGACGCGCCATGCCGCCGTAGGTATCAACGATGATCTTACGACCGGTCAGACCGCAGTCACCCATTGGGCCGCCGATAACAAAACGGCCGGTCGGGTTGATGAAGAATTTGGTGGCAGAGTTCAGCCATTCGGTCGGCAGAACCGGCTTGATGATCTCTTCCATCACCGCTTCTTTCAGCGTCGTCTGATCGATCTCTTCCGCATGCTGGGTGGAGAGCACCACAGCGTCGATGCCGACAATTTTGCCGTCGTCGTACTGGAAGGTCACCTGGCTTTTCGCATCCGGGCGCAGCCACGGCAGGGTACCATTTTTACGCACTTCAGCCTGACGCTGCACCAGACGGTGCGCGTAGGTGATCGGCGCAGGCATCAGCACGTCGGTTTCGTTGGTGGCATAGCCAAACATCAGGCCCTGGTCGCCAGCGCCCTGTTCCAGCGGATCGGCACGGTCAACGCCCTGGTTGATATCCGGAGACTGTTTACCAATGGCGCTCAGGACAGCACACGAGTTGGCATCAAAGCCCATGTCGGAATGCACATAGCCAATCTCGCGCACGGTATTACGTGTGATCTCTTCGATATCGACCCATGCGCTGGTGGTGATTTCACCGCCAACTAAAACCATGCCGGTTTTCACGTAGGTCTCACACGCGACGCGCGCTTTCGGATCCTGTTCCAGGATAGCATCGAGCACGGCATCAGAGATTTGGTCTGCGATTTTGTCAGGATGCCCTTCTGATACGGACTCGGACGTAAAAAGGTGTTTTGCCATGTTTTATTTCACCTAAGGAGAATTTGGTTAGCTCAAACTGTTGTGCGGAAAAGCCAAAGCAGAAGATTCTACCAAGGCCTGCAGGTTAGTGACACTGGCAGTCTGAGTGTTAATCGGTATGGATGGATTAACATCTGGATGGCTATTTTAGGTCACTTCTTCACCCGATTTCCACTGTTTTTTGAATCAGCTCTCACTATGT
Source organism: Citrobacter sp. Ca225 (assembly GCF_030337175.1). NCBI lineage: Bacteria > Pseudomonadati > Pseudomonadota > Gammaproteobacteria > Enterobacterales > Enterobacteriaceae > Citrobacter > Citrobacter sp. Ca225. The sequence continues at coordinate 258,340 of NZ_JAOWCD010000061.1, read as the reverse complement.
TGAAAACATGAGGGGAAATTTTTACAAACACTGCTGACAATCTGCGCATTTATGTTTTGCTTTTTCATTCTGTTGTCGGTATAAAACGCGGCGCGCGGCTCATACAAAAAGCACACGACGTTTTCTTCGTGTCGCCACTTCCAGCCGGGTTAAAACGTTAGCTTTGGCTTGTGGGTGCGTTCCTGATGGAGCGACCATGGAGGTGATAAGAGATAATGAACCGTTGTATTTTGCTGAATCTGTCGCACCGTTCTGGTGTGCGTATGTCCTCCACAATTTGCATCTCTGCTTTGCATACCTGCCGATGTTATACCCATCTCGGCGCTTCTCAGGACTCCAGAGCCGGTAACTGGCACTAAGGACTGAACAAGGGCGCTCTTGTGGAAACAAGAGTTTTCTCGTGGTTTCGCCGAACCGTCATACGTAAGTTCGGTTACGTGTTTTACAATGATATGAAAAAGAAACCGGTCGCGCAGGCGGAGTACCAGCACTTTCTGCTGGAAAATCCGACTGTTTATGGGTTGTTATCGCCTCTTCGGATTGCGATAGTAGTCAACTGTTTTACACTTGTTAATAAAATTTGAGGTTCGCTATGTCTGACGACATGTCTTTGGGTTCGCCTTCGTCAGCAGGCGAACAGGGTGTACTACGCTCCATGCAGGAGGTTGCAATGAGCTCCCAGGAAGCCAGCAAGATGCTGCGTACTTACAATATTGCCTGGTGGGGCAATAACTACTATGACGTCAATGAGTTGGGTCACATTAGCGTGTGCCCGGACCCTGACGTCCCCGAAGCGCGCGTCGATCTCGCTAAGCTGGTGAAAGCACGTGAAGCGCAAGGGCAACGCCTGCCGGCGCTGTTTTGCTTCCCGCAGATCCTGCAACACCGCCTGCGCTCTATTAACGCGGCGTTCAAACGCGCGCGTGAGTCGTACGGTTATAACGGTGACTATTTCCTGGTTTACCCCATCAAGGTTAACCAGCATCGTCGCGTCATCGAATCCTTAATCCATTCTGGCGAACCGCTGGGTCTGGAAGCCGGTTCCAAAGCGGAACTGATGGCGGTCCTGGCGCATGCCGGGATGACCCGTTCGGTAATTGTGTGTAACGGCTATAAAGACCGTGAGTACATTCGCCTGGCGCTGATTGGCGAGAAGATGGGCCATAAAGTCTATCTGGTCATCGAGAAGATGTCGGAAATCGCCATTGTGCTGGATGAAGCCGAACGTCTGAACGTCATTCCGCGTTTGGGCGTGCGTGCGCGTCTGGCTTCGCAGGGGTCTGGCAAATGGCAGTCCTCCGGCGGCGAAAAATCCAAATTTGGCCTGGCGGCAACGCAGGTTCTGCAACTGGTGGAAACGCTGCGTGAAGCCGGGCGTCTCGATAGTTTGCAACTGCTGCATTTCCACCTTGGTTCGCAGATGGCGAATATCCGTGATATCGCCACCGGTGTGCGTGAGTCTGCCCGTTTCTATGTTGAGCTGCATAAGCTCGGCGTCAACATTCAGTGCTTCGATGTGGGCGGCGGCTTGGGTGTTGACTACGAAGGAACCCGCTCGCAGTCTGACTGCTCGGTGAACTACGGCCTGAACGAATACGCCAACAACATTATCTGGGCGATTGGCGATGCCTGCGAAGAAAATGGTCTGCCGCATCCGACGGTGATCACCGAGTCCGGTCGTGCGGTGACCGCGCACCACACGGTGCTGGTGTCCAACATCATCGGCGTTGAGCGTAACGAATATACCGTGCCTGTTGCTCCGGCTGACGACGCGCCGCGCGCGCTGCAAAGCATGTGGGAAACCTGGCAGGAGATGCACGAGCCGGGCACCCGTCGCTCGCTGCGCGAATGGCTGCACGACAGCCAGATGGATTTGCACGATATCCACATCGGATACTCCTCCGGCACTTTCAGCCTGCAGGAACGTGCGTGGGCGGAACAGCTTTATCTGAGCATGTGTCACGAAGTGCAGAAACAGCTGGATCCGCAAAACCGCGCGCATCGTCCGATCATTGATGAACTGCAAGAGCGTATGGCGGACAAAATGTACGTCAACTTCTCGCTGTTCCAGTCAATGCCGGATGCGTGGGGGATCGATCAGCTGTTCCCGGTCCTGCCGCTGGAAGGACTGGATCAGGTACCTGAACGTCGTGCGGTTCTGTTGGACATCACTTGTGATTCCGACGGCGCTATCGATCACTACATCGACGGCGATGGCATTGCGACCACCATGCCGATGCCAGAGTACGATCCGGATAACCCGCCGATGCTCGGTTTCTTTATGGTCGGCGCATATCAGGAGATCCTCGGCAACATGCACAACCTGTTTGGCGATACCGAAGCGGTGGACGTGTTTGTCTTCCCGGACGGTAGTGTAGAAGTTGAGCTGTCGGATGAAGGGGATACCGTGGCGGACATGCTGCAATATGTGCAGTTGGATCCGAAAACGCTGCTGACACACTTCCGCGATCAGGTGAAACAAACCGGCCTGGACGATGCGCTGCAGCAGCAGTTCCTCGAAGAGTTCGAAGCGGGTCTGTACGGCTATACGTATCTTGAAGATGAATAATGGCTGATGCCCGGGCGACTTGAACCTGGGCAATTAAGCAGCGATAATTTACTCAATTACTGTGTTTACGAATCAAACCCTTTCTCGTCGGGCCTAACGACGCGGGAGGGTTTTTTTATATTGACGAATATGAGGTTTTTGCCATGAGCACCTTAGGTCATCAGTACGATAACTCCCTGGTTTCTAACGCCTTTGGCTTCCTGCGTCTGCCGCTGAATTTCCAGCCGTATGACAGCGATGCCGACTGGGTGATCACTGGCGTGCCGTTTGACATGGCGACGTCCGGTCGCGCGGGTGGGCGTCACGGCCCGGCGGCGATCCGTCAGGTGTCAACGAATCTGGCGTGGGAACACAACCGCTTCCCGTGGAATTTCGATATGCGTGAGCGCCTGAACGTGGTGGACTGCGGCGATCTGGTTTATGCCTTTGGCGATGCGCGTGAAATGAGTGAAAAACTGCAGGCGCATGCAGAGAAACTGCTGGCTGCCGGTAAGCGTATGCTCTCTTTTGGCGGCGACCACTTTGTGACGCTGCCGCTGCTGCGCGCGCACGCGAAACACTTTGGCAAAATGGCGCTGGTCCATTTCGATGCCCACACCGACACCTATGCGAATGGCTGTGAGTTCGACCATGGCACCATGTTCTACACTGCGCCGAACGAAGGGTTGATCGATCCGAATCACTCCGTGCAGATCGGCATTCGTACAGAATTCGACAAAGACAACGGCTTTACCGTGCTGGACGCCTGTCAGGTGAACGATCGCGGCGTTGATGACATCATCGCTCAGGTGAAACAGATTGTCGGCGATATGCCGGTCTATCTGACCTTTGATATCGACTGCCTGGATCCGGCATTCGCGCCGGGGACCGGTACGCCAGTGATTGGCGGTCTGACTTCCGATCGCGCCATCAAGCTGGTGCGCGGCCTGAAAGATCTGAACATCGTAGGGATGGACGTGGTGGAAGTGGCGCCGGCTTACGATCAGTCAGAAATTACCGCCCTGGCGGCGGCAACGCTGGCGCTGGAGATGCTGTACATTCAGGCAGCGAAGAAAGGCGAGTAACGGGTTTCGGGCTATTTTACTCGCCATTTTGAACCCGGGCAGTGCTCGCCATCCTCACGTACTCCGTGTACGCTCCGGTGGCTGTGCGCTGTCCAGGCTCAAACTGGCTTCGCCAATAACGCCCGATCACCGGACTAAATTTGTAGTTCTGTAGTTCTGTAGGCCGGATAAGGCGCTTACGCCATCATCCGGCACGCTTGAATGTTACTTAATCCCGTCTGCTTTCATACGATCGCGAATATGTTGCGCACGTTCTGCGGAGGCCGGGTGATCGTCAAACATTGAGCTTTGACGACCTTCTTCCAGTTTCGCCAGTTTTTCGAAGCTGGTGGCAAGACCCGCCGGGCTGATACCGCGTTTGCGCAACAAATCGTACGAGTAGTCGTCCGCTTCCGCTTCCTGACGCTGGGAGAACTGCGAGTTCACCAGTTTTTCCCCCAGATCGCCGAGCTGTGATTGCGACAGGCTGCCGACGATCCCACCCGCTGAGGCTGCGGCTGCACGAACGGCGTTAGTGCCCAGCGCCACCTGCATACCTTTCTTCACGTGTCCGAGCGCAACGTGACCCATTTCATGGCCAATCACTGCTTCGACTTCGTTGTCCGTCATCATGTCCATCAGGCCGCTATAGACACGAATACAGCCGTTCGCCATCGCGAAGGCATTCACGTCTTTCGCCATGTAGACCTTGTAGTTGACCGCTTGTCCGTTGATGTTATCGCCGAGCGCCGTGGCGATTTTGTTCAGGCGCTTCGCGTACTCGCTGCCGGCTGGCGCGATAGTCGCTTTACCATCCATTTCCGTACAGGCCTGGTTGCTTAACGCGATAACCTGCGTGTCGCTCAGACTGTAGGCCTGAAAAGCCTCGGCCCCTGAGGAGAGCAGTCCATTGGAATTCATATTCTGGCAGCCGGTCAACACCGTCGCCATGCCCATAGCAAGCAGTAACGCGCGAATCTTCATGTTTTTTCTTCCACACGAAATGAGGATTGTTCTAAAAGTGCGCGATTTACAGATGAATCCGCGCTCTCGCTAAGTATAAAGAAAAGAACAACAAGCGGGCGAGCAGATTGCGCAACATGCGAGTGTGATCCGGAGATTTCTGAAGCGGCAAAAGGATGCTCCATGTACATGACACGCGGCTTGGGTTACATTGTTGGCACTTTTTTCCGGCGTAGCCCAAAACGCGCTGTCGTCAAGTCGTTGCGGGTATGGCCTTCATCATCCGATCTGGAGTCAAAATGTCCTCACGTAAAGAGCTTGCCAATGCTATTCGTGCGCTGAGCATGGACGCAGTACAGAAAGCCAAATCCGGTCATCCGGGTGCCCCGATGGGTATGGCTGACATTGCCGAAGTCCTGTGGCGTGATTTCCTGAACCACAACCCGAGCAACCCGTCCTGGGCCGATCGTGACCGTTTCGTACTGTCTAACGGCCACGGCTCCATGTTGATTTACAGCCTGCTGCACCTCACCGGTTACGATCTGCCGATGTCTGAGCTGCAGAACTTCCGTCAGCTGCATTCCAAAACTCCGGGCCACCCGGAAGTGGGTTACACCGCCGGTGTGGAAACCACTACCGGTCCGCTGGGTCAGGGTATTGCGAACGCGGTCGGTATGGCTATCGCTGAAAAAACACTGGCTGCACAGTTTAACCGTCCGGGCCATGACATCGTTGACCACTACACCTATGCGTTCATGGGCGACGGCTGCATGATGGAAGGTATCTCTCACGAGGTATGCTCTCTGGCCGGTACGCTGAAGCTGGGCAAACTGGTTGCGTTCTACGATGACAACGGTATCTCTATCGACGGTCACGTTGAAGGCTGGTTCACTGACGACACCGCTAAACGTTTTGAAGCCTATGGCTGGCACGTTGTGCGCGGCGTAGATGGTCACGATGCTGACGCGATCAAACGTGCAGTCGAAGAAGCACGTGCCGTCACTGACAAACCGTCCCTGCTGATGTGCAAAACCATCATCGGTTTCGGTTCCCCGAACAAAGCGGGTACCCACGACTCCCACGGCGCGCCGCTGGGCGACGCAGAAATCGCACTGACCCGCGAACAGTTGGGCTGGAAATACGCGCCGTTCGAAATCCCGTCTGAAATCTACGCTCAGTGGGATGCGAAAGAAGCCGGTCAGGCGAAAGAGTCTGCCTGGAACGAGAAATTTGCCGCCTACGCGAAAGCCTTCCCGCAGGAAGCAGCTGAGTTCACCCGTCGTATGAAAGGTGAAATGCCGTCTGATTTCGACGCAAAAGCGAACGAGTTTATTGCTAAGCTGCAGGCTAATCCGGCGAAAATCGCCAGCCGTAAAGCGTCTCAGAATGCGATCGAAGCGTTTGGTCCGTTGCTGCCAGAATTCCTCGGCGGCTCTGCTGACCTGGCGCCGTCTAACCTGACGCTGTGGTCGGGTTCTAAAGCGATCAATGAAGATGCTGCCGGTAACTATATCCATTACGGCGTACGCGAATTCGGTATGACCGCGATTGCCAACGGTATCTCCCTGCACGGTGGTTTCCTGCCGTACACCTCCACCTTCCTGATGTTCGTGGAATATGCCCGTAACGCGGTACGCATGGCTGCGCTGATGAAACAGCGTCAGGTGATGGTTTACACCCACGACTCCATCGGTCTGGGCGAAGATGGCCCGACTCACCAGCCGGTAGAGCAGGTGGCTTCTCTGCGCGTCACGCCGAACATGAGCACCTGGCGTCCATGTGACCAGGTTGAATCCGCCGTGGCGTGGAAGTACGGCGTTGAGCGTCAGGACGGCCCGACCGCGCTGATCCTCTCCCGTCAGAACCTGGCACAGCAGGAACGTACTGAAGAGCAACTGGCGAACATCGCGCGCGGTGGCTACGTATTGAAAGATTGTGCAGGCCAGCCTGAGCTTATCTTCATCGCGACCGGTTCTGAAGTTGAGCTGGCGGTTGCCGCATGGGACAAACTGACCGCAGAAGGCGTGAAAGCGCGCGTGGTCTCCATGCCATCTACTGACGCGTTCGACAAGCAGGATGCTGCTTACCGTGAATCCGTACTGCCGAAAGCGGTTACCGCTCGCGTGGCAGTGGAAGCCGGTATCGCTGACTACTGGTTCAAGTACGTGGGTCTGAACGGCGCGATCGTCGGGATGACCACCTTCGGTGAATCTGCTCCGGCAGAGCTGCTGTTCGAAGAGTTCGGCTTCACCGTCGACAACGTTGTCGCGAAAGCAAAAGCACTGCTGTAATCATCATTACAACAGTCTCTAACGGGTCGCTTCGGCGGCCCGTTATCATCTGGGACGGTATTTATTTTCACTCAGGCAAGGGGTTATTGTCGATCCGCTTCACAAAACTGACATTTTGTGTATTACCAAAATTGTAATGTGAGTCACATAATTACTCTTGCTATTTTTATTTTTATTTGTAATTGGTTGTTTTTTAATGATTTAAATTATTCCCCCTTTTCCCTGTCTCTGTTTTCCCCTCGATTGCTTTCATTTTGCCGCACGCGTATTTTGTTTTTAGCGAGACGCTGTACCCTAAAAATAAAATAAGGACAATTTATGCGGTTGATTGACTATTTTCCTGAAGCTTCTATTTCAATAAAAGCGGTGGCAAAGAACTGGCAGGAAGCTATTGATTTTTCCATGGCATCGTTGCTGGCAAATCATTATGTGAATGCCAATTATATCCAGGCTATAAAAGATTCGACGATCAACAATGGTCCTTATTATATTCTGGCTCCCGGTGTGGCGATGCCTCATGCTCGTCCGGAATGCGGCGCGCTAAAAACAGGCATGTCATTAACGCTACTTAAACAGGAAGTACAATTTGCCGACGATGACGAACCCGTAAAATTACTTATTGGGTTATCAGCGGCAAATGCCGATTCACATATCGGCGCTATCCAGGCTTTAAGCGAACTATTATGTGAAGAGGAAAACCTCGCAGCATTATTTGCTGCTAAATCAGAAAAACAGCTGGCGGATATTATCGTCCGCGCATAATCATTTTCTCCTCGACAGGATATTATCATGGAACACAAGTCTGCTCGTGCAAAGGTCCAGGCTTTTGGGGGATTTTTGACTGCAATGGTCATCCCTAATATCGGTGCTTTTATTGCCTGGGGTTTTATTACTGCATTATTTATTCCGACAGGGTGGATGCCCAATGAGCATTTCGCCAAAATAGTCGGTCCGATGATTACCTATTTATTACCCGTTATGATTGGCTCCACCGGTGGACATCTGGTGGGTGGGAAGCGCGGGGCGGTGATGGGGGGGATCGGTACCATCGGCGTGATTATTGGCGCAGATATCCCGATGTTCCTCGGTTCCATGATTATGGGGCCACTGGGTGGTCTGGTGATTAAATACATTGACCGACTGCTGGACCAGCGTATTCCCGCAGGCTTTGAGATGGTGATTAATAACTTCTCATTAGGCATTGCCGGAATGATGTTGTGCCTGCTGGGGTTTGAAGTCATTGGCCCGGCGGTCCTCATTGCCAATAACTTTGTGAAAGAGTGTATTGAATCACTGGTACATGCAGGTTATCTACCGCTGCTTTCACTAATTAATGAACCCGCGAAAATCCTCTTTCTGAATAATGCCATCGATCAGGGGGTCTATTATCCGCTGGGAATGCAGCAAGCCTCGGAGACAGGAAAATCCATCTTTTTCATGGTGGCCTCAAACCCTGGCCCCGGTTTAGGTTTACTGCTGGCGTTTACCTTCTTTGGTAAAGGGATGGCGAAGAAATCTGCACCCGGCGCCATGATTATCCATTTTCTGGGCGGCATTCACGAACTCTACTTCCCGTACGTGCTGATGAAGCCACTGACCCTGGTGGGCATGATTGCCGGGGGAATGAGCGGAACATGGGTGTTTAACCTGTTAGGCGGTGGCCTGGTTGCGGGTCCGAGCCCAGGGTCGATTTTCGCTTACCTGGCATTGACGCCAAAAGGCTCTTTCCTTGCCACGATTGCGGGCGTCACGGCGGGAACCGTGGTGACCTTTATCATCACCTCATTGATCCTGAAAATGGAAAGAAATGGTCTGGCCGAGAGTGAAGAGACGTTCAGTGATTCCGCCAAAGCTGTCAAAGCCATGAAGCAGGAAGGCAGTTTTTCATATCGCCATGTCAAACGTATCGCCTTTGTGTGTGATGCGGGAATGGGGTCCAGTGCGATGGGGGCAACGACGTTTCGTAAGCGCCTGGAAAAAGCCGGGTTGTCTATCGATGTCAAACATTACGCCATCGAAAATGTCCCTGACGATGCCGATATTATCGTGACGCACGCCAGTCTTGAGGGCCGCGTTAAACGAGTCAGTCATAAGCCTCTGGTGTTGATTAAAAATTATATTGGCGACCCGCTGCTTGACGATTTATTTAATCACTTAACGTCGAATTAGCATTTCTGGTTCCTGGAGTTAATATGAAAACGAAAGTGGCTGCAATATATGGCAAACAGGATGTCCGTATCCGTGAGTTTGAATTACCTGAAATTACGGATAATGAACTGTTAGTCAGTGTGATTTCCGACAGCGTATGCTTATCCACCTGGAAGGCTGCGACATTAGCCAGTGAACATAAACGTGTTCCTGATGATCTGGAAAATCATCCGGTGATTACCGGTCACGAATGTGCCGGGATCATTGTTGAAGTAGGTAAAAACCTAACCGGGAAATATAAAAAAGGGCAACGTTTTGTTTTACAACCCGCAATGGGATTGCCCAGCGGTTATTCCGCAGGATACAGCTACGAATATTTCGGTGGTAATGCCACGTATATGATTATCCCTGAAATTGCGATAAATCTGGGTTGCGTATTGCCATACCACGGTTCTTATTTTGCGGCTGCCTCGCTGGCGGAACCGATGTGTTGCATCATTGGTGCCTATAAAGCGAATTATCATACGACGCCTTATGTGTATAAGCACCGAATGGGGATTAAGCCCGGCGGCAATATTGCGCTTTTAGCCTGCGCAGGGCCAATGGGGATCGGTGCGATTGATTATGCTATTAACGGCGGGATCCAACCGGCACGCGTGGTGGTGGTGGATATTGATGAAACGCGTCTGGAGCAGGCTAAAAAACTCCTGCCGGTCGAACTGGCCGCACGCAAGGGAATCGCACTCACCTATGTGAATTCGTCCGGTATGGCCGACCCCGCGACGCAACTGCGCGAATTAACGGGCGGCGCCGGGTTCGATGACGTTTTTGTCTATGCCGCCGTGCCAGCCGTCGTGGAGATGGCTGACGATCTTCTGGCAGAAGATGGCTGTCTGAACTTCTTTGCCGGTCCGACGGATAGCCGTTTCAAGGTGCCGTTTAATTTCTACAACGTGCATTACAATAGCACTCACGTAGTCGGAACCTCTGGCGGTTCCACTGAGGACATGAAAGAGGCGATTGCACTGAGCGCGACGGGCCAGCTTCAGCCATCGTTTATGGTGACCCATATTGGTGGTCTCGATGCAGTGCCCGATACCGTTCTGAATTTGCCGGATATTCCAGGCGGCAAGAAGCTTATCTATAACGGTGTGACGATGCCGCTGACGGCAATTGCTGATTTCGCTGAGAAAGGCAAAACCGATCCGTTATTCAGAGAACTGGCGCGTCTTGTGGAGGAGACACACGGAATCTGGAATGAGAAAGCAGAAAAGTATCTGCTGGCGCAGTTTGGCGTGGATATCGGGGAGGCGGCGGCATGAAGTCGTTGGCATGGCCGCTGTTTCGCATCACGGAGCAGGCAGCGCTGGCTGCCTGGCCGCAAACCGGCTGCGGCGATAAGAACAAAATAGATGGACTGGCAGTGAGTGCGATGCGCACGGCCTTGAATGACATCGCTATTCGCGGGCGCATCGTCATTGGTGAGGGCGAGATTGATCACGCGCCGATGCTGTGGATTGGCGAAGAGGTTGGCAGCGGCAGCGGGCCAGAGGTTGATATCGCGGTCGATCCTATTGAAGGCACCCGGATGGTTGCGATGGGGCAGAGCAATGCGCTGGCGGTGATGGCGTTTGCGCCGCGGGGAAGCTTGTTACATGCCCCTGATATGTACATGAAAAAGCTGGTTGTTAACCGGCAGGCGAAAGGGGTGATTAACCTGGCGCGGCCCCTGGCGGATAATCTGCGTCAGGTGGCGAAAGCGCTGGGCAAACCGCTGGATCGACTGCGCATGGCCACGCTGGATAAACCGCGACTTCAGCCAGCCATTGCCGAAGCCACGCAGTTGGGGGTGAAAGTCTTTGCCCTGTCTGATGGTGATGTGGCCGCCAGTGTTCTGGCCTGTTTGCAGGATAACCCTTATGACCTGATGTATACCATTGGCGGTGCGCCAGAAGGCGTGATTTCCGCCTGTGCGGTGAAAGCGTTGGGGGGGGATATGCAGGCCGAGCTGATCGATTTTTGTGAAGCGAAAGGCGACACCGAAGAGCATCGTGTTATCTCTGCCCAGGAGCGCCAGCGCTGCGCGGAAATGGGCGTCGAGGTCAATCGGATCTATACGCTCGATGAACTGGTAGCGGGACATGACGTTCTCTTCAGCGCGACCGGAGTGACCGGCGGCGATCTTGTGAATGGGATCCAACAGGTTGCAAAGGGGGTGCGTACGCAAACTTTACTGATCGGCGGCGCGGATCGAACGTGTAATATAATAGACTCTCTGCATTCATGGTGATTGATCGGGAAACAAATGACGACGCTGACAGAAGACGATGTGCTGGAGCAACTGGATGCTCAAAATAACTTACTTTCGTTTATGACGACGGCACATTCCATTTTGCTACAGGGCATTAAGCGCTTTCTGCCGTCGCTATTTGTCGATAACGATGAAGAGATTGTGGAATATGCAGTGAAGCCGTTACTTGCCCAGAGTGGGCCGCTTGATGATATTGACGTTGCGCTGCGCCTGATTTATGCGCTGGGAAAAATGGATAAATGGCTTTATGCCGATATTACGCATTTTTCGCAGTTTTATCAGTACGTCAGCGAACGGGATGAGATCCCGGGATTTGCCGACGACATCACCTGGGATTTTATCAGCAACGTCAACAGTATTACCCGAAATACGACCTTATATAGCGCGCTGGAGTCGATGAAATTTGCCGACTTTGCGGCGTGGTCTGAGGTGCGCTTTTCCGGAATGGTCAAGACGGCAATGACGCTGGCGGTAACGTCAATTTTAAAGGAATTAACACCGTGAAAATCGGACTGATGGTTAACGGGTTGCGGGTTGAAGCCCATTATCATGATGATGAGATAGAGGACGTTCATAAGCCGTTATTACAGCACCTGGCGAACGTCCATTCCGCGAACGCCAGACGACGCACCGTTGTGTTTCTGAGTGCGCCGCCCGGGACCGGAAAATCCACACTGACCACGTTCTGGGAGTGGCTTTCGCGTCAGGAGCCCTCTTTGCCGGCGATCCAGACGCTCCCGATGGATGGTTTCCATCATTACAATGACTGGCTGGACACGCACCATCTGCGTGCGTACAAAGGGGCACCAGAGACGTTTGACGTTGAAAAACTGGCGCAGAATCTGCGACAGATTAGAGAAGGCGAAGGGACCTGGCCGCAATATGATCGGCAAAAGCACGATCCGGTCGAAGACGCGATTGTCGTAAGCGCGCCAATTGTCATTGTGGAAGGGAACTGGCTGCTGCGGGATGACGAGAGATGGCGGGCGCTGGCGGCGTTCTGCGATTTTTCCCTGTTTATTCGCGCGCCAGCGGAGGCCCTGCGTGCGCGACTGGTGGGGCGCAAGCTGGCTGGAGGATTATCGCCAGCCGATGCCGAGGCGTTTTACGAACGCACAGACGGACCGAATGTTGAGCGAGTGCTGCGCGAAAGTCGTCCTGCCAGTCTGCTACTGGAGATGAATGCCACTGGGGAATACCGTCTTGCCTGATGATAAATTATTCCAGCTAAGACGTGATGATTATTACGCCTTACTGGAATAATTACCCCCGTTTGCAGCGGGTAAAATGTGATGCAGGTCATATAGCTGGCTTAATCGTCTGGACAATCGTTCCTTTTATTCCCCGTTTCGCTTATTCTAGCTGAAGCGTTTCAGTCGATTAAATGTTCGACAAATAATCAATCAGTCGCAGTTTGCGACAGGTAAGGTTCCCCTGAACGATGCGCTGGATTACTCTGTCAGCCACATCTGAATCGGGATAGCCTTGCAGGAGATCTATGACCGTACGCGTAGCGATTAATGGCTTCGGTCGCATCGGACGTAATGTGGTTCGTGCTTTATATGAATCCGGACGTCGGGCGGAAATCACCGTGGTGGCAATCAATGAACTGGCGGATGCTTCAGGCATGGCGCATTTGTTGAAATATGACACCAGCCATGGACGTTTTGCATGGGACGTTCGCCAGGAGCGCGAGCAGCTCATAGTTGGCGACGACGCGATTCGCATTCTGCATGAGTCTTCGCTTGAGGCGCTTCCGTGGCGCGAGCTCGGCGTTGATATCGTGCTGGACTGTACGGGCGTCTACGGGAACCGCGAACACGGCGAGGCGCATATCGCCGCTGGCGCGAAGAAAGTGCTCTTTTCACATCCTGGCAGCAACGATCTCGACGCCACAGTGGTATTTGGCGTCAATCAGGATCAACTGCGCGCGGACCACCGCATCGTCTCCAATGCTTCGTGTACCACGAATTGTATTATTCCCATTATCAAATTATTGGATGATGCCTATGGCATAGAGTCCGGTACGGTGACGACCATTCACTCCGCGATGCACGACCAGCAGGTGATTGATGCGTACCATTCTGACCTGCGTCGGACGCGCGCGGCGAGTCAGTCGATCATTCCGGTCGATACCAAACTGGCGGCAGGTATCACCCGAATTTTCCCGCAGTTTAACGATCGTTTTGAAGCGATTGCGGTGCGGGTACCGACGATAAACGTCACGGCAATCGACTTAAGCGTTACGGTGATGAAGCCCGTAAAAGCCAATGAAGTCAACCAGTTGCTGCAAAAAGCGGCACAAGGTGCATTTCATGATATAGTTGACTATACGGAATTACCGTTGGTCTCCGTCGATTTTAATCACGACCCGCATAGCGCCATTGTTGATGGTACACAAACGCGGGTCAGTGGCGCGCACCTTATTAAGACACTGGTCTGGTGTGACAATGAATGGGGCTTTGCTAACAGAATGCTCGACACCACGTTAGCGATGGCTGCAAAAGGTTTCAGGTAGGGCGCAAGGGCGTCTGCAAAACTTTATCAAGAATCAACGAGAGGATTCACCATGTCTGTAATCAAGATGACCGATTTGGATCTTGCTGGTAAACGTGTTTTTATCCGTGCGGATCTGAACGTACCAGTTAAAGAAGGGAAAGTGACCAGCGATGCGCGTATCCGTGCTTCTCTGCCGACCATCGAACTGGCCCTGAAACAAGGCGCTAAAGTGATGGTGACTTCCCACCTGGGTCGTCCTACCGAAGGCGAGTACAACGAAGAATTCTCTCTGCTGCCGGTTGTTAATTACCTGAAAGACAAACTGTCTAACCCGGTTCGCCTGGTAAAAGATTACCTCGACGGCGTTGAAGTCGCTGCCGGTGAGCTGGTGGTGCTGGAAAACGTTCGCTTCAACAAAGGCGAGAAGAAAGACGACGAAGCGTTGTCCAAAAAATACGCTGCGCTGTGTGATGTGTTCGTGATGGACGCATTTGGTACGGCTCACCGTGCACAGGCTTCCACTCACGGTATCGGCAAATTTGCTGACGTCGCATGTGCCGGTCCGCTGCTGGCTGCAGAACTGGATGCGCTGGGTAAAGCGCTGAAAGAGCCGGCTCGTCCGATGGTCGCTATCGTGGGCGGTTCTAAAGTTTCCACCAAACTGACCGTTCTGGATTCCCTGTCCAAAATCGCTGATCAGCTGATCGTTGGCGGCGGCATCGCGAACACCTTCGTTGCCGCTCAGGGCCACAATGTGGGCAAATCCCTGTACGAAGCAGATCTGGTTGACGAAGCCAAACGTCTGCTGACCACGTGCGATATCCCGGTTCCGACTGACGTTCGCGTCGCGACCGAGTTCTCTGAAAGCGCTGCCGCCACGCTGAAATCCGTCAACGACGTGAAAGAAGACGAGCAGATCCTGGATATCGGCGACGCTTCTGCACAGCAGCTGGCTGAAATCCTGAAGAATGCAAAAACCATTCTGTGGAACGGCCCGGTTGGCGTGTTTGAATTCCCGAACTTCCGTAAAGGAACTGAAATCGTAGCTAACGCAATTGCTGACAGCGACGCGTTCTCTATTGCAGGCGGCGGTGACACGCTGGCGGCTATTGACCTGTTCGGTATTGCTGACAAAATCTCCTACATCTCCACTGGCGGCGGCGCATTCCTCGAATTCGTGGAAGGTAAAGTTCTGCCTGCAGTAGCGATGCTCGAAGAGCGCGCTAAGAAGTAAGACACTCATGGGCAGGGAAACCTGCCCAATTTTCAGCGCGCTTAAGTGGCACGCACCCCTTTCCAAGGCCGAAGATACAGGACTCGTAACATGTCTAAAATTTTTGATTTCGTAAAACCTGGCGTTATCACCGGTGATGACGTACAGAAAGTTTTCCAGGTAGCAAAAGAAAACAACTTCGCTCTGCCAGCAGTTAACTGCGTCGGTACCGACTCTATCAACGCCGTTCTGGAAACCGCTGCAAAAGTTAAAGCGCCGGTTATCGTACAGTTCTCCAACGGTGGCGCTGCGTTCATCGCGGGTAAAGGCGTGAAAACTGACGTTCCTCAGGGTGCGGCAATCCTGGGCGCGATCTCTGGTGCGCACCACGTACATCAGATGGCTGAGCACTACGGTGTTCCGGTTATCCTGCACACTGACCACTGCGCGAAGAAACTGCTGCCGTGGATCGACGGTCTGCTGGACGCAGGTGAAAAACACTTTGCGGCGACCGGTAAACCGCTGTTCTCTTCTCACATGATCGACCTGTCTGAAGAGTCACTGGAAGAGAATATCGAAATCTGCTCCAAATACCTGGCGCGCATGTCCAAAATGGGCATGACCCTGGAAATCGAACTGGGTTGCACCGGTGGTGAAGAAGATGGTGTGGACAACAGCCACATGGACGCTTCTGCCCTGTACACCCAGCCGGAAGACGTGGATTACGCGTACACCGAGCTGAGCAAAATCAGCCCGCGTTTCACTATCGCGGCTTCTTTCGGTAACGTACACGGCGTTTACAAGCCGGGTAACGTGGTTCTGACCCCGACCATCCTGCGCGACTCTCAGGACTATGTTTCTAAGAAACACAACCTGCCGCACAACAGCCTGAACTTCGTCTTCCACGGTGGTTCCGGTTCTACCGCTCAGGAAATCAAAGACTCCGTAAGCTACGGTGTAGTCAAAATGAACATCGATACCGATACCCAATGGGCGACCTGGGAAGGTGTTCTGAACTACTACAAAGCGAATGAAGCGTATCTGCAGGGTCAGCTGGGCAACCCGAAAGGCGAAGATCAGCCGAACAAGAAATACTACGATCCGCGCGTATGGCTGCGTGCTGGCCAGACTTCCATGATCACGCGTCTGGAACAGGCTTTCAAAGAACTGAACGCAATTGACGTTCTGTAATGTAGCCTGCTGATTGTAAAAAGGCTTCCTTCGGGAAGCCTTTTTTGCGTGGTTGCCGGAGAATCTCGCCATCCGACAATGACAAACGGCAGGGGGTTACTGCGTCACGCAGGTACCTTTCTCGCCTGTGAGTATCTGTGGTGCATCTTTCAGCGCGCCAATAAACGCCGAACGCCCGGTTTGCTTAACAAACTGGATCACCGCCGCCGCTTTTGGTCCCATTGCGCCATCCGGTGCCGCAAACGGCGCCAACTCTTCGGTTGTGACATGTCGTAACGCGCGCGCCTGTGGAGTACCCCAGTGTTCATAGACGGCATCGGCATCGGTCAGGATCAGCAGATGATCGGCGTTGATGGTATTCGCCAACACCGCAGCTGTCAGATCTTTGTCGATCACCGCTTCAGTTCCCACGTATCCGTTACCCTGAGCCACCACCGGAACGCCGCCACCGCCACAGCAAATCACCGTATGCCCTGCTTCCATCAGCATCTGGATGGCCTCGCCGTCGAGGATGTTTTGCGGTATCGGTGAGGGAACGACCCGTCGAATGTATTGTCCATCCGCCTTCATCGTCCAGCCATAGCGTTGTTCCAGTTCAGCTTGTTGATCCGGTTGATAGACGGGCCCTATGTACTTACCCGGAGCGGCAAACGCCTCATCCTGCGGGTCTACTTCTACCCGTGTCATCAGCGTGGTCACGGGGCAACCCCCCGTATTTTGCGTCAGCGCCTGGGCGATGGCGGCGCCAATCATTCCCTGGCTTTCAGCCACCAGTATATCCAGCGGCCAGGCGGGTGATTCCGTGTAGGCCGCGTTCTGCAACGCCAGCAACCCGACCTGAGGCCCGTTTCCGTGAACAATCACCAGTTGATAATCGCGAGCCAGCGTCGCTACCCGTTGCGCAAAAACCTGAATGCTGCGTTGTTGGTTTTCCGCACTCAATATCTCTCCGCGCTGTAATAATGCATTCCCACCCAGTGCAATGACCAGTTTCTTTTTCATTATGACCTCAATGTGCAAAATATCTCGTGGTCAAAATAACGTTCCGGTTTTTTTATAATGTGACTTATTCGACAGCTTATTGACTGATAAAAATAACGCGTTAATTAGGATTGTTTTTAATTACTTTGTTTAAAATATTTAAAAAATGATTGTTAGACTTTTTTTAATAATGTTGCGGTCAGTTCCCAGGAATTTATAACAATGGATTTTGTGTGACTTTGCTCAAACGAAATGATGTCGCGTCCCGATATGGTGAGCAGAGTTAAAATATCAAGCCTCATCAATCGTCAGATAATATGAGGTGTTCAACGGTAAATATTACCGGGAGATTGCTTATGTCTGAATCATGTGAAGTGACTGAGGTCACGAAGAAAAAAGGAATACCGGCCTGGTGGGTGACCATTTTCCTGTTCTGGCTGGGGTGGATTTTCATGTACGCCGACCGGACGGTATTGAACCCGGTGATGGGCGAGCTGGAAAAAGAGTTTGGCCTAAGTGGAACGCAATTAGGCATTCTTAATTCTGTGTTTTATTTTTCTTATGCGTTATTACAGGTCCCGGCCGGAATACTGGGTGATAAAATCGGTAAGAAAAAAGTGCTGGTGCCTGGGTTTATTCTCTTTGGCGTTTTCACGGCCGTTACCGGTTGGGCAAAAAGTTGGTACACGCTGCTGTTTGCCCGCGTTGTCACGGGCGCGGGAGAAGGGACCTATTACGGTCCACAGTACGGCCTTTCTTCCGAGCAAATCCCTAAAAAATATCGCTCGCTCGGCAGCGCAATCATCAATAGCGGCATGGCCTTCGGTATTGCGCTGGGACTGATGACCTCAAGCTGGCTGGTGTACGATCAGGGCCATTCATGGCGGATGCCGTTCTACGCGATGGCGGTTCCTTCAGTACTGGTGGGGATTGCGATCTGGCTGTTTGTGAAAGAAAAGAAACGCACTGTAGATACCGACGGGCAGCCGGTAAAAAAAGGCAAATTCAGCGATCTTCTGAAAAACCGCAACCTCGTTCTGACCTATATCATGGTGTTCTGTAGCCTGTTTGGTTTCTTCGTTATTCTGACCTGGCTTCCCTATTATCTGCAAAATGAACGTGGTATTGCCGGTAGCGAAACTGGATTTATCTCTTCGCTGGTCGCCTGGATTTCAATCCCCGGCGCGCTGTTATTCTCCAGCCTGTCTGACAAATTAGGTAAGCGCAAACCGTTAATTATGTTCCTCGTCCCGGTGGCGATCATCAGCATGCTGTCCATTGTCTGGATGCCAAACATGACTGGCGTGATTGTCGCCCTGTGTATTTACGGTCTCGTCGGCAAACTGGCACTGGATCCCGTGCTGGTTGCGCTGGTTGCCGATAGCGTTGATGAAAATAATTACAGCACCGCGTTTGGCTTATTTAATTTTATCGGCATGAGCTCTTCTATTCTTGCTCCCATTATTGCTGGCGCGGCGCGCGATATTACGGGCAGCCTGGCATCCAGTTTTTATGTGTCAGCCATTCTGTTAGCGATTGGATTGGTTGCGATGCTGTTTTTGAAAGAAAAACGTACATAAGAGGTAGCGGTAATGATTTACGCTTTTATTAAAAAGGGAAGCTTTCAGGACTCCGTCAGCCTGATGATCATTTCCCGGAAATTAAGTGAGCGACCGGAAGTTGACCAGGTTTCCGTCATGATGGGAACGCCAGCGAATAAAGCGATGCTGGATTCTACGGGCTTCTGGCATGACGATTTTGTCGAGGCCACACCGAACGATATTTGTGTGGCGGTACGAACGCATGACGAGCAACCGGAGATCCTCGAATTAATCCGCGAACAGTTGGAAAAAGAGTTAAGCGCAATTGCCAGCGCCTCGGGCGGTTCACAGCAACTGCTGAAAGCGCGTCGCTGGGAGAGCGCGTGCCAGAAATTACCGCAGGCTAATCTGCTGCTGGTTTCGGTTGCCGGGGAGTATGCGGCCTCCGTAGCGAAAGAGGGGCTGTTGGCCGGTAAAAACGTGATGATGTTTTCCGATAACGTACCGCTTGAGCAGGAAGTTGAGCTGAAAACGTTGGCTCGCGAAAAAGGGCTGATTGTGATGGGGCCGGACTGCGGGACAGCGATGATTGCCGGTAGCCCACTGGCATTCGCGAACGTGTTGCCCGACGGTGGAATTGGTGTAATCGGGGCGTCCGGAACGGGCATTCAGGAGGTCACCTCTCAGATTGCGCTGCACCAACAGGGGATCAGCCATGCCATCGGTTTGGGGGGACGCGATCTGAGTGCGGAAGTGGGAGGCATCAGTGCGTTAACGGCGTTGGAGATGCTGGCTGCTGATGATGCCACGCGGGTGATCGCGTTTGTCTCTAAACCGCCGTCGCCGCAGGTCAGAACCCGCATTATCAATGCGATGCAAAAGGTCGGTAAACCGGTGGTCGCGCTCTTTCTCGGGAATAAACCGGAACAACGCTGTGAGGGGAATGTCTGGCTGGCGAATTCGCTCTCAGATGCCGCCCAACTGGCCGTGTTGCTGATGCGAGTGGCTCAGCAGCGCCTGATTCAACCCGAGGTGGCTGGCAAAGGCATTTATGGGCTGTATGCCGGCGGGACGCTCGCGGCTGAAGCGGCGATGTTGCTTTCGGCCGGGCTGGGTGTGCCAGTGAGTGAAAGCCACGCTGCTGGCGTCATGCTCGACGCGCAGGGCCATCGCATTGTCGATCTGGGAGATGACAGCTACACGTTGGGCAGACCACACCCGATGATTGACCCGACAACTCGCAGCATTGAAATCGAAAAGCTGGCAGCGATGCCGGACGTGGGCGTGCTGCTGCTGGATGTGGTGCTGGGCTATGGCGCCTGTGCTGATCCGGCGGGCGCCGTTGTTGAGGCTGTCGAGCAGGTTCGCGCAACGCGAAACGCGCCGCTGGTCACCATCGCCACCCTCACCGGAACCGATGCCGACCCACAGGGACGCAGTGGACAAACCGACATTCTGCGTGATGCAGGCATCGCCGTGGTGGAAACCCTGGAAGAGGCCGTGTTGCTCGCCATCAGCCTGACACATCATCAGGACTCTCGCCCATCCGTTGAACCTAACCCCTTGCTGGATGGCGTACAGGTGATCAATGCCGGACTGCGCAGCTTCGCGCTGGATCTGCAAAGCAGCGGCACGCCGGTTGTGCATTATCAGTGGGCGCCGATTGCCGGTGGCAATGCGCGTCTCGCCAGTTTACTCAAGCAGTTACATTAATTCAGAGGTACCGATATGTATTCATCAATTGCACAGGCCAACGACGCCATTATTGAACGCATCAAAGCCGCCCGCCCACATTGGGTTGCTGTCCGTCCTGCGAAAGAGGCGGTGGTTGAATTGTCCTCCGGGCGTAAATTGCTGCACGCCGGCCCGCCGATTGCCTGGGAAGAGATGACGGGGCCTATGCGCGGTGCCTGTATCGGCGCATCGCTGTTTGAGGGGTGGGCGGCCAGTGAAGAGGAAGCTGTCAGTCTCCTGAATCAGGGCGAAGTGGAATTTATCCCGTGCCACCATGTTGGCGCCGTCGGCCCGATGGGCGGTATCACCTCTGCAAACATGCCAGTGCTGGTCGTACGTGACGTGGTGCATGGCAATCAGTCCTGTTGCAACCTGAACGAAGGGATCGGCAAAGTCATGCGTTTCGGCGCCTACGGTGAGGATGTGCAGACGCGTCTGCGCTGGATGCGCGATACGCTGGCACCGGTGTTACAGGAGGCCTTGTCGCGCATGGAGAACGGCGTGGATCTGACGGCGATGATGGCTCAGGCGATTACGATGGGGGACGAATTCCATCAGCGTAATATCGCGGCCTCGTCGTTACTGTTGCGCACGCTATCCCCTGTGATCGCCGGTCTTGATCATCCGAAAGCCGAAATCATTGAGGTGCTGCAGTTCCTGAGCGTGACCGATCAGTTCTTCCTTAACCTGGCGATGGCCTACAGCAAAGCGGTGATGGATGCGGCGGCAGTGATTAAAGCCGGTTCGGTGGTGACCGCAATGACGCGCAACGGGCGTGAGTTCGGGATTCGTGTCAGCGGCACCGGCGACCGTTGGTTTACCGCGCCAGTGAATACGCCGCAGGGCTTGTTCTTTACCGGCTACAGTCAGGCTGACGCTAACCCGGATATCGGTGATAGCGCCATTACCGAGACGCTGGGCATTGGTGGCGCAGCCATGATTGCTGCACCTGGTGTGACGCGTTTCGTCGGTGCGGGCGGTATGGGGGCCGCGCTGGAAACGTCCGAGGAGATGGCGGAAATCTACCTCGCCAACAACCCTTTGTTCCAGATCCCGTCCTGGGATTTCAAAGGGGCGTGTCTGGGGCTGGATATCCGTCGTGTCGTGGAAACGGGGATTACGCCGCTGATCAACACCGGTATCGCTCACCGCGAAGCCGGAATCGGCCAGGTTGGTGCGGGGACCGTACGTGCACCGCTGCTGTGCTTTGAAAAAGCGCTGGAAGCGCTGGCGGAAGAGCATCACATCACGGCGTAACAGAAATGCCCGGTGGCGCTAACGCTCACCGGGCCTACGGATCGGTGTCACTCGTGGGCCGGATAAGGTGGCGCCGCGATCCGGCATTTCGGAGTAACCTATGTTCATTCTCAATGCCCTGGCCTGCGCCGGGCTTTATCGACTTCCAGAGGGTGAATGGACGCTGCACAGTCGCTTCTCACAGGCGATCAATTTCAGCCATGCTAACGGCGAACTACTGACGTTATACCGCTACGGTAAAGGCATGGGGCCGACCGGCGTGCTGTTGAGTCGTGCACAGTTCTCCCGCCTGACGACGGTTTCTCGCTTGTGCAAAACCGGGGATCTGCTGACCGGGCAGGGGGTGACCCTTCGCCCTCAGCGTCAGCTCAGGCTGCAACTGACTCCTTCTGCTATCGCACTGCTCGACCTGTCTTCCTGTGTTCAGCAAACCGGTCTGGGAGGTGCGCTCAACCAGCCACTCAATACCGTGGCGTGTTACCCGCAGATCGTTGCCGGGCTGGAGCGTTGGGCGAATGGCATCGCGCCAGACTGGCGCTGGCTGATTGGACGAGGTCCCGGACTCACGCCCAGCGGTGATGATATGCTTACGGGAATGCTGGCGGTCTTTATTGCAGCCGGGATACCGGTTCACCTTTTTTTACCCCCGGCGGATCAACTTGCGCAACTGACAACTTCGGTAAGCTGTAGCTATCTTAATAGTGCCAGAGTGGGCGAATTTTCGACGCCGGTGTTGGGGGTGATGCGCAGCTTGCAAACCGGGCGTGACGCAGGCCACGCACTGCGTCGTCTGCTCACGGTGGGGCACACCTCCGGCGCTGACATGGTGTTAGGGATTGCGCTGGCGCAACGCTGGTTGCTGATGGCTAACTCAAGGGGAAAGCATGCTCGATCAGGAAACAATACGTACATTTATTCGGGTAGCTGAGACGGAGAGTTTTTCCCGTGCGGCCAGCTCACTGCATAAAACGCCTGCGGCAATCAGTTACCGCATCAAAACGCTGGAAGAGCAGGTGGGTACGCAGCTCTTTTTACGAACCACGCGTTCCGTCAGCCTGACGTTGGCGGGACAGCATCTGCTCGAACATTGTCGCCAGTGGCTTAACTGGCTGGACGCCATGCCTGATGAATTGCAGCAGATTAATGCGGGCGTTGAGCGTCAGGTTAATATTGTTATCAATAATTTGCTCTATCAGCCGCAGACGACCGCTGATTTACTGACGTGGCTGCATCAACAATTTCCCTTCACCCGTTTCCAGATCTCCCGCCAGGTCTATATGGGCGTGTGGGATTCGCTGCTGTATGACGACTATCAACTGGCGATTGGCGTGACCGGTTCCGAATCGTTGTCAAACAACATTTCACTGCTGCCACTGGGGGACATTAGCTGGCAGTTTGTGGTCGCGCAGAATCACCCGTTGGCCAGCCATCCGGCAACGGTGTTATCGGACGACATGCTGCGTCGCTACCCCGCCATCAATATTGAAGATACGTCGCGCACGCTCACCCGTCGCGTGGCCTGGCTGCTGAGCGGACAAAAGGAGATTAAGGTTCCGGATCTCAGCACCAAGCTGGCCTGTCACTTAAGTGGCCTGGGCGTCGGTTTTTTACCGGAACGTCTGTGTCGCCCTTACGTAGAATCCGGCGCACTGGTGGCTCGTTCGGTGGTGAATCCTCGCCAGCCGTCACCGCTTTCTATCGCCTGGAAGAATGCCGGAAGTGGAAAAGTGGTCAGCGAAATTGCCGCAATTTTTAAACAAAAACATGGGCTGGTGGGGGGATTTTTGCGGATGGTGGATCGTCCTGCAGAACGGCAATAGCCGTGATATCCAGAATTGAAACATAACGAAAATGGCATATTCACCCATTATTGTTTACCTTTAACGGGGTGTTTTCGTGAGATTGATCTCATTTGCTCTGATTTGTTATGACCAAGGAATATGTAATGGAAGATTTGAATGTTGTCGACAGCATCAACGGTGCGGGGAGCTGGCTGGTCCGCAACCAGGAATTGCTGTTGAGCTATGCCGTCAACATCGTGGCGGCAGTGGCCATTGTGATTGTCGGGATGATCGTGGCGCGTCTGGTGTCGAATACGGTTAATCGCCTGATGGTGGCGCGGCATATCGATGCTACCGTGGCAGACTTTCTTTCCGCGCTGGTGCGCTACGGAATTATTGCCTTCACGCTGATTGCCGCACTGGGTCGGGTAGGGGTACAGACGGCGTCGGTGATTGCGGTGCTCGGTGCCGCCGGTTTAGCGGTCGGTCTGGCGTTGCAGGGATCGTTGTCTAACCTTGCCGCAGGCGTTCTGCTGGTCATGTTCCGTCCGTTCCGTGCGGGTGAGTATGTGGATCTGGGCGGCGTTGCCGGGACGGTGCTGAATGTGCAGATTTTCTCCACCACCATGCGCACCGTGGACGGTAAAATTGTCGTCATCCCGAACGGTAAAATCATTGCCGGCAATATCATCAACTTTTCCCGTGAGCCGGTACGCCGTAATGAATTTATTATTAGCGTCGCTTACGACTCTGATATCGATAAGGTGAAACAGATCCTCACCGGGATTATCGAATCAGACGATCGCATTCTGAAAGATCGCGAAATGACGGTTCGTCTGAATGAGTTGGGCGCGTCGTCGATTAACTTTGTGGTGCGCGTCTGGAGCAACAGCGGCGATCTGCAAAACGTGTACTGGGACGTACTGGAGCGGATTAAGCGTGAATTTGATGCCGCTGGAATCAGCTTCCCGTATCCGCAGATGGACGTGAATTTCAAACGCGTGAAAGAAGTCACGGCAGAATA
The DNA here is from genome assembly GCF_030337175.1 of Citrobacter sp. Ca225. Taxonomy (NCBI): domain Bacteria; kingdom Pseudomonadati; phylum Pseudomonadota; class Gammaproteobacteria; order Enterobacterales; family Enterobacteriaceae; genus Citrobacter; species Citrobacter sp. Ca225. The sequence continues at coordinate 233,794 of NZ_JAOWCD010000061.1, read as the reverse complement.
ATGCTATGCCGGATGCGCATCGCAGCATCCGGCAAAATCCCCTCTTCATTAATTTCCTTAATCTACGATTAATATTATCCATTTCCGCTAATAATCATCCCGCGCTATAGTCTGCGCTATAGAGACAACACTCAGGATGATTACCGTGATATCGTATTATTTTCAAGGTCTTGCGCTTGGCGCAGCCATGATACTTCCGCTCGGCCCACAGAATGCGTTTGTGATGAATCAGGGGATACGTCGCCAGTATCACATCATGATTGCGCTCCTGTGCGCCATCAGCGATCTGTTGCTGATTTGCGCCGGGATTTTTGGCGGTAGCGCATTACTGATGCAGTCGCCGTGGTTGTTGGCGCTGGTCACCTGGGGCGGAGTGGGTTTTTTGCTGTGGTACGGTTTTGGCGCTTTAAAGACGGCAATGAGTAGCAATCTGGAACTGGCCAGCGCGGAAGTGATGAAGCAGGGACGCTGGAAGATCATCGCCACCATGCTGGCGGTGACATGGCTGAATCCGCACGTCTACCTGGATACATTCGTGGTGCTTGGCAGTCTGGGCGGACAACTGGATGTCGAACCCAAACGCTGGTTCGCGCTCGGCACCGTCAGTGCCTCCTTCCTGTGGTTCTTCGGCCTGGCGCTGCTGGCGGCGTGGCTCGCGCCGCGACTGCGTACCGCAAAAGCGCAGCGGATTATCAATACGTTGGTGGGGCTGGTGATGTGGTTCATCGCTTTTCAACTGGCAAAAGAAGGCGTTGCGCATGTTCACGCCTTGTTCAATTAAGAGCCAGTCCATTAGCGCTCTAAGCGTTGTCTGATGGACAACACACTATTTCGCGCTAAGCTTGCCTGCATGCGCCCTGAAATTTGGGGCAACTCACGTAACATGGAGGAGCGACAGTGAAGTTCAAAGTGATGGCCCTGGCGGCATTAGTGGGATTCAGTGCAATGTCGGTGCAGGCAGGCGAATTGCCTGACGGACCGCACATCGTGACTTCCGGGACGGCAAGCGTGGACGCTGCACCAGATATTGCCACGCTGGCAATCGAGGTTAATGTTGCGGCGAAAGACGCTGCGACGGCGAAGAAACAGGCTGATGAGCGCGTTGCGCAATACCTTTCTTTCCTTGAGCAAAATCAGATCGCGAAAAAAGACATTAGCTCGGCGAACCTGCGCACCCAACCGGATTACGATTATCAGAACGGCAAAAGCGTTCTGAAAGGGTATCGTGCGGTGCGTACTGTCGAAGTGACGCTGCGTCAGTTAGATAAACTCAACCCACTGCTGGACGGCGCGCTGAAAGCGGGGCTGAACGAAATTCGTTCCGTTTCGTTGGGTGTGGCGCAACCGGATGCTTATAAAGACAAAGCGCGTAAAGCGGCGATTGATGATGCAATTCACCAGGCGCAGGAACTGGCGGCCGGTTTTAACAGCAAACTGGGTCCGGTTTACAGCGTGCGCTACCATGTCTCGAACTATCAGCCAAGCCCGATGGTGCGGATGATGAAAGCGGACGCGGCACCGGTGTCAGCGCAGGAAACGTACGAGCAGGCGGCGATTCAGTTTGATGATCAGGTCGATGTGGTGTTCCAGTTGGAACCTGCGGCGGGTCAACAATCTGCGGCAACCGCCAAAGCGCAATAACCTTCCAGGCCGGATGAGGCATGTGCGCCACCATCCGGCAATTTTGTTGATTACTTCGCGATACGTTTGTACTTGATACGCTTTGGCTCCAGCGCGTCAGCGCCCAGCGTGCGTTTCTTGTACTCTTCGTATTCGGTGAAGTTACCTTCGAAGAACTCCACTTTCCCTTCATCCTGGTAGTCCAGAATGTGGGTGGCGATACGGTCAAGGAACCAACGGTCGTGCGAGATAACCATTGCGCAACCCGGGAACTCCAGCAGGGCGTTTTCCAGCGCGCGCAGGGTTTCGATATCCAGGTCGTTGGTCGGTTCATCGAGCAGAAGAACGTTACCGCCAACCTGCAGCAGCTTCGCCAGATGCAGACGACCGCGCTCACCACCGGACAGCTCGCCGACGCGTTTGCCCTGGTCGGTGCCTTTGAAGTTAAAGCGGCCAACATAGGCGCGACTTGGCATTTCGGTGTTGCCGATCTTCATGATATCCAGCCCACCGGACACTTCTTCCCACACGGTTTTGCTGTTATCCATGGCGTCACGGAACTGATCGACGGAGGCCAGCTTAACGGTTTCACCCAGCGTGATGGTGCCGCTGTCTGGCTGTTCCTGACCGGACATCATACGGAACAGGGTGGATTTACCCGCGCCGTTCGGACCGATGATGCCGACGATGGCGCCTTTCGGTACAGAGAAGCTCAGATCGTCAATCAGCACGCGGTCGCCGTAGGATTTACGCAGGTGGCTGACTTCAATGACTTTATCACCCAGACGCGGTCCAGGTGGAATAAACAGTTCGTTGGTTTCGTTACGTTTCTGGTATTCCGTGCTGTTCAGCTCTTCAAAGCGTGCCAGACGGGCTTTACCCTTAGACTGACGGCCTTTCGCGCCCTGACGAACCCACTCCAGTTCTTTCTCGATAGATTTACGGCGTGCCGCTTCCTGAGAGGCTTCCTGCGCCAGACGCTGATCTTTCTGCTCCAGCCAGGAGGAGTAGTTACCTTCCCACGGAATACCTTCGCCGCGGTCAAGTTCGAGGATCCAGCCTGCGACGTTGTCGAGGAAGTAACGGTCGTGGGTAATCGCCACCACGGTGCCTTCGAAGTCGTGCAGGAAGCGTTCCAGCCAGGCCACGGATTCCGCATCCAGGTGGTTGGTCGGTTCGTCAAGCAGCAGCATGTCAGGTTTTTCTAACAGCAGACGGCACAGTGCGACACGGCGACGTTCACCTCCGGAGAGGGTCGCGATTTTGGCGTCCCAGTCTGGCAGACGCAGGGCGTCGGCCGCACGCTCCAGTTGCACGTTCAGGTTATGACCGTCGTGCGCCTGAATGATCTCTTCGAACTTGCCCTGTTGCGCGGCCAGTTTATCGAAGTCGGCATCTGGCTCAGCGTATTTCGCGTAAACCTCATCCAGACCTTTCAGTGCGTTGACCACTTCCGCCACTGCTTCTTCAACAGACTCGCGTACGGTGTGTTCAGGATTAAGCTGAGGTTCCTGCGGCAGGTAACCAATTTTGATGCCAGGCTGCGGGCGGGCTTCGCCTTCAATATCTGTATCAATGCCCGCCATGATGCGCAGCAGGGTGGACTTACCGGCACCGTTAAGGCCCAGTACGCCGATTTTTGCGCCAGGGAAGAAGCTCAGCGAGATGTTTTTAAGAATATGACGTTTCGGCGGAACGACTTTGCCGACACGATGCATGGTATAAACGAATTGGGCCACGTTGGACTCGCCTCTGTATTTATCGTGATGAATATACCCGTCATACTTCAAGCTGCATGTGCGTTTGCTGCACTCGTTCACCCCAGTCACTTACTTATGTAAGCTCCTGGGGAGTTCACTCCCTTGCCGCCTTCCTGCAACTCGAATTATTTAGGGTATAGATGTATTCAAAGGCGAAGTGTAGCCTTTTTCCCCTCTCAATCCCAGCCAGCAGATCTCACTCGCAGTAAAAGTAAAAAAGTGTCCGCGACGTGGCGTAAATGCCAATGACTGGTTAGCATGAAATCATTAGGCGGCATGAGGCTGCAGCGACGTATCATATTTAGAGGAAGAGCTTGTGGACAAAGCCCAACGATTTACCTGGCGTCTTATTGCCGCCGGTGTGTGCCTGCTGACGTTAAGTCAGGCAGCGCGAGCCGATTCACTGGACGAGCAGCGTAACCGTTACGCACAGATTAAGCAGGCCTGGGATAACCGACAGATGGATGTCGTGGAGCAGATGATGCCGGGCCTGAAGAATTACCCCCTGTATCCCTATCTGGAATATCGGCAAATCACCGATGATCTGATGAATCAGCCGACCGTCACGGTGACCAACTTTGTACGTGCCAACCCAACCCTGCCGCCAGCGCGTACGCTGGAATCGCGTTTCGTTAACGAACTGGCGCGGCGTGAAGACTGGCGCGGATTATTAGCGTTTAGCCCGGAGAAGCCGAGAACCACCGAGGCGCAGTGCAATTACTATTACGCGAAGTGGAATACCGGGCAAACGGAAGAAGCCTGGCAGGGGGCGAAAGAGCTGTGGTTGACCGGTAAAAGCCAACCTAATGCCTGTGACAAACTGTTCAGCGTCTGGCGCGCGTCTGGCACCCAGGATCCGCTCTCTTACCTGGAGCGCATTCGCCTGGCGATGAAAGCGGGCAACACTGGACTGGTGACGGTACTGGCCGGGCAGATGCCGGCGGAGTACCAGACTATCGCGTCAGCGATTATCTCACTGGCGAACAACCCGAACAGCGTCCTGACCTTTGCACGCACCACCGGCGCGACCGATTTCACTCGTCAGATGGCCGCTGTGGCCTTTGCCAGCGTCGCTCGTCAGGATGCGGAAAACGCGCGTCTGATGATTCCGTCACTGGTACAGGCGCAGCAGTTGAATGAGGATCAAACCCAGGAGCTGCGCGATATCGTCGCCTGGCGATTAATGGGCAACGACGTCACCGACGAGCAGGCGAAATGGCGAGACGACGCGATTATGCGCTCGCAGTCCACCACGCTGGTGGAGCGTCGGGTGCGCATGGCGCTCGGGACCGGCGATCGCCGTGGCCTGAATACCTGGCTGGCGCGTCTGCCGATGGAAGCGAAAGAGAAGGACGAATGGCGCTATTGGCAGGCCGATTTGCTGCTGGAACGAGGACGGGAAGCGGAAGCAAAAGAGATCCTGCATGCGCTGATGCAGCAGCGCGGTTTCTACCCGATGGCGGCGGCGCAGCGCCTGGGGGAAGAATACGTACTGAAAATTGATAAAGCGCCCGATAATGTGAATAACGTGTTAACTCAGGGACCCGAAATGGCCCGCGTTCGCGAACTGATGTACTGGAATATGGATAACACCGCCCGCAGCGAGTGGGCAAACCTGGTCACCAGCCGGACGAAGACGGAGCAGGCGCAGCTGGCGCGTTATGCCTTCAACAATCAGTGGTGGGATCTGAGCGTGCAGGCGACGATCGCCGGTAAACTCTGGGATCATCTGGAGGAGCGCTTCCCGCTGGCGTATCAGGATCTCTTTACCCGCTATACCCGTGGCAAAGATATTCCGCAAAGCTATGCGATGGCGATCGCGCGTCAGGAGAGCGCCTGGAATCCGAAGGTGAAATCGCCGGTCGGCGCCAGCGGGCTGATGCAGATTATGCCAGGCACCGCGACGCACACGGTGAAGATGTTCTCTATTCCGGGTTACAGCAGTCAGAATCAGTTACTGGATCCGGAAACCAATATCAATATCGGCACCAGCTACCTGCAGTACGTCTATCAGCAGTTTGGCAATAATCGGATCTTCTCGTCAGCAGCTTACAATGCCGGACCAGGGCGCGTGCGCACCTGGCTTGGCAACAGCGCGGGACGGATCGACGCCGTGGCGTTTGTCGAGAGTATTCCCTTCTCGGAAACGCGTGGCTATGTGAAGAACGTGCTGGCCTACGACGCTTACTATCGCTATTTCATGGGGCAGAAAGACACCCTGATGAGCGATTCTGAGTGGCAGAGACGTTATTAATCCGGTGGGTTATGTTATGATTTGTACTCGTGTATGAGTACAACAGGGCGGCATAACATGACCCAGCATTCCCCTTATTCATCGGCGATGGCCGAACAACGTAATCAGGAGTGGCTTCGTTTTGTGGAGTTGCTCCGCCAGTCTTATGCAGAGGATCTGCACTTACCGCTGTTGCAACTGATGCTGACCCCGGATGAGCGCGAAGCGCTGGGGACGCGTGTACGCATTATCGAAGAGTTATTACGTGGCGAAATGAGCCAGCGCGAGCTTAAAAACGAGCTGGGCGCGGGGATTGCGACGATCACCCGCGGCTCTAACAGCCTGAAATCGGCGCCCGTCGAACTGCGGCAGTGGCTGGAAACCATATTGTTGAAAAACGCCTGAAAAGTGATTTCGTAGGCCTGATAAGCGTAGCGCCATCAGGCTTGCAACCGCACTATCGCCGGATGACAATTTCGTCTTATCCGGCTTACGAACTCAACGATAAATCGCGTTATGAAACGGGCTGAGCGCCAGAATCACGGCCTGGTGGTAAACGCTGGCGCGCGTCAGTTTCCCGGCGGTAAACACGCCAATCGCCCCTTCTTTTCGGCCAATCTTATCAATACCCGTGTAGTGTGACATTACCGGACCCAGCGCTTCACCCTCGCGCACTTTTTCAAGGATCACCGCAGGCAGCGGCAGCGTCGCAGAACGCGCTTCGCCACGCTGGGTGGCGTTTTCGACAACCACCCAACTGAAGGTCGCATCTTCATCAATACCCGCTTCGATGGCTACCCAGAAGTCGGCATCGGGGCGCGCACGACGGGCGTTTTCGACCCGATTCCGTGCGCCAGCACGCGTTTCAGGACTTCCGAAGGGTTGTTCCGGTACGCCGCTATCGACGTCCACAGACTCAATATGGCAGGATCCTTCACCGAAGATCTCGTTAAATGCCTGCAGAATTGCCTGAATTTTGGCGGGATTGGTGGTTGCTGAGACAACATGGTGCATAATTAAGCTCGATTTTATAAAAACTCTTTGCAGTATACGGAAAAATAGCATGTTACAGGTATACCTTGTTCGCCACGGTGAAACGCAGTGGAACGCCGAGCGACGCATTCAAGGCCAGTCCGACAGTCCGCTGACCGCTAAAGGTGAGCAACAAGCTATGCAGGTTGGTGACCGCGCGAAAAGTCTCGGCATCACCCACGTCATTAGTAGCGATTTGGGACGTACCCGCCGCACCGCTGAAATCATCGCCCAGGCCTGTGGCTGTGATATCACCTTAGATGCTCGCCTGCGCGAGCTGCACATGGGCGTGCTGGAAAAACGTCATATTGATACCCTGACCGAAGAAGAAGAGAACTGGCGTCGTCAGTTAGTCAACGGCACCGTCGACGGACGTATTCCCGAAGGGGAGTCGATGCAGGAGTTAAGCGATCGCGTTCATGGCGCGCTCGCTGCGTGCCTGGATTTGCCGCAGGGGAGTCGTCCGGTGTTGGTCAGTCATGGCATTGCGCTGGGCTGTCTGGTCAGTACGATTCTGGGACTTCCTGCCTACGCTGAACGCCGCTTACGCCTGCGTAACTGCTCGATTTCGCGGGTAGATTATCAGGAAAGCCTGTGGCTGGCGCCGGGATGGGTGGTCGAAACGGCAGGGGACATCTCGCATCTGGACGCCCCTGCGTTGGATGAGCTACAGCGCTAACGGCGAATCGGAATCAGGAATTCGCAGCGCAGGTTAATGGGGCGGTCACCGGCTTTGGCATCTTCAGCCGGGTAGTACCGCTCGATATCCTGGCCCTTGCGGCGCGTCAGGTTCAGGAGCGGCATGCAGGTACCATAGACCGTCAGGATGAACTCCTGAACGCCCGTTCCCAGCCCTTCGTAAGTAAACATCACATACTCGCCGCCCTGCAACAGCACCGGCTGTGCCGACTGTACGTAGCCGTTGGCCTGATCCTGCGGCAGCGCGGTGGTGTAGAACACTTCCTGCTCGTCATCTTTTTCATGGCTGGGATGCGTTTCGTTCAGGCCATAGAGTACAGGCGGAATGGTTGGCGCGTGGCCGAGGAAATCGTGCCAGAACTGATAGCGCATTTCGTGGCGGAAATCGGAAATTTGCTCCAGCGAACAGGAGTAACTCTGGGTGACACCCAGCAGTTGCATATCTTCCAGAGTGACAAATTTATGCTCAGGCATGGCAAATTCGCCCAGACGCAGAGGCGGACGAATACCGAATGCGCTCCATTCCGGTGAACGACGATACAGTGCAGGCGTCTGGGAAAACTGTTTCTTAAAGGCGCGGGTGAACGTTTGTTGAGAGTCGAAGCGGTACTGCAGGGCAATATCCAGAATCGGGCGAGCCGTCAGGCGAAGCGCAACGGCAGATTTCGATAAGCGGCGTGCGCGGATATACGCGCCAATCGCATGACCCGTCACGTCCTTAAACATTCTCTGCAGATGCCACTTGGAATAACCCGCTTTTGCCGCCACATTGTCAAGCGACAGCGGCTGATCCAGATGACCTTCCAGCCAGATTAATAGGTCGCGAATAATGCCGGCCTGATCCATAAAATATCCTCATCCTTTCAACTACAAACACCTGACATCAGATTATTGGATAATAGCATTTTTTGTTGTTTTAGCATTCAGTGTTTTTTTTGCGCATTAATGCTTTTTTTGAATCTAATAAAACGTGATTATTGTAATCCTGTGATCTGTAAACAGTTTCTTTTACAATGCTGAATAATTGCGCAGCGTCATTTTAAAGAATGGTAACAATATGAAATACAAGAGTTTAGTTCTGTCCACTCTGTTGCTTATGCTGGCGCCGCTGGCATCTGCTGAGCAGATCGGTTCCGTCGATACGGTGTTTAAGATCTTTGGGCCGGATCATAAAATCGTCGTGGAGGCGTTTGACGACCCCGATGTTAAAAACGTGACCTGCTACGTCAGCCGTGCCAAAACCGGTGGCATTAAAGGCGGGTTGGGGCTGGCGGAAGATACTTCTGATGCCGCCATCTCCTGCCAGCAGGTAGGACCGGTAGAACTGAGCGACAGAATCAAGAACGGTAAAGCGCAGGGCGAAGTGGTCTTTAAGAAACGCACTTCGTTGGTCTTCAAATCATTACAGGTCGTGCGCTTCTATGATGCCAAACGCAACGCGCTGGCTTATCTGGCCTATTCCGACAAGGTGGTCGATGGGTCGCCGAAAAATGCCATTAGCGCGGTACCTATCATGCCGTGGCGCGAATAACAGGGAAGCATTATGCAGCAGGTGTCGGTCTGGCTGGTGGAAGATGAGCAGGGTATCGCGGATACCCTGATTTATATGCTCCAGCAGGAAGGGTTTAGCGTGGAAGCCTTTGAGCGCGGGTTGCCCGCGCTGGAGAAAGCACGTCATCAGTGTCCGGATGTAGCGATTCTCGATGTCGGGTTGCCGGATATCAGCGGTTTTGAGCTGTGCCGGCGATTGCTTGAGTACCATCCGGCGTTACCAATCCTCTTTCTGACGGCGCGCAGCGATGAGGTGGATCGCTTGCTGGGTCTGGAAATCGGTGCCGACGATTACGTCGCCAAACCGTTTTCACCGCGGGAAGTCTGCGCCAGAGTCCGCACGCTGCTACGTCGGGTGAAGAAGTTTTCCACGCCGTCGCCTGTTGTCAAAACCGGCCATTTTGAGCTGAATGAACCTGCGGCTGAAGTGGCCTGGTTTGGTACGCCCCTGTCACTCACGCGCTATGAATTTTTGCTGCTGAAAACTCTGCTGTTATCTCCAGGGCGTGTCTATTCGCGCCAGCAACTGATGGATATCGTCTGGGCCGATGCGCAGGATACATACGACCGGACGGTCGATACGCACATCAAAACGCTGCGCGCCAAACTGCGCGCGATCAACCCGACGCTTTCGCCGATCAACACGCATCGTGGGATGGGCTACAGCCTGAGGAGCCTCTGATGCGCATTGGCATGCGTTTGCTGTTGGGCTATTTCCTGATTGTCGCTGTTGCCGCGTGGTTTGTTCTTTCTATTTTTGTACAGGAGATTAAACCTGGCGTACGGCGCGCAACGGAAGGGACGCTGATCGATACTGCCACGCTGCTGGCGGCGCTGGCGCGTGACGATCTCCTGTCGGGTAACCCGGCGCATGGCCAACTGGCGCAGGCGTTTACGCAACTGCATAACCGTCCTTTTCGCGCCAACATCAGCGGAATCAATAAAGTCCGCAATGAGTACCATGTTTACATGACGGATGCGCAGGGCAAAGTGGTGTTTGATTCCGTCAATAAAGCGGTCGGGCAGGATTACTCTCGCTGGAACGATGTCTGGCTAACGCTGCGTGGACAGTATGGCGCGCGCAGTACGCCGCAGGATCCCGCCGATCCGGAAAGCTCGGTCATGTATGTTGCTGCGCCGGTTGTCGACAACGGAAAGATCATCGGCGTGCTCAGCGTGGGAAAACCCAATGCCGCGATGGCACCGGTGATTAAACGCAGCGAGCGCCGGATCCTTTGGGCCAGCGCGATTCTGCTTGGCATTGCGCTGGTGATAGGCACCGGGATGGTCTGGTGGATAAACCGTTCCATTGCCCGCCTGACGCGCTATGCGGATTCCGTGACCGAAAACCAGCCGATGCCGCTGCCTGAACTGGGCAGCAGTGAGTTGCGCAAACTGGCGCAGGCGCTGGAGAGCATGCGTCTGAAGCTGGAAGGCAAGAATTACATTGAACAGTACGTATACGCGCTCACCCACGAGCTAAAGAGTCCGTTGGCGGCCATTCGCGGCGCGGCGGAAATTCTGCGGGAAAATCCGCCTCCGGACATTGTTAAGCGCTTTACCGACAATATTCTCAGCCAAAATGCGCGAATGCAGGCGCTGGTTGAAACCTTGCTGCGCCAGGCGCGACTGGAAAACCGTCAGGATATTGCCCTCTCCCCGGTTGCGGTCGATGAACTGTTTGCGCAAATCAGCGACGCGCGCGCGATTCAACTGGCGACGAAGGCGATATCGCTGGAGATTGTCCCCTCGGCGTTAAGCGTCTCTGCGGAGCCGGCGCTACTGGAACAGGCGTTGGGCAACTTGCTGGACAATGCCATTGATTTCACCCCGGCAGGCGGAGCGATCACCCTCAGCGCACAAGCGCATGCAGAGACGGTGACGCTGACGGTGACCGATACGGGTACAGGCATTCCTGATTTTGCCTTACCGCGGATATTTGACCGCTTTTACTCACTGCCGCGTGAGAATGGCCTCAAAAGCAGCGGTCTTGGACTGGCGTTCGTTCGCGAAGTGGCGCGACTGCTGAAGGGGAGTGCAGAATTACGTAACCGCCCAGAAGGCGGCGTCGAGGCCACGCTCACACTTCACCGTCACTTCACATAATTTCAAATTCCCCCCACATAGCGTGCGTACTCTGCGGGTATTGCATAAGGAGAACGCTATGTTGAAATCCCCCCTGTTCTGGAAAATCGTCACCTTAGGTGGCGCGATTGTGTTGCTGCTGATCCCCCTGATGATGGTCCGGCAGATTATTGTGGAACGTGCTGATTATCGTGATGCGGTGGAGGATGCGATTCGGCAGAGTACCAGCGGACCGCAAAAAGTGGTCGGCCCGCTCATTGCCGTACCTGTGACTGAGTTATACACCGTGCTGGAAAACGAGAAAGAAGTGCAGCACAGGCGCAGTTTTATCCACTTCTGGCTGCCGGAGTCGTTGATGGTGGAGGGGAACCAGAACGTCGAACCGCGAAAAGTGGGCATCTACGAAGGGCAGGTCTGGCATACCGATGTTACCTTGAAAGCGGAGTTTGATGTTGCACGACTGAGTGAACTGAACCGGCCCAACATAACCCTTGGGAAACCGTTTATCGTGGTTGGCGTGGGTGATGCGCGAGGGATTGGCGTGGTGAAAGCACCGAAGGTGAATGGAATGGCGCTTGCTGTCGAACCGGGGACGGGGCTAACAGACCGCGGAGAAGGGCTCCACATTCCGCTTCCGGATGCGCAATGGGCGATGCGCGATGTGAACCTGGCGATGTCACTCAATTTAAGCGGAACCGGCGCTTTCTCGGTGGTTCCGGTAGGACGTAGCAGCCAAATGACGCTCACCAGCAACTGGCCGCATCCCAACTTCCTCGGTGATTTTCTACCCGACAAGCGCGAAATCAGCGAGTCAGGGTTTCAGGCACAGTGGCAAAGCAGTTGGTTTGCCACTAACCTGGGCGATCGGTTTGTGGATGCGCGAAAAGACGGGTGGTATAACCTGCCGTCGTTTAGCGTCGCGGTTGCCACTCCTGCCGATCAGTATCAACTGACGGATCGGGCGACGAAATATGCCATTTTGCTGATTACACTGACATTTATGGCCTTCTTTGTGTTCGAAACGTTGACGGGAAAAAAATTACACCCGATGCAGTATCTGCTGGTGGGGCTGTCGTTGGTGATGTTTTATTTGCTGTTGCTGGCGCTCTCAGAACATATTGGTTTCACCCTGGCATGGATTGTCGCAAGCCTGGTGGGCGCGCTGATGAACGGGGTTTATCTCCAGGCAGTGCTACAGGGCTGGCGTAGCAGCGTGGTTTTCACTCTGGCATTGTTAGCGCTGGATGGTGTGATGTGGGTACTGTTGCGCTCGGAAGACAGCGCGCTGCTGTTGGGGACGAGTGTGCTGCTGTTGGCGCTGGGGAGCGTGATGTTCCTGACGCGGCATCTTGACTGGTATGCATTCTCGCGTGCGAAACCGACACCAACACCAACGGCGCCGAAACCGTCCGCACCCGTGGACGATGCGCTACGCGTGTGGAAGTAAATTCAGCAAAAAGCAGATAAGAAAAACGGCGCATTGAGCGCCGTTTTTTTGACGGTGGTAACCCGATTAATCCTGCAGATCGCCACAAAAACGGTAACCTTCACCGTGAATAGTCGCGATAATTTCCGGCGTATCCGGCGTGGATTCGAAATGCTTACGAATGCGGCGGATGGTCACGTCAACGGTACGGTCATGGGGTTTCAGCTCACGACCAGTCATTTTCTTCAGCAGCTCAGCACGGGACTGGATCTTGCCTGGGTTCTCGCAGAAGTGAAGCATGGCACGGAACTCACTGCGCGGCAGTTTGTACTGTTCGCCATCAGGCCCGATCAGAGAACGGCTGTTGATGTCCAGTTCCCAACCGTTGAACTTGTAGCTTTCAACGCTACGACGTTCTTCGCTGACGGTACCCAGGTTCATGGTACGAGACAGAAGGTTGCGGGCACGGATAGTCAGTTCGCGCGGGTTAAACGGCTTGGTGATGTAATCGTCTGCACCGATTTCGAGGCCGAGGATTTTATCGACTTCGTTATCGCGGCCAGTCAGGAACATCAGCGCAACGTTAGCCTGCTCGCGCAGTTCACGCGCCAGCAGAAGACCGTTTTTGCCTGGCAAGTTGATATCCATGATCACCAGGTTGATGTCATATTCAGAGAGGATTTGATGCATTTCCGCGCCATCAGTCGCTTCGAATACATCATAGCCTTCCGCTTCGAAAATACTTTTTAACGTGTTGCGTGTTACCAACTCGTCTTCAACGATAAGAATGTGCGGGGTCTGCATGTTTGCTACCTAAATTGCCAACTAAATCGAAACAGGAAGTACAAAAGTCCCTGACCTGCCTGATGCATGTCGCAAATTAACATGATCGGCGTAACATGACTAAAGTACGTAATTGCGTTCTTGATGCACTTTCCATCAACGTCAACAACATCATTAGCTTGGTCGTGGGTAGTTTCCCTCTGGACCCGACAGTGTCAAAAACGGCTGTCATCCTAACCATTTTAACAGCAACATAACAGGCTAAGACGTACCGGACACCCAATAAAACTACGCTTCGTTGACATATATCAAGTTCAATTGTAGCACGTTAACAGTTTGATGAAATCATCGTATCTAAATGCTAGCTTTCATCACAAAATTGCAATAATCCAACTAGTTGCACAGGATAACTAATTAACACGGCGAATCCTATGAATGAGATTCATTTTAAATCAAATTATCTCTGATAAACAGAAGGATATACTGTTTCTGTTAACATAAAAAACATTAGTAAAGTAAGGAAACAGTTTAGCGCCTTTTATGAAAGGTGAAACGGTTTTCCACTGATTTTGGTTAAAATTTTGTAAATTCGCTCCGCGTAATATCTTGACATAGTTCACACAATTGCCCGCGGACAGGCATAAAGAGTAAAAAAATGCGCATTACTATTATCCTCGTCGCTCCCGCCAGAGCGGAAAACATTGGTGCCGCGGCTCGCGCGATGAAAACCATGGGATTCACTCAGTTGCGTATCGTTGACAGTCAGGCGCATCTTGAACCCGCCACGCGCTGGGTGGCGCATGGCTCCAGCGATATTATTGATAATATTACTTTTTTTCCGACGCTTGCGGACGCGCTTGTCGATGTTGATTTTACCGTCGCTACCACGGCGCGCAGTCGGGCAAAATTTCACTACTACGCGACGCCGGCGGAACTGGTTCCGCTGCTGGAAGAAAAATCGGCCTGGATGAATCACGCCGCGCTGGTTTTTGGTCGTGAAGACTCCGGACTGACCAACGATGAACTGGCACTGGCGGATGTTCTGACCGGCGTGCCAATGGTTGCAGATTATCCTTCATTGAATCTGGGGCAGGCGGTGATGGTTTACTGCTATCAATTAACAAATTTAATGCAACAACCTGCTAAAGAAGTCGATTCATCTGATGAATTTCAGTTACAGGCATTACGCTCACGCATCATGAGCCTGTTGGCCACTCTGGAGGTTGCAGATGACAGCAAACTGGTCGACTGGCTACAACAGCGTCTGGGGCATTTAGGGCAGCGAGACACGGCAATGTTGCACCGCCTGGTCCATGATATCGAAAAAAAAGTCACAAAATAATAATTTTACTTTAGTTATATTTATGGTGATAACTGCTGATTTCAAGAGGGGTTTTCCTGCAGGTTTGGTTGAAAATAAACCTTTCGCCAGCAGCTCATGAACAAGTTTCGTCAGGTGAGTAAATCAAATATTTATTGACTTAGCTCACCATATACTTTAACCAATATAGACATACAGCACAGACAGATTACCCGTCATACTTCGAGTTGCATCTGCGTTGGCGACTTTTGTTCACCCTAGTCACATCGTTTTCTATGCGCCAGGGGCTTCACGCAATTGCCGTCCTCCTTCAACACGAATTATTCAGGGTAAATAATGACAGAGTACACAACATCCATGAAACGCATCAGCACCACCATTACCACAACCATCACCATTACCACAGGTAACGGTGCGGGCTGACGCGTACAGGAAACACAGAAAAAAGCCCGCACCTGAACAGTGCGGGCTTTTTTTTCGACCAAAGGTAACGAGGTATCAACCATGCGAGTGTTGAAGTTCGGCGGTACATCAGTGGCAAATGCAGAACGTTTTCTGCGGGTTGCCGATATTCTGGAAAGCAATGCCAGGCAGGGGCAGGTAGCGACCGTTCTTTCTGCCCCCGCTAAAATTACCAACCATCTGGTGGCGATGATTGAAAAAACCATCGGAGGTCAGGACGCATTACCCAATATCAGTGATGCCGAACGTATTTTTGCCGAACTTCTGACCGGACTCGCCGACGCCCAGCCGGGCTTTCCGCTGGCGCAGTTGAAAGTGTTTGTTGAGCAGGAATTTGCCCAAATCAAACATGTGCTGCATGGGATCAGCTTGCTAGGACAGTGTCCGGACAGCATTAACGCTGCGCTCATCTGCCGTGGCGAAAAGATGTCGATCGCCATCATGGCGGGGTTACTGGAAGCCCGCGGCCACCACGTTACCGTTATTGACCCGGTCGAAAAACTGCTGGCGGTGGGGCACTACCTCGAATCTACCGTCGATATCGCCGAATCGACTCGCCGCATCGCCGCCGGGCGTATACCCGCCGATCACATGGTGCTGATGGCCGGGTTCACCGCCGGTAATGAGAAGGGTGAACTGGTGGTGCTGGGGCGCAATGGCTCCGATTACTCCGCAGCGGTTCTGGCGGCCTGCTTACGCGCCGACTGTTGCGAGATCTGGACAGATGTCGACGGTGTATATACCTGTGACCCGCGCCAGGTACCTGACGCCAGGTTGCTGAAATCGATGTCTTATCAGGAAGCGATGGAGCTCTCCTATTTCGGCGCAAAAGTGCTTCACCCTCGTACCATTACCCCTATCGCGCAGTTCCAGATCCCTTGCCTCATCAAAAATACCGGTAACCCGCAGGCGGCAGGCACGCTGATCGGCGCCAGCCGCGATGAAGACGATCTGCCAGTGAAGGGGATTTCCAACCTTAATAATATGGCGATGTTCAACGTCTCCGGTCCTGGCATGAAAGGGATGGTGGGGATGGCGGCGCGCGTGTTTGCGGTGATGTCCCGTGCAGGCATTTCCGTGGTACTGATTACCCAGTCATCCTCTGAGTACAGTATCAGCTTCTGCGTGCCGCAGGCTGACTGCGCTCGCGCGCAGCGTGCCTTGCAGGATGAATTCTATCTCGAACTGAAAGAGGGCGTGCTGGAACCGCTGGCGGTCACTGAACGACTGGCGATTATCTCCGTCGTTGGGGATGGCATGCGGACACTGCGGGGCATTTCGGCGAAATTCTTTGCCGCACTGGCGCGCGCGAATATCAATATCGTGGCTATCGCGCAGGGCTCTTCCGAGCGTTCCATTTCGGTCGTGGTCAATAACGACGATGCCACGACGGGCGTACGCGTCACCCATCAGATGCTGTTCAATACCGATCAGGTAATTGAAGTGTTTGTCATTGGCGTTGGCGGGGTAGGCGGCGCGTTACTGGAGCAGCTTAAGCGCCAGCAAACCTGGCTGAAGAAAAAACATATCGATCTGCGCGTGTGCGGCGTGGCGAACTCGAGAGCGCTGTTGACCCATGTGCATGGCCTGAATCTGGAAAACTGGCAGGCTGAACTGGCTGAAGCGAAAGAGCCGTTCAATCTTGGTCGCTTAATCCGTCTGGTGAAGGAATATCACCTGCTGAACCCGGTGATTGTGGATTGTACATCCAGTCAGGCGGTGGCCGATCAATACGCGGACTTCCTGCGTGAAGGATTCCATGTGGTCACGCCGAACAAAAAGGCGAATACCTCGTCAATGGATTACTACCATCAGCTGCGCTTCGCTGCCGCGAAGTCACGGCGCAAATTCCTCTATGACACTAACGTGGGTGCCGGTCTGCCGGTGATCGAAAACCTGCAAAACCTGTTGAATGCGGGCGATGAATTGCTGAAGTTCTCCGGCATCCTGTCCGGTTCGCTGTCATTTATTTTCGGTAAGCTCGACGAGGGTATGAGTCTCTCTGAAGCGACTCGTATCGCGCGTGAAATGGGGTACACCGAACCCGATCCGCGTGACGATCTTTCGGGGATGGACGTGGCGCGTAAGCTGCTGATCCTCGCCCGTGAAACCGGGCGCGAGCTGGAACTGTCAGACATCGTCATTGAACCGGTGCTGCCGAAAGCGTTTGATGATTCAGGCGACGTTGAGGCGTTTATGGCGAATCTGCCGCAGCTTGACGATGCCTTTGCCGCTCGGGTGGCAAAAGCCCGTGATGAGGGCAAAGTATTGCGCTATGTTGGCAACATCGAAGAAGACGGCGTCTGTCGGGTGAAGATTTCTGAAGTGGACGGTAACGATCCGTTGTACAAAGTGAAAAACGGCGAAAACGCGCTGGCGTTCTACAGCCACTACTATCAGCCGCTGCCGCTGGTTCTGCGCGGTTATGGCGCGGGTAACGACGTCACGGCGGCAGGGGTGTTTGCTGACCTGCTGCGTACTCTCTCATGGAAGCTAGGAGTCTAACATGGTTAAAGTTTATGCCCCGGCTTCCAGTGCCAATATGAGCGTTGGATTTGATGTGCTTGGGGCGGCGGTGACGCCCGTTGATGGCTCACTGCTGGGCGACGTGGTGTCGGTTGAGGCGGCGGACAGTTTCAGCCTGAATAATCTGGGCCGCTTTGCCGACAAGCTACCGCCAGAACCGCGAGAAAATATTGTTTACCAGTGCTGGGAGCGTTTTTGTCAGGAACTGGGTAAGCAAATTCCGGTGGCGATGACCCTGGAAAAGAATATGCCGATCGGCTCCGGATTAGGTTCCAGCGCCTGCTCGGTGGTGGCGGCACTGGTCGCGATGAATGAGTACTGTGGCAAGCCGCTCAATGACACGCGTCTGCTGGCAATAATGGGCGAGCTGGAAGGGCGTATCTCCGGCAGCATTCACTACGATAACGTCGCGCCATGTTTTCTCGGTGGTATGCAGTTGATGATTGAAGAAAACGGCATTATCAGCCAGCAGGTGCCAGGCTTTGATGAGTGGCTGTGGGTACTGGCCTATCCTGGCATTAAAGTCTCCACGGCAGAAGCGCGGGCGATCCTGCCTGCGCAGTATCGTCGCCAGGATTGCATTGCCCACGGGCGTCACCTGGCCGGGTTTATTCACGCCTGCTATTCCCGTCAGCCTGGGCTTGCGGCGAAACTGATGAAGGATGTGATTGCCGAACCGTATCGCGAACGTCTGTTGCCTGGTTTTGCTCAGGCGCGTCAGGCCGTCGCGGAAATTGGCGCGCTGGCCAGCGGTATTTCCGGTTCAGGGCCGACGTTGTTTGCGCTCTGCGATAAAACGGAGACCGCGCAGCGTGTGGCGGACTGGCTGGGTAGTCACTACCTGCAAAATCAGGAAGGCTTTGTTCATATTTGCCGGCTGGACACGGCGGGCGCACGAGTACTGGGATAATTGATGAAACTCTACAATCTTAAAGATCACAACGAACAGGTTAGTTTTGCACAGGCCGTCACGCAGGGGCTGGGCAAGAATCAGGGGCTGTTTTTCCCGCACGATCTGCCGGAATTCAACCTGACAGAAGTGGATGAGATGCTGAACCAGGACTTCGTCAGCCGTAGCACAAAGATCCTCTCGGCGTTCATCGGCGATGAAATCCCGCAGGAGATCCTCGAAGAACGTGTGCGCGCAGCCTTTGCTTTCCCGGCGCCGGTTGCTCAGGTGGAAGGGGATGTCGGCTGTCTGGAGCTGTTCCATGGCCCGACGCTGGCGTTTAAAGATTTCGGTGGTCGTTTTATGGCGCAGATGTTAACCCACATCAGCGGCGATAAACCGGTGACCATTCTGACGGCAACCTCTGGTGATACCGGCGCGGCCGTGGCGCATGCGTTTTATGGTCTGCCGAACGTGCGCGTGGTGATCCTCTATCCGAACGGTAAAATCAGTCCGTTGCAGGAAAAACTGTTCTGCACGCTGGGCGGTAACATTGAAACTGTCGCCATCGATGGTGATTTTGATGCCTGCCAGGCGCTGGTCAAACAGGCGTTTGATGATGAAGAACTGAAAGTGGCGCTGGGGTTGAACTCGGCGAACTCCATCAACATCAGCCGCCTGCTGGCACAGATTTGCTACTACTTTGAAGCCGTTGCCCAATTGCCGCAGGAGGCGCGGAATCAGCTGGTGGTTTCTGTTCCAAGCGGTAACTTTGGCGACCTGACGGCGGGCCTGCTGGCGAAATCTCTCGGCCTGCCGGTGAAGCGTTTTATCGCAGCCACCAACGTTAACGACACAGTGCCACGCTTCCTGCAGGACGGGCAGTGGGCGCCAAAAGCGACCCAGGCGACGTTGTCTAACGCGATGGATGTGAGTCAGCCGAACAACTGGCCGCGCGTTGAGGAGTTGTTCCGCCGTAAAATCTGGCGTCTGAATGAGCTGGGTTATGCGGCTGTAGATGATGAAACCACACAGGAAACGATGCGCGAACTGAAAGCGAAGGGCTACACTTCTGAGCCTCATGCCGCCGTGGCCTACCGCGCCCTGCGTGATCAGCTCAATCCGGGCGAGTACGGTCTGTTCCTCGGCACTGCGCACCCGGCGAAGTTTAAAGAGAGCGTGGAAGCGATCCTCAATGAAACGCTGGATCTGCCGAAAGAACTGGCAGAACGTGCGGATCTACCGCTGCTTTCGCAACATCTGCCGGCGGATTTTGCCGCCCTGCGTAAGCTGATGATGACGCGCTAAACCGTCTGCCCGGTGGCGCTATCGCTTACCGGGCCTGTCAGGCGGTGGAGATGAGAAAGCCGGATAAGGCGTAGCCGCTATCCGGCGAAATGCGCATTACTGCTCGTGACGCTTAAACACCAGTTCGCCGTTGCCAGACGCGGCGTCATCAAAGAAGTAACCCTCGCTGTTAAAGCCGGTGAGCTGTTCAGGCTCCGTCAGGCGGTTTTCAATGATGTAGCGGCTCATCAGGCCGCGCGCCTTTTTGGCGTAGAAACTGATGACTTTGAACTTACCGTTTTTCTCGTCGAGGAAGACAGGTTTAATCAGCTCGGCATTCAGTTTCTTCGGTTTCACGGCGCGGAAGTATTCATCCGATGCCAGGTTAATCACCACCTGGTCGCCCTGTGCGGCGAGCGCTTCATTAAGCTTATCCGTGATGATATCGCCCCAGAACTGATACAGATCCTTCCCTTTGGCGTTCTCCAGACGGATACCCATTTCCAGACGATAAGGTTGCATCAGATCCAGCGGGCGCAGCACGCCATATAAACCTGAGAGCATACGCAAATGCTGCTGGGCAAAATCGAAATCGGCTTCACTGAAGTTTTCGGCCTGTAGTCCGGTATAGACATCGCCTTTGAAAGCCAGAATGGCCTGACGCGCGTTTTCTGGCGTGAAGTCCGGCTGCCAGTCATGAAAACGGGTGGCGTTTAGATCGGCGAGTTTGTCGCTGATGTTCATCAGCTTGCCGATTTGCGGGGCTGAAAGTTTACGCGCCACATGAATCAGTTGCTGCGAGTGATCCAGTAATTCAGGTAGCGTATGGCGCGTTGTTGCCAGCGGGCTCTGGTAGTCGAGTGTTTTTGCAGGTGAAATCAGAATCAGCATATCCAGTCCTTGCAGGAAATTTACTGCGACTGTAGCAAAAAACACGACTGAGTTGATCGATAGTTGCGATTAGTCTCGCGGTATGTCATCCCAGGCATCTGGTGCCAGTTGCTGTCCGATGTCCGGGTAACGCAGTGGATCAAAGACCGGGCGAACGCCGAGTTTACGCTGACGCAAGTAGTCGCTGGCCAGGGTACGCACCACCGGAGAGAGCAACAATATTGCCGTCAGGTTAGTGATCGCCATGCAGGCCATGATGATATCCGCCAGTTGCCACAGCAGCGGGAAGCTAAGCAAGGTGCCGACCACGACGGTTGAACAGGAGGTAATGCGTAAAGCCCAGATGAAGCGCTTATTGTCCAGCTTCAGAAAGTACAGATTGTTTTCCGCATAGATGTAGTTAACCACAATAGAGCTGAAGGCAAACAGAATCACAATGACTGCGACGAATGCCGCGCCCCACTCTCCGACCAGTGTATTCATCGCTTTCTGCACCAGTTGGATCCCTTCCATCGGCGCATAGGTGGCGTCGTTACCGGCCAGTAAAACCAACATTGCCGTTGCGCTACAGACGATCAGCGTATCGATAAAAATGCCGATCATCTGCACGATCCCCTGTGCCGCAGGGTGCGGCGGCCAGGATGCTGCTGCGGCAGCAGCGTTAGGCGTTGAGCCCATTCCGGCTTCATTGGAGAACATACTGCGTTGAAAACCGCTGGTGATCGCCTGACTCAGCGTATACCCCGCCACGCCGCCCGCCGCTTCTTGCCAGCCAAATGCGCTTTTGACGATAGAAATGATGATGTCCGGCAGTTGGTCGATGTTGATCAGACAAACCACCAGGCTGGTGACCACCCACATCAACGCCATCACAGGGACAAACCATTGCATCATCCGCGCCACGCCTTTGATCCCGCGGACGATAACCAACAGGGCGGCAATCGCCATGACAATACCGGTGGCAACCGGAGGGAAATCAAACGCGAATTTGAGAGCACGGGATACGGAGTTGGCCTGCACACTGTTGAACACCAGGCCGTAGGCGATCAGCAAAAAGATGGCGAATAACACGCCCATCCAGCGCATGCCTAAACCACGTGCCATATACCAGGCGGGGCCACCGCGAAACTGACCGTGGCGATCGCGTTCTTTGTAGAGTTGTGCGAGGGCACATTCAGCAAATGAGGTCGCCATCCCAATGATGGCGGCGATCCACATCCAGAACACCGCACCTGGTCCACCTGCGGTAATGGCCAGCGCCACACCCGCCAGGTTACCACTACCGATACGGGCGGCAAGGCCGGTGCAGAGTGACTGAAAAGAGGTTAATCCTCCCGGCTGCGGGTTAATGCTGTTTTTCAGACTTCTGCCAACCTGGCGGATATAGCGAAACTGGACGAAGCCTGTGCGCCAGGTAAACCAACACCCTGCTCCGAAGAGCAGGTAGATCATTACCGATCCCCAGAGCACATCATTAATGAACGTGAAAAAATCAGGCATTAACATCCCTCTTGTTGCTGCCGGTACGCTGTAACAACCCTGTGTAAGCGTTACCAATTGTCGAATAGTATATACGCTGCCGGACAATTGATAGCGGC
The DNA here is from genome assembly GCF_030337175.1 of Citrobacter sp. Ca225. Taxonomy (NCBI): domain Bacteria; kingdom Pseudomonadati; phylum Pseudomonadota; class Gammaproteobacteria; order Enterobacterales; family Enterobacteriaceae; genus Citrobacter; species Citrobacter sp. Ca225. Next base: position 211,631 of record NZ_JAOWCD010000061.1, on the reverse strand, counting down.
CGAGTAGTATACATGAGGTTGTGTACCGGAATGGCGCGTCACATCAAGCCCGGACCAGAAATTGTCCGCAGATGCCCTCATGGGGATAAGCGCATTGTCTGCGGTTGCGCTGTCACAACGTCGTGTTATCATCAGGGCAGACCGGTTACATCCCCCTAACAAGCTGTTTAAAGAGAAACACTATCATGACGGACAAATTGACCTCCCTTCGTCAGTTCACCACCGTGGTGGCCGACACCGGAGACATCGCGGCAATGAAGCTGTATCAGCCGCAGGATGCCACAACCAACCCTTCTCTCATTCTTAACGCAGCGCAGATCCCGGAATACCGTAAGCTGATTGATGACGCCGTGACGTGGGCTAAGCAGCAGAGCAATGACCGCGCGCAGCAGATTGTTGACGCTACCGACAAACTGGCCGTAAACATCGGTCTGGAGATCCTGAAACTGGTCCCGGGTCGTATCTCCACGGAAGTGGATGCTCGCCTGTCTTATGACACCGATGCCTCTATCGCCAAAGCGAAACGCATCATCAAGCTGTATAACGACGCAGGCATCAGTAACGATCGCATTCTGATCAAACTGGCTTCAACCTGGCAGGGCATCCGCGCTGCTGAGCAGCTGGAAAAAGAAGGCATCAACTGTAACCTGACGCTGCTGTTCTCCTTTGCGCAGGCGCGAGCTTGTGCTGAAGCGGGCGTATTCCTGATCTCTCCGTTCGTGGGCCGTATTCTTGACTGGTATAAATCCAATACCGACAAGAAAGAGTATGCGCCGGCGGAAGATCCGGGCGTGGTTTCCGTAACGGAGATCTACGAATACTACAAACAGCACGGCTATGAGACCGTAGTGATGGGCGCAAGCTTCCGTAACATCGGTGAAATTCTTGAGCTGGCGGGCTGCGATCGCCTGACCATCGCACCGGCGCTGCTGAAAGAGCTGGCGGAAAGCGAAGGGGCTATCGAGCGTAAACTGTCCTTCTCTGGCGAAGTGAAAGCGCGTCCGGAACGCATCACCGAGTCTGAGTTCCTGTGGCAGCACAACCAGGATCCCATGGCGGTAGACAAGCTGGCGGACGGTATCCGTAAGTTTGCTGTTGACCAGGAAAAACTGGAAAAAATGATCGGCGACCTGCTGTAATCATTGATGCGTGACCGGTACGCCGGTCACGCTACCTCCTCTCAACCCTGTCTGTCCTTCCCTTCGCAGTGTATCATTCTGTTTAACGAGACTGTTTAAATGGAATAATCATGAACACCTTACGTATTGGCTTAGTTTCCATTTCTGACCGCGCCTCCAGCGGTGTCTATCAGGATAAAGGTATTCCGGCGCTGGAAGAGTGGCTATCGACGGCGCTGACCACCCCTTTTGAGGTGCAGACACGCTTGATTCCTGACGAGCAGGCCATCATCGAACAAACGCTGTGTGAGCTGGTGGACGAGATGAGTTGCCATCTGGTGCTGACCACCGGCGGCACCGGTCCTGCGCGTCGTGATGTGACGCCGGATGCGACCCTCGCGGTTGCCGATCGCCAGATGCCTGGTTTTGGCGAACAGATGCGGCAGATTAGCCTGCACTTTGTACCGACGGCGATCCTGTCGCGCCAGGTCGGGGTGATTCGCAAGCAGGCGTTAATCCTCAATTTACCGGGCCAGCCGAAATCCATTAAAGAGACTCTGGAAGGCGTGAAGGATGCCGAAGGGAATGTCGTTGTGGCGGGTATCTTCGCAAGTGTACCGTATTGTATACAGCTTCTCGATGGGCCGTATGTGGAAACCGCGCCGAAAATCGTAGCATCTTTTCGCCCGAAAAGCGCAAGACGTGAAATAAACGCCTGAAATTAGTCTTTTTGTAAGATAAGCGGCGGTGAAAGTGGCGTGTTGATTTGTTTACGATATAGTAAGTTTTACTTTACATGTGTCGTTTATAACAATGCTCCACTGACTTATGGTTCGCTATGTCACAACATACACGCCCCCTGAATCGCTAGGATTACAAAACGCTGACGCTGGCCGCCCTTGGCGGCGCGCTTGAGTTTTATGATTTTATTATCTTTGTCTTTTTCGCTGCAGTGGTAGGGGAGTTGTTTTTCCCCGCTGATATTCCCGAATGGCTACGTCAGGTTCAAACCTTTGGCATCTTCGCTGCCGGATATCTGGCGCGTCCGTTAGGCGGCATCATCATGGCGCACTTTGGCGATCTGGTTGGGCGCAAAAAGATGTTCACCCTGAGCATTTTGTTGATGGCGGTTCCCACGCTGGCGATTGGTCTGCTGCCAACGTACGCCTCTATGGGAATTATTGCGCCGCTATTGTTGCTGCTGATGCGTATTTTGCAGGGGGCGGCGATTGGCGGTGAAGTTCCGGGTGCATGGGTGTTTGTGGCCGAGCACGTTCCCGAACGTCGTATCGGCATTGCCTGCGGAACGCTAACGGCGGGTCTGACGGTGGGGATCCTGCTGGGTTCCGTAGTAGCCACTCAGGTGAATACCCTTTTAACGCAACAGGCCGTGCATGACTATGGCTGGCGAATTCCGTTCTTGTTGGGTGGGATTTTTGGGCTGGTGGCGATGTATTTACGCCGTTGGTTACAGGAAACGCCGATCTTTCTGGAGATGCAGCAGCGTAAGACGCTGGCGCAGGAACTGCCGGTGAAGTCGGTCGTCGTGAAACATCAGAAGGCAGTGGTGATCTCCATGCTTCTGACCTGGCTGCTCTCCGCAGGGATCGTGGTGGTGATTTTAATGTCGCCAGTCTGGCTGCAAAAGCAGTACGGACTAGCCCCAGCCCTGACGTTGCAGGCAAACAGCGTGGCGACCATTATGCTTTGCATGGGTTGCCTGTTGGCGGGCTTTATTGTCGACCGCGTTGGCGCCAGCAAAACCTTTATTGTTGGCAGCCTGTTATTGGCTTGTTCGAGCGGGTTGTTCTACCACCTGGCGGGCACACATCCGCAATATCTGTTCCTGCTTTATGGGCTGGTGGGTCTATGTGTGGGTGTGGTGGGCGCAGTGCCATACGTGATGGTGCGCGCGTTTCCTGCGGAAGTCCGCTTTACCGGCATTTCATTTTCCTACAATGTTTCTTATGCCATTTTCGGTGGGCTGACGCCGATTGTCGTCACATTGCTGATGAGCGTCTCGCCGATGGCTCCAGGCTGGTATGTGCTGGCGTTGTCGCTGGTGGGATTGGGACTGGGAATTTGGTTGCGACAGGACATGTATTATCGCGATACGGAAATGCAGGCTGAGCTACAACAGCCGTAATAATGATCCCCCCTTAGCGGGGGGATACTGATGAATCAGTGTTTTTCACCAATCGGCAGAATGGTACGGCCAAACTGTTCGTTCAGCACTTCGCCCATCGCCAGGTAAATGGCGCTGGCGCCACACACTAAGCCAACCCAGCCGGCAAAGTGGATCACGGCTTCGTTACCCGCGATGTTACCCACAGCCAACAGAGCGAACAGAACCGTCAGGCTCAGGAACACGAACTGCAGCATGCGTGCGCCCGTCAGCGTACCGAAGAACATAAACAGTGTGAATACGCCCCACAGGCCCAGGTAGGCGCCAAGGAACTGGGCATTTGGCGCTTCTGTCAGACCCATTTTCGGCATCAGCAGGATCGCGACCAGCGTCAGCCAGAACGAGCCGTAAGAGGTGAAAGCGGTCAAACCGAAGGTATTCCCTTTTTTGTATTCCAGCAGGCCGGCAAAAATTTGCGCGATACCGCCGTAGAAAATTCCCATCGCGAGAATAATACCGTCAAGAGCGAAGAAACCCGCGTTATGCAGGTTAAGCAGAATGGTGGTCATGCCGAAGCCCATCAGGCCCAGCGGTGCCGGGTTAGCCAACTTAGTGTTGCCCATAAATCCTCAAGATCATCATTAATTGAATGGTGAAATAGTTATCCCCGCTAAAACATGACGCCGTTCGGGGCGCGGCATAATAATCAGGAGATAAGGGGCTGTCTATGATCTCATCGGGGGAAAAGAGTGAATTTTTGCCGTGATCGCCATCACACATCATCCAGGCGATTTATTTCAACAAAAGCAAAAATTTTTTTCATTCCCCCCTTGATGAAGTGGGTTACGACCCCACTTAGTAGTCAACCGCAGTGGTGAGTCTGAAAAAAAACGAATCAGGGTAGTTGAAACCGCACGTTTCGCCCTTATTACAGACTCACAACCACATGTTGACCGAATTTTTAGTGGAGACGTTTAGATGGGTAAAATTATTGGTATCGACCTGGGTACTACCAACTCTTGTGTAGCGATTATGGACGGCACTACTGCACGTGTGCTGGAGAACGCCGAGGGCGATCGCACCACGCCTTCTATCATTGCTTATACCCAGGATGGTGAAACTCTGGTTGGTCAGCCGGCTAAACGTCAGGCAGTGACAAACCCGCAAAACACCCTGTTTGCGATTAAACGCCTGATTGGCCGCCGCTTCCAGGACGAAGAAGTTCAACGTGATGTTTCCATCATGCCGTACAAAATCATTGGCGCCGACAACGGTGACGCATGGCTGGATGTGAAAGGTCAGAAAATGGCACCGCCGCAGATCTCGGCTGAAGTGCTGAAGAAAATGAAGAAAACGGCTGAAGATTACCTGGGTGAACCGGTAACGGAAGCGGTTATCACTGTACCTGCTTACTTTAACGATGCTCAGCGTCAGGCAACCAAAGACGCCGGTCGTATCGCAGGTCTGGAAGTGAAACGTATCATCAACGAACCGACTGCCGCTGCGCTGGCATACGGTCTGGATAAAGAAGTCGGTAACCGTACTATCGCGGTTTACGACCTCGGTGGTGGTACTTTCGATATCTCTATTATCGAAATCGACGAAGTTGATGGCGAAAAAACCTTCGAAGTTCTGGCAACCAACGGTGATACCCACCTGGGTGGTGAAGACTTCGACAGCCGTATGATCAACTATCTGGTTGAAGAATTTAAGAAAGATCAGGGCATTGACCTGCGTAACGATCCGCTGGCCATGCAGCGCCTGAAAGAAGCGGCAGAAAAAGCGAAAATCGAGCTTTCTTCTGCGCAGCAGACCGACGTGAACCTGCCGTACATCACTGCAGATGCCACCGGTCCGAAACACATGAATATCAAAGTGACTCGCGCGAAACTGGAAAGCCTGGTCGAAGATCTGGTGAACCGTTCCATCGAGCCGCTGAAAGTCGCTCTGCAGGACGCTGGCCTGTCCGTATCTGATATCAACGACGTTATCCTCGTGGGTGGTCAGACGCGTATGCCAATGGTGCAGAAGAAAGTAGCTGAGTTCTTTGGTAAAGAACCGCGTAAAGACGTGAACCCGGACGAAGCCGTGGCGATCGGTGCTGCCGTTCAGGGTGGTGTATTGACCGGTGATGTGAAAGACGTACTGCTGCTGGACGTTACCCCGCTGTCTCTGGGTATCGAAACCATGGGTGGTGTGATGACGGCGCTGATCTCCAAAAACACCACTATCCCGACCAAGCACAGCCAGGTGTTCTCTACTGCGGAAGACAACCAGTCTGCGGTAACCATCCATGTGCTGCAGGGTGAACGTAAACGTGCGTCTGATAACAAATCTCTGGGTCAGTTCAACCTGGATGGGATCAACCCGGCACCGCGCGGCATGCCGCAGATCGAAGTGACCTTTGATATCGATGCTGACGGTATCCTGCACGTTTCCGCGAAAGACAAAAACAGCGGTAAAGAGCAGAAGATCACCATCAAGGCGTCTTCTGGCCTGAATGAAGAAGAAATTCAGAAAATGGTTCGTGAAGCGGAAGCGAACGCCGAGTCTGACCGTAAGTTCGAAGAGCTGGTTCAGACCCGCAACCAGGGTGACCATCTGTTGCACAGCACTCGCAAGCAGGTTGAGGAAGCCGGCGAACAACTGCCAGCTGACGACAAAACCGCTATCGAGTCTGCACTGAGCGCACTGGAAACGGCGCTGAAAGGTGAAGACAAAGCGGCTATCGAAGCGAAGATGCAGGAGCTGGCGCAGGTTTCCCAGAAACTGATGGAAATCGCTCAACAGCAGCACGCACAGCAGCAGGCAGGTTCCGCTGACGCTTCCACAAACAACGCGAAAGATGATGATGTTGTCGACGCTGAGTTTGAAGAAGTGAAAGACAAAAAATAATCGCCCTTTGAACGGGTAATTACTGGCACGGGCGAAGAGGTTTCCTCTCCGCCCGTGCACGCATGTTAAGGGCAGATAAAAAGAGATGGCTAAGCAAGACTATTACGAGATTTTAGGCGTTTCCAAATCAGCGGAAGAGCGTGAAATCAAAAAGGCCTACAAGCGCCTGGCCATGAAATTTCACCCGGACCGTAATCAGGGTGATAAAGAGGCCGAAGCCAAGTTTAAAGAGATCAAAGAAGCGTATGAAGTCCTGACCGACTCGCAAAAACGCGCCGCTTACGACCAGTACGGACATGCTGCGTTTGAGCAAGGCGGTATGGGTGGCGGCGGCGGTTTTGGCGGCGGCGCTGACTTCAGCGATATCTTTGGTGACGTTTTTGGCGATATCTTTGGCGGTGGTCGGGGTCGTCAACGTGCTGCGCGTGGGGCCGATTTACGTTACAACATGGATCTCACCCTGGAAGAAGCCGTACGTGGCGTGACCAAAGAGATCCGCATTCCGACGCTGGAAGAGTGTGATGTTTGCCACGGCAGTGGCGCGAAAGCGGGGACTCAGCCGCAGACCTGTCCGACCTGTCATGGTTCCGGTCAGGTGCAGATGCGCCAGGGGTTCTTCGCGGTTCAGCAAACCTGTCCGCACTGTCAGGGACGCGGTACGCTGATCAAAGATCCGTGCAACAAGTGCCACGGCCATGGTCGCGTCGAGAAGAGCAAAACGCTGTCGGTTAAAATCCCGGCAGGCGTGGATACCGGCGACCGCATTCGTCTTTCAGGCGAAGGTGAAGCTGGCGAGCACGGCGCACCGGCAGGGGACCTGTACGTTCAGGTTCAGGTGAAACAGCACCCGATCTTCGAACGTGAAGGTAACAACCTGTACTGTGAAGTGCCGATTAACTTTGCGATGGCTGCACTTGGCGGTGAGATTGAAGTTCCGACGCTGGATGGCCGCGTGAAGCTGAAAGTGCCCAGCGAAACGCAGACCGGAAAACTGTTCCGCATGCGTGGCAAAGGCGTGAAGTCAGTCCGTGGTGGCGCGCAGGGCGATTTGTTGTGCCGCGTCGTGGTCGAAACACCGGTCGGTCTGAACGAGAAGCAGAAACAACTGCTGAAAGACCTGCAGGAAAGCTTTGGCGGCCCAACCGGCGAAAATAACAGCCCGCGCTCCAAGAGTTTCTTTGACGGTGTGAAAAAGTTCTTTGACGATTTGACCCGCTAATCACTGGCTAACGACGTTCTCATTGAGTAAAAACCGGTATTCCCTGTGAGGGGATACCGGTTTTTTATTATCTGGACCCCACTGTTTGTTTATAAAAATGAATGTGATTTTTATAACAAGCTGAATAAACAGGTATACGGCACCAGAATAAAATAATAGATGAGTCTTTATTAAAAGTGATGGACTTAGCATCTCTAAAACAACATTTTTTGACACCTTGTTTTTGGCAGGCTTTAACATCTTCTGATGTGAGATTTACATCACTCTTCTTCGATTCTGTTCAGTTAGTATTTGTCGCCGTGGTAAAGGGGTTTTACTGCGGAATAAAATATAGCTATGAGGAATAGATTAAATGCCTCGGATAAAAAACGTATTATTAACCAGTCTGGTGCTGGCTGCGCCTTCTCTTTTTAGCCACTCCGCGCAGGCGCTGGAATATAAAAATGCGTTCGGTTCAATTAATGCGGGTTATGCTGACTGGAATAGCGGGTTTGTCAATGTTCATCGTGGCGAAGTCTGGAAAGCGACAGCAGATTTCGGTATCAATTTTAAAGAGGCTGAGTTTTATTCATTTTATGAAAGCAATGTTTTAAATCACTCTGTTGCCGGGCGTAACCATACGGTATCAGCCATGACCCATGTCCGCCTGTTTGATTCCAACTATACCTTCTTCGGCAAACTTTATGGTCAGTGGGAAAACACCTGGGGCGATGACCTTGATATGTTTTATGGCCTGGGCTATCTCGGCTGGACAGGTAATTGGGGGTTCTTTAAACCGTATATTGGATTACATAATCAATCTGGCGATTATGTTTCGCAGAAATACGGGCAAACCAGTGGCTGGAACGGTTATGTGCTGGGATGGACTGCGGCCTATAATTTTACGCTTCTTGAGGAGAAATTCGTTCTCTCAAACTGGAATGAAATTGAATTCGATCGCAATAACGCTTACGCGGAACAGCAATATGGTGACTATGGCATTAATGGCGGTCTGACGCTGGCATGGAAATTCTATCCCTGCTGGAAGGCGACGGTCACCTGGCGTTATTTCGAAAATAAATTAGGTTACGACGGTTTCGGTGACCAGATGATTTATATGGTCGGATATGAATTTTAATAAAAGGCAAAGGAGTTGAAATGAAAAGAACAATCGTTGCCAGTATGATTGGTCTGGCGTTATGTGCCGGAAGCACATTGCAAACCGTGCAGGCGGCGTTGGATAAACGGCCTAATCTGGTCATTATTATGGCTGATGATCTGGGCTATGGTGATTTGGCCACTTATGGACATCAAATCGTAAAAACTCCTAATATCGACAAACTGGCGCAGGACGGGGTGAAATTCACCGACTACTATGCGCCCGCTCCGTTGTGTTCTCCTTCTCGGGCCGGGTTATTAACCGGACGAATGCCATTTCGCACCGGGATCCGCTCCTGGATCCCGGAAGGAAAAAATGTCGCACTGGGCCGTAACGAACTGACGATTGCCAACCTGTTAAAGCAGCAGGGTTATGACACGGCGATGATGGGGAAATTACACCTCAATGCGGGAGGTGAGCGTACCGATCAGCCGCAGGCAAAAGATATGGGCTTTGACTACAGTCTGGTGAATGCGGCGGGGTTCGTGACAGATTCCACGTTAGATAATGCAAAAGAACGACCGCGTAACGGCATGGTGTATCCGACCGGATTTTTGCGTAATGGCAAACCCATTGGTCGAGCGGAAACTTACAGCGGTGAACTGGTCAGTTCAGAAGCGGTTAACTGGCTGGATAACAAAAAAGATGATAATCCGTTTTTCTTGTATGTCGCCTTTACGGAGGTCCACAGCCCGTTGGCTTCTCCGAAAAAATACCTCGATATGTATTCGCAGTATATGAGCGCTTATCAGAAACAGCATCCGGAGCAGTTCTACGGTGACTGGGCGGATAAACCCTGGCGCGGCACGGGAGAATATTACGCGAACATCAGTTACCTGGATGCCCAGGTCGGTAAAGTGCTGGATAAGATAAAAGCAATGGGTGAAGAAGAGAACACCATTGTGATTTTTACCAGCGATAACGGCCCGGTGACGCGTGAGGCGCGTAAAATATATGAACTGAATCTCGCGGGTGAGACGGATGGGTTACGTGGCCGTAAAGATAACCTGTGGGAAGGTGGGATTCGTGTTCCGGCAATCATTAAGTATGGCAATCATCTTCCACAGGGAATGGTCACGGATACACCGGCTTACGGTCTTGACTGGCTGCCGACGCTGGCAAGCATGATGAATTTTAAACTGCCAACCGATCGTACTTATGACGGGCAATCCCTGGCTCCCGTACTGGCGCATAAAACCTTAAAACGCGAAAAACCGATGATCTTTGGTATTGATATGCCTTTACAGGATGATCCGACCGATGAATGGGCGATTCGGGATGGCGACTGGAAAATGATCATCGATCGTGAAAATAAACCCAAGTATCTCTATAACCTGAAAAAGGATCGTTCCGAGACGCTTAATCAGTTGGGTAAACAGCCTGAAATCGAAAAAAGAATGTATGGCGAATTCCTGAAATATAAACAGAACATTGATAATGATTCTTTAATGAAGGCTCGCGGTGATAAACCGACACCGGTTACCTGGAGTTAATGGACGAATAATAAGAACAGTAAGTATGCCACTTAGGGCGCTGCCCGCCTGATTCAGTACATCGTGCTGAATCAGGTCCTTTTATTAATAGGGCTGAAGGGTGATGCAAAGAAAAAGCTGTCAGGTCATGGTGAAACCAACAGGATCGGTCTGCAATCTGGACTGTAAATACTGTTTTTATCTGGAGAAAGAGAAGCTCTATCCCGATAGAAAAAGTCATTACAGAATGTCAGATGAGATGCTTGAATTATTCGTCAAACAGCATATCGCCGCACAGGATGTGGATGACGTTATTTTTGCGTGGCAGGGAGGAGAGCCTACGCTGATGGGGATTGCGTTTTATCGGCGGGCCGTTGAACTCCAGCAGCGTTATGCGGCCGGAAAAACAATCATTAATACCTTTCAGACGAACGGCATTTTGATCGACGATGCATGGGCGCGTTTTTTCAGGCAACAGGATTTTCTGGTCGGCATCTCTATTGATGGTGATGCTGCATTGCATGATGAATGGCGGGTGACGCGTGCCGGCAAATCGACGCATGCTAACGTTGTCCGGGCGCTTCAATGTCTGGTGCGCCATGATGTTGAATTTAATACGCTCACGGTGGTGAACGGCACGAATATGCACCATCCACTCCTGGTCTATCAGTTTCTGAAAAGTATCGGGAGTCGCTATATGCAGTTTATTCCACTGGTCGAACGAAGGTCTGCCAGTAATAATTCGATGCTGGCGACGCCTGCGGATAAGCAAGCCGAAGTGATGCCATGGTCTGTTGAATCCCTGGCATTTGGCCAGTTTCTTAATGCCATTTTTGATATCTGGCTCCGTCAGGATATTGGCGATATCGGTATACAGTTATTTGAGCAGACGCTGGCGGCCTGGTGTGGGTTGCCGCCGCAGGTATGCGTATTTTCTCCAACGTGTGGCAGTGCTTTTGCAATGGAAATGAACGGTGATGTCTATAACTGCGATCACTTTGTTTATCCGCAGTACGCGTTGGGAAATATTAAGAACACGACACTGCGTGCGATGAATAACAGTGAGCAAAATATGCGGTTTGGCGATGAGAAGCGTCGAACCATGGCGCAGGAGTGCCATTCCTGTCCGTGGCAGTTTGCCTGTCACGGCGGCTGTCCTAAGCACCGCTTTTTGCCGACCGACTTCGGTTCTTTTGCACAAAACTACCTGTGCGCGGGCTACCAGGCCTTTTTTGCCCACACCGCACCCGCAATGAAATCAATGAAAGCGCTCTATGAAAACGGTATTTCACCTTCAGAGATAAAATCGTTATTCGCTTGAAGGCGATATTCGCAGGGAGTGAATATGTTTTCACGTATTAATGTCGATGCATGCAAAACGTCAGGCTGTAAAAACCTCGGCGTGTTGAATAGCCCTGACTATTCGGTGCAGGGGAAATATGTCCTGTGTCGTGCGTGTGGATTTTTGTTCCCTCTGATTTCTGAACGTTCACTGAACCTTTTTCGCCAATCGGCTAATCAGCTATGGTCAGGTCTGATTAAAGTTTGCCCGGGCTGTGGAGGGGCCACATTAAAGAAATATGGCTTTTCCGCACAGGGAGCGCCGCGGCTCTATTGTCTCCAGTGCCATAAAACTTTTATTTCTCCCGTTGGGGATAAAACCGATCCTCGCCAGGAAGCGCTCGCCAGGCTTATTCAAGAAGGACACTCGCTGGCAGATATTCGTACCTCGTTAACGCTCGATAGCACGGGCCTGAACCGGCTATTACAAAAATTATCCCGCCAGTCGAATCAGGTGGAACGTGCGTATATTTTCCAAAAATTGGATTTAATCATGAGTACCCGTGCTTTTCGGGTAAAGTTTAACGGCGGCGACGGCTGTTTGTATGTTCTGGTCACGGCAGAGGAGAACAGTGGCAGGGTGATTGCCGTCACCACGAATTATTCAACGCTGCCTGTAGAAGACGAATACCGGTACACATCTTATTATGAAGAGCGCCTAGCACCCGGCACATTAACGCATCTCGTCCAGCGTAAAGAGCTGATCATCATGCGCCGCAATATCTTATTCGATGTGGACTATGGCCCCGCGTCGCTGCATAAAAACGATCCAGGGATGTTGGTCAAACCGGTTCTGCCTGCTTACCGACATTTTGAGTTAGTGAAAGCGTTGACGGATGAACGTTCCCTCAACGTTCAACATTACATAGAACAGGAATGTTTTATCTTTGGTGGATGCCTGATGGCGAATTTGCAGCATGTTCAGCAAGGCCGTTGCCATATTTCCTTTGTGAGAGAAAGAGGGTGTTCAGCGCGGCAAAACGACATTCCGTACCGAATGTTTCAGAGTGGCGGTATTCGTAACAATGTCTGGCGCACCTTTTCTACCCGGGATTATGCACTGGCGATATGTAATCTCACCGGTACTAAAAAAACGAGCATGTTGCGCTATGCCACGCTTGCTGGCGCAACGGCGTTCATTCAATACATCAATAATCATCCGTTTCTACCGCAGCTTAATCGTATGTCCCCAGCCAATGTCACCGCCACGCTGGACTACCTCCGCTACACCTTCAATCGTCTGTGCAACGAACAGTACGATCGCTGATTCCGTCATACTTCATGACACAATTCACTCGAAAAAATCGATCGTTTAACCATATATAATCTAATTTTAACGATGAGTTGTGAGGAGTATGATAGTAATTACGAAGTATTCACCTTATAGAGAGAATAAAAAGTGAAACATCTGCATCGTTTCTTCAGCAGTGATGCCTCTGGGGGCATCATTCTTATCATCGCCGCCGCACTGGCCATGCTGATGGCCAACATGGGTGTAACCAGTGGATGGTACCACGCCTTTCTCGAGACGCCTGTCCAACTGCGCGTTGGTGCGCTCGAGATCAATAAAAACATGCTGTTATGGATCAATGACGCCCTGATGGCGGTGTTTTTCCTGTTGATTGGCCTTGAGGTTAAGCGTGAGCTGATGCAGGGCTCACTGGCGAGTCTGCGTCAGGCGGCTTTCCCGGTGATTGCTGCCATCGGCGGAATGATTGTCCCGGCGCTGCTGTACCTGGCCTTCAACTATGCCGATCCGATCACTCGCGAAGGCTGGGCGATCCCGGCCGCCACGGATATTGCGTTTGCGCTGGGCGTTCTGGCGCTGCTCGGCAGTCGGGTGCCGTTGGCGCTGAAAATTTTCCTGATGGCGCTGGCGATCATCGACGATCTCGGCGCGATAGTCATTATTGCTCTGTTTTATACCAACGATCTGTCGATGGTTTCGCTGGGCGTTGCGGCGTTTGCCATAGCATTGCTGGCGATTCTGAATCTGTGCGGCGTCCGGCGCACGGGGGTGTACATCCTCATTGGCGCAATACTGTGGACCGCGGTGCTGAAATCCGGCGTCCATGCGACGCTGGCAGGGGTGATCGTCGGCTTTTTCATTCCATTGAAAGAGAAACACGGGCGTTCCCCGGCAAAGCGTCTGGAACATGTTCTGCATCCGTGGGTGGCGTATCTGATCCTGCCGCTGTTTGCTTTTGCCAATGCGGGCGTTTCATTGCAGGGCGTGACGATGGACGGACTGACGTCCATTCTGCCGCTCGGCATTATTGCGGGCCTGCTGGTAGGTAAGCCGCTGGGGATCAGCCTGTTCTGTTGGTTGGCGCTGCGTCTGAAGCTGGCGCAACTGCCGGAAGGAACCTCATTCCCGCAAATCATGGCGGTCGGCATCCTGTGCGGCATTGGTTTTACGATGTCGATCTTTATCGCCAGCCTGGCCTTTGGCAGCGTGGATCCGGAGCTGATTAACTGGGCGAAGCTGGGGATCCTGATTGGCTCCTTGCTGTCAGCGGTGATTGGCTACAGCTTGCTGCGCGCACGTTTACGCCCGTCAGTCTGATTGGGCGAGTTAGCAGGGGAGCCTCGTTCGGCTCCCCCTTTGTGATATTTATCAGAGAGAGTGTATGTCCCACATTAATTACAACCATCTCTATTACTTTTGGCACGTCTATAAGGAGGGGTCCGTGGTCGGTGCGGCGGAAGCGCTTTATTTAACGCCGCAAACTATCACCGGACAGATTAAAGCGCTTGAGGAACGCCTGCAGGGCAAACTCTTCAAGCGTAAGGGGCGCGGTCTGGAGCCCAGCGAGCTCGGCGAGCTGGTTTTTCGCTATGCGGATAAAATGTTTACTCTCAGCCAGGAGATGCTGGATATCGTGAACTACCGCAAAGAGTCCAATCTGTTATTTGATGTGGGGGTGGCGGATGCGCTGTCGAAGCGACTGGTCAGCAACGTACTGGATGCCGCCGTCGTTGAAGGGGAACAGATCCACCTGCGCTGTTTTGAATCAACCCACGAAATGCTGCTGGAACAGCTCAGCCAGCATAAGCTGGATATGATTATCTCGGATTGCCCGATTGACTCGACGCAACAGGAAGGGCTGTTTTCGGTGAAGATTGGCGAGTGTAGCGTGAGCTTCTGGTGTACCCAGCCGTTACCGGAAAAATCCTTCCCGGCCTGTCTGGAAGAGCGACGTTTGCTGATCCCCGGCCGGCGTTCGATGTTAGGACGCAAGTTGCTGAACTGGATTAATTCCCAGGGGCTGAAGGTCGAGATTCTGGGAGAGTTCGATGACGCCGCATTGATGAAAGCCTTTGGCGCAACGCACAACGCGATTTTCGTGGCCCCGACGCTCTATGCGCATGACTTTTACGCAGACGATTCGGTGGTCGAAATTGGTCGCGTGGAGAATGTGATGGAGGAATACCATGCCATCTTTGCCGAGAGGATGATTCAGCATCCGGCAGTACAGCGTATTTGTAATACGAACTATTCGGCGTTATTTACGCCCCAGAACAAATAGTCCAGACATAAAAAAACCCGCTTGCGCGGGTTTTTTCACAAAGCAACAATCAACAGGCGATTAAGCCAGTTTGTTGATCTGTGCAGTCAGGTTAGCTTTATGACGTGCAGCTTTGTTTTTGTGGATCAGACCTTTAGCAGCCTGACGGTCCACGATTGGTTGCATTTCGTTAAATGCTTTCAGTGCAGTAGCTTTGTCGCCAGCTTCGATAGCTGCGTATACTTTCTTGATGAAAGTACGCATCATAGAGCGACGGCTTGCGTTGTGCTTACGAGCCTTTTCAGACTGAACGGCGCGCTTCTTAGCTGATTTGATATTAGCCAAGGTCCAACTCCCAAATGTGTTCTATATGGACAATTCAAAGGCCGAGGAATATGCCCTTTTAGCCTTCTTTTGTCAATGGATTTGTGCAAATAAGCGCCGTTAATCTAGCGGCACTCGTTACGTAGTGATGGCGCAGGATTCTACCAGCTTGCGGTCTGTGAATACAGCTTTTCAGCGATAAAAATTGAATTGCTTTGTCAGTTTGTGGTCGGTATTTGCCTCAGGGTAATGAAATCCATCTGCTTTCTGTTTCGCCACATCAATCGCCGGTTAACCTTGACCGCCGTACAAGGTATACTTTGGCGATTTTCACTGTTTTGAGCCAGACATGAAGCTGATACGCGGCATACATAATCTCAGTCAGGCCCCACACGGGTGTGTGCTGACTATTGGTAATTTCGACGGCGTGCATCGTGGTCATCGTGCGCTGCTGCAAGGTTTGCAGGAAGAAGGGCGCAGGCGTGGCTTACCGGTGATGGTGATGATTTTTGAGCCGCAGCCGCTCGAACTGTTTGCGACAGACAAAGCCCCTGCGCGGCTGACCCGCCTGCGTGAAAAATTGCGTTATCTCGCGCAATGCGGCGTCGATTACGTGCTGTGCGTGCGCTTTGACCGCCGTTTCGCCGCCCTGACGGCACAGACCTTTATCAGCGAACTGCTGGTGAATCGTCTTGGGGTGCAATTTCTCGCGGTGGGGGATGATTTCCGCTTTGGCGCTGGTCGCGAAGGCGATTTCTTGTTATTACAGAAGGCGGGTGTGGAATATGGTTTCGATATTACCAGCACCCAAACCTTCTGCGAAGGCGGCGTGCGTATCAGCAGTACCGCCGTGCGTCAGGCGCTGGCACAGGACAACCTGGCCCTCGCCGAAAGCCTGCTGGGCCATCCATTTACCATTTCAGGCCGTGTTGTACACGGTGATGAACTCGGGCGCACCATTGGTTTCCCGACGGCAAACTTACCGCTGCGTCGTCAGGTTTCCCCGGTAAAAGGGGTCTATGCGGTAGAAGTGATGGGGCTTGGCGAGAAGCCATTGCCCGGCGTGGCGAACATCGGGACCCGTCCGACGGTTTCGGGCGTGCGCCAGCAACTGGAAGTGCATCTGCTGGATGTTGCAATGGACCTCTATGGTCGCCATATAGATGTAGTGCTGCGTAAAAAAATACGCAATGAACAGCGATTTGCTTCGCTGGATGAACTCAAAGCGCAGATTGCGCGAGATGAATTAACTGCCCGTGATTTTTTTGGGCTATCAAAACCGGCTTAAAGGCCTGGGTAATCAATACGGAACCGAGAATCTGATGAGTGACTATAAATCAACCCTGAATTTGCCGGAAACAGGGTTCCCGATGCGCGGCGATCTCGCCAAGCGTGAACCGGGAATGCTGGCGCGTTGGACTGATGATGACCTGTACGGCATCATTCGTGCGGCCAAAAAAGGCAAAAAAACCTTCATTCTGCATGATGGCCCTCCTTATGCGAATGGCAGCATTCATATTGGTCACTCGGTTAACAAGATTCTGAAAGACATTATCGTGAAGTCCAAAGGACTCGCGGGATATGACTCGCCTTACGTTCCGGGTTGGGACTGTCACGGTCTGCCGATCGAATTGAAAGTGGAGCAGGAATTCGGCAAGCCGGGCGAAAAATTCACCGCGGCGGAGTTCCGTGCGAAGTGCCGTGAGTACGCTGCAACTCAGGTTGATGGGCAACGTAAAGACTTTATCCGTCTGGGCGTGCTCGGCGACTGGTCGCATCCGTATCTGACGATGGACTTCAAAACGGAAGCCAACATCATCCGCGCGCTGGGCAAAATCATCGGTAATGGTCATCTGCATAAAGGCGCGAAACCGGTGCACTGGTGCGTAGACTGCCGTTCTGCGCTGGCAGAAGCGGAAGTGGAATACTACGACAAAACCTCTCCGTCGATCGACGTGGCCTTTGTTGCTGCGGATCAGGACGCGGTGAAGGCAAAATTTGGCGTGGCGAATGTCAACGGGCCAATCTCGTTGGTCATCTGGACCACCACACCGTGGACGCTGCCGGCAAACCGCGCGATTTCCGTGGCGCCGGACTTTGACTACGCGCTGGTACAAATCGACGGTCAGGCGGTGATCCTGGCAAAAGATCTGGTTGAAAGCGTGATGCAGCGCATTGGCGCGACAGATTATACCGTTCTCGCCACCGTAAAAGGGGCGGAGCTTGAACTGCTGCGCTTTACCCATCCGTTTATGGGTTTCGACGTTCCGGCGATCCTCGGCGATCACGTGACGCTGGATGCCGGTACTGGCGCGGTACATACCGCGCCAGGCCATGGTCCGGATGACTATGTCATCGGCCAGAAATACGGTCTGGAAGTTGCTAACCCGGTAGGTCCGGACGGCGCTTATCTGCCGGGTACTTATCCGACGCTGGACGGTGTGAACGTCTTTAAAGCGAACGATATTGTGGTTGCGCTGCTGACCGAAAAAGGCGCGCTGCTGCACGTTGAGAAAATGCAGCACAGCTATCCGTGCTGCTGGCGTCACAAATCACCTATCATCTTCCGTGCAACCCCGCAGTGGTTCATCAGCATGGATCAGAAAGGTCTGCGCGAGCAGTCTCTGAAAGAGATCAAAGGCGTGCAGTGGATCCCGGACTGGGGTCAGGCGCGTATCGAATCGATGGTAGCGAACCGTCCTGACTGGTGTATTTCTCGTCAGCGTACCTGGGGCGTGCCGATGTCTCTGTTCGTTCACAAGGACACTGAAGAGCTGCACCCGCGCGCCATCGAACTGATGGAAGAAGTGGCAAAACGCGTTGAAGTTGACGGTATTCAGGCCTGGTGGGATCTCGACCCGAAAGACATTCTGGGTGACGAAGCCGATCAGTACGTGAAAGTGCCGGATACCCTGGACGTCTGGTTTGACTCTGGTTCAACGCACTCCTCCGTCGTGGATGTCCGCCCGGAGTTCGCCGGTCATGCTGCGGATATGTATCTGGAAGGCTCCGACCAGCATCGTGGCTGGTTCATGTCGTCTCTGATGATCTCCACGGCGATGAAAGGCAAAGCGCCGTATCGCCAGGTACTGACGCACGGTTTTACCGTCGATGGTCAGGGCCGCAAGATGTCCAAGTCTATCGGTAACACCGTTTCGCCGCAGGATGTGATGAACAAACTGGGTGCTGACATTCTGCGTCTGTGGGTGGCATCAACCGACTACACTGGTGAAATGGCGGTATCGGATGAGATCCTCAAACGTGCTGCCGACAGCTATCGCCGTATCCGTAACACCGCGCGCTTCCTGCTGGCGAACCTGAACGGGTTTGATCCGGCTAAAGACATGGTGAAACCGGAAGAGATGGTGGTACTGGACAGATGGGCGGTGGGCTGCGCGAAAGCGGCGCAGGAAGATATTCTGAAAGCGTACGAAGCCTACGATTTCCACGAAGTGGTACAGCGCCTGATGCGTTTCTGCTCCGTCGAAATGGGGTCGTTCTATCTCGACATCATCAAAGACCGTCAGTACACCGCGAAAGCGGAAAGCCGGGCGCGTCGCAGCTGTCAGACCGCGCTGTACCATATCGCGGAAGCGCTGGTACGCTGGATGGCGCCGATCATGTCCTTCACCGCAGATGAAATCTGGGGCTACCTGCCGGGTTCTCGTGAGCAGTATGTCTTCACCGGTGAGTGGTACGAAGGCTTGTTTGGTCTGGCGGACAGCGAAGCGATGAACGATAGCTTCTGGGACGAGCTGCTGAAAGTGCGTGGCGAAGTGAACAAAGTGATCGAACAGGCGCGTGCGGATAAGAAAGTGGGCGGTTCTCTGGAAGCGGCAGTCACCCTGTACGCCGAACCTGAACTGGCTGCGAAGCTGACCGCACTGGGCGATGAATTACGATTTGTCCTGTTGACCTCCGGGGCGAAAGTCGCTGACTATGCCGGGGCTCCTGCAGATGCGCAGCAGAGCGAACTGCTCAAAGGGCTGAAAATCGCCCTGAGTAAAGCCGAAGGTGATAAGTGCCCGCGTTGCTGGCATTACACGACGGATGTCGGCAAGGTAGCGGAACACGCAGAAATTTGCGGACGCTGTGTCAGCAACATCGCCGGTGATGGCGAAAAACGTAAGTTTGCCTGATGAGTAAGCCTCTTTGTTCAACAGGGCTACGCTGGCTGTGGCTGGTGGTAGTCGTGCTGATTATCGATTTGGGCAGCAAGTACCTGATCCTCCAGAATTTTGCTCTGGGGGATACGGTGCCGCTGTTCCCGTCGCTTAATCTGCATTATGCGCGTAACTATGGTGCGGCATTTAGCTTCCTCGCCGATAGCGGCGGCTGGCAGCGCTGGTTCTTTGCCGGTATCGCGATCGGTATCTGTGTCATTCTGGCGGTGATGATGTATCGCTCCAGCGCGACGCAAAAGCTGAATAACATCGCGTATGCGCTAATCATTGGCGGCGCGCTGGGGAACCTGTTCGATCGCCTGTGGCATGGTTTCGTGGTCGATATGATCGATTTCTACGTTGGGGACTGGCATTTTGCTACGTTTAACCTCGCCGATAGTGCGATCTGTATCGGCGCCGCAATGATTGTCCTGGAAGGATTCCTGCCGAAAAAGCAGGCGTAATACAGTGCCGGATGGTGGCGTAATCGCCTTATCCGGCCTATAAAATAGCGCGATCCTTGTAGGCCCGATAAGTGCAAGCGCCATCGGGCTAACTGGTGAGTCACAACAAGTGAGCAACCTGCATGTCTAAATCAGTACAGAGTAACAGTGCGGTGCTGGTGCACTTCACCTTAAAACTCGATGATGGCTCCACCGCAGAGTCAACCCGTAATAACGGCAAGCCCGCGCTTTTTCGCCTGGGGGATGGCTCTCTGTCTGAAGGACTGGAGCAACATCTTCTCGGACTGAAAGACGGCGATAAAACCACTTTTTCCCTGGAGCCGGATGCCGCGTTTGGCATCACGACGCCTGACCTGATTCAGTATTTCTCGCGCCGCGAATTTATGGACGCCGGCGAACCTGAAATCGGGGCTATTATGCTCTTTACCGCAATGGACGGCAGTGAGATGCCTGGTGTGATCCGCGAAATCAACGGTGACTCCATCACCGTTGATTTTAACCATCCGCTGGCCGGGCATACCGTTCATTTTGATATTGAAGTGCTGGAAGTCGATCCGGCACTGGAGGCGTAACATGCAGATCCTGTTGGCCAACCCGCGCGGTTTTTGCGCTGGTGTAGACCGCGCTATCAGCATTGTTGAAAACGCGCTGGCCATCTACGGCGCGCCGATTTACGTTCGTCATGAAGTGGTACATAACCGCTACGTGGTCGACAGCCTGCGCGAACGCGGGGCGATTTTCATCGAGCAGATCAGCGAAGTGCCAGACGGCGCGATCCTGATCTTCTCCGCGCACGGCGTCTCTCAGGCGGTGCGCAACGAAGCGAAAGGCCGTGACCTCACTGTCTTTGATGCGACCTGTCCGCTGGTAACCAAAGTGCATATGGAAGTGGCGCGCGCCAGTCGTCGTGGCGAAGAGTCGATCCTGATTGGTCACGCCGGACACCCTGAAGTGGAAGGCACAATGGGGCAGTACAGTAACCCGGCAGGGGGCATGTACCTGGTGGAATCGCCGGAAGATGTTTTTTCGCTCAAGGTGAAAAACGAAGGAAAGCTCTCCTTTATGACCCAGACCACGCTCTCCGTGGACGATACCTCAGACGTGATTGACGCACTGCGTCAGCGCTTCCCGAAAATCGTCGGACCGCGTAAAGATGACATTTGCTACGCCACTACCAACCGTCAGGAAGCGGTGCGCGCGCTGGCGGAGCAGGCGGATGTTGTGCTGGTGGTGGGCTCAAAAAACTCATCGAACTCCAACCGTCTGGCTGAACTAGCGCAGCGGATGGGGAAAGCGGCATTTCTGATTGACGATGCGACCGATATCCAGGAAGCCTGGGTGAAAGAGGCGAAATGCGTGGGCGTGACTGCAGGCGCGTCAGCGCCGGATATTCTGGTGCAAAACGTGATTGCCCGCCTGCAGGAACTCGGCGGCGGCGAAGCGGTTCCGCTGGAAGGCCGCGAAGAGAATATTGTCTTCGAAGTGCCAAAAGAGCTGCGTGTGGATGTTCGTGAAGTAGAATGATTTAGTTCACGCTAATCTGTGCGAAGATGCCGGGTCTGATACCCGGTATTTTTTTATGGAGGAATCATGCGTCTGCCCATTATTCTCGACACCGATCCGGGCATTGATGATGCTGCGGCGATTGCTGCTGCGCTGTTTGCCCCTCAGCTCGATCTGCAATTGATGACCACGGTCGCCGGTAATGTTTCCGTGGAAAAGACCACCCGCAACGCCCTGCAACTGCTGCATTTCTGGAATGCCGACATTCCCCTCGCCCAGGGGGCCGCCACGCCGCTGTTACGTCCGCTACGCGATGCCGCCTATGTTCACGGCGAATCCGGCATGGAAGGCTATGATTTTGTCGAGCATGACCGACAACCGCTGGCGAAACCGGCGTTTATCGCCCTTCGTGACGCGCTGATCAGCGCCCCGGAGCCGATCACGCTGGTGGCGATTGGTCCGCTGACGAATATTGCGCTGCTGCTGATGCACTATCCGGAGTGCACCTTCAACATCCGCCGTCTGGTGATCATGGGCGGTTCTGCCGGACGGGGAAATTTCACCCCTAACGCTGAATTCAATATCGCCGTCGATCCGGAAGCCGCAGCGCGCGTATTCGAAAGTGGCATTGAGATTGTGATGTGTGGGCTGGATGTCACAAACCAGGCGATGTTGACGCCGGATTATCTGGCCTCGCTGCCCACCCTCAATCGCACTGGAAAGATGTTACATGCCTTGTTCAGCCACTATCGCAGCGGGACAATGCGCACCGGCGTGCGAATGCACGATCTCTGCGCGATTGCCTGGCTGGTGCGTCCGGATCTGTTTACCGTCAAGCCGTGCTTTGTCGCGGTTGAAACCCGGGGGGATTATACCGCCGGGACGACCGTGGTGGATATTGAAGGGCGGATGAACAGACCAGCAAACGTGCAGGTCGCTCTGGAAATTAATGTTGCAGGGTTCCAGCAGTGGGTGGCAGAAGTTCTGGCACTGGCACCGTAAGGAGTGTGATGCGCACCGCACTCTGTGGACGGAACTGGTAGGTTAATCGATTAATCTGCTAATCTGATTCTGTTGTTCTCCTCGGGCCGGAGACACATATGAATCTTACTTTTATCCAGCCACCGCAGGTGGAATGGGCGAGTGGCGCGTTGGCAAAAGGGCCGCTGTTACGTAAATCAACCCGCATTCAGGATCTCATTGAGGTTTTTGCCGATGAGCCTGCCCGGCAACAGTTGGCGGGCGAACACGTGGTGTATGACGTTGAGATGCTGGCGACCTCTTCGGCGGAAGGCGAACTCTATACGGGCGTGACGCATCTTTATCCCGGACATGTCGGCGGTGAATACTTTATGACCCGCGGGCATTTCCATGCGCGCCGTGAACAGGGCGAAGTCTATTTTGGCCTGCGCGGAAAGGGACTTTTGCTGCTGCAAAATGAGCACGGGCAGGCGCGACTGGAAAACGTTTTCGCCGGATCCATTCATATCATCCCAGGTTTTACCGCACACCGCTTAATCAACACCGGAAATGAGGTGCTCTCCGCGCTTGCTGTCTGGCCTGCTATCGCCGGACATGATTATGCGGCGCTGGCGAAGGGGTTCACCCTCAGGGTCTTTGAGGAAAATCAGCAGATTCAAGTAAGGGAGGTGCAGAATGGTTGACTCTGCCTCTCTTTATGGTCTGGATATGACCGTGCATCGTCATCCGCTTGGGTTCAGTTATGGGGATGACGTGACCGGGCCTATGCCGGAAATTCGCCGACTCGATCAGATTCGTGCTTCGCTGCGTGATCCGCAGTGTGAGGGACCGGAAGAGGTATACGCTATCGCGATGGACGTGGCGCGTCTGCAGGATCGCGAGGAGCTAAAAAAACGCATGCTGTTGTTCGGTGTGGTGACCTATGCCGCGGGTCGGTTGGGTGAAGAACCGATTCGTAGTCAGGGACATGTGCATCGTGTGAGTCAGCACAGCGGGTGGTCTCCGCCAGAGTTGTATGAGATCTGGCAGGGGAAAGCGATCATCTACATGCAGGAATATGTTGGGGACGATCCTGGTCGCTGCTTTGCGGTGATCGCAGGACCCGGTGAAAAAGTGCTGGTGCCGCCCGGTTGGGGACATGCGACGATATCCGCCGATCCGAATGAGCCGTTAACCTTTGGCGCGTGGTGCGATCGGGAATATGGTTTTGAATATGAGGCTGTGCGGGCGCATAAAGGGCTGGCGTGGTATCCGTTATTACAGGGTGACCACGTCATCTGGCAGCACAACCCGCGCTATATTGCCGGGCGATTGCAGGCCGTCACGCCTCGTCAGTATACGGAGTTTTCACTGACTTCAGCGCCAATCTATCAGCAATTTATATCCGACCCGGGGCGCTTTCAGTTTATCTCTCGCCCGGATAAATGCGCAGGGCTGTGGCAGAACTTCCATCCATGAAAAACCGGGGCATTGCCCCGGTAGTTCCGTCTTTTCGCGATTAACCTGCAAACAGACCTGTTGCGACGCCAAGCGCGGCCAGTATCAGCAGTAAAACCATCGCTTTTACCGGTGAGACACCGCGTTTTGCCATCAGATACCAGGTACCGAGAACGACGACCAGCGGCAGCAATTGCGGGAAAATGCCATCCAGCATCTGCTGAACATGGATATTCACACCATCTTTGGTAATAAACTCCATCCCGGTTCCAAGCTTCACGTAGCTGGCTGCGACGCCCCCCATAACGAAAACGCCTAACAGCGATAAGGCTTCGCGCAGACGAGTGGACTTGCTGCTCACCAGTATTTCTACCGAGCCGGAGCCCATTTTGTAGCCTTTCAGAAACAAGAACCATGAGCCGGGAATGATGATCGCAAGCCAGGCAACGGTATAAAACAAGGGACCGAGGATATTGCCGCCTGCCGCCAGCGCCATGCCGATACTGAGCAGGATGGGGATCAACATCCCAGGGATCATGGAATCACCGATCCCGGCAATGGGACCCATTAAACCCACCTTAAGGGTGTTGATCGTCTCTCCGTCGATCGGCTCCCCGTTCGCTTTTTTCTCTTCCAGCCCCAGCGCCATTCCATTCACAATGGCGCCAATCTGGGGTTCGGTATTGTAGAACGAGGCGTGTCGACGCAACATTTCGGTTCGTTGTGCGGCATCGGGATAGAGCTTTTTCGCCACCGGCAACATGCTCAGACAAAATCCAAAAGATTCCAGACGTTCAAAACTCATCGACGATAAGTTATGCATCATCCAGGCCCGCCAGCAGCGGCGAAGATCTTTACGGGTCAGCGTACGTTCTTCCATCAGAATTCATCCTCATCATCGCGGGTAACCGACGTCGCGTTTGCAGCCTGCGGCGGTTCCGGCTTGTAGTTATAGTGGATCAGCGCCAACAGTGAACCGACGATCACCAGCGCGACCATGTTGAGTTTTAAAAAGACGATGCAGACGAAACCGACGAGGAAGTAGATCAACATGGTGTAATTTTTGATGATCTGCTTGAGCAGAATTGCAATCCCGACGGCGGGCAGAATGCCGCCCAGTACGTTCATTGTCGACAACACCATCTTCGGCAGGCTGTCCATAAAACCGCTGATGTACTGTGCGCCAAAGTAAACCGCAATAAAGGTGGGCACAAAACGCAGGACAAAGTTTGTCACCTGAGGCCAGATGGCGCTGTTCAGGTAAATTCCCCGCTCATCGCCCCGATCCAGTGCCGCATCGGCACGATGGTTCCAGAAAGAGTTCAGTACCATCATCGCATTAAATAAGATGGTCCCGGCAATCCCGATGGTAGCGGCTAAGGCGACCGCGACCTCCGGGCCTTTGCCTGAGAGGATCCCCAATGCAATGGCCGGATAAGCCACAAAGTTGAGATCGGCAGGCATTGAGCCGCCGGGCGTGACCATCGCGATATATACTGCCTGAACCGCAACGCCAATCATGATCCCGGTTTTCATGTCACCGAGAATAATCCCGACCAACGTGCCGGAAATCAGCGGTCGAGTGATTAAATACCAGCCGCCCGTCAGTCCCAACAGCCAGGGGCTGCTGAGGGCGCCGAGATAACACAGAATGCCAATCAACATCGCTTCGATAATCATCGTCCGCTCCTTATTTCAGCTTCTGGCGCGCATCCTGCCAGCTGTAACAACTGGCATCCGGCACCAGCCGGAATTCAACCTGATGCCCGCGCTGCGTCAGCCAGTCAAAGGCGGCGATCTCCTGTGCATTGACTGATTGATTAGGGCCAATTGTCGTGGTGTCGGCGCGCGCACTCATTGGACCGACGTTAATTTTGCCGTTGGCGTTGTGCAGACTGATACCCGCTTCTTCGATGCGCATCAGCGTGACCGGCGATTTGCCAATCACGAAATAACGTTTCTCACTGGCGATGACTTTGGGCAGTTTCTCAATCGCGGTGGCGGTATCAAACAACCAGACTTTGGTGTCCTGCACGGCGCCTTTCATCACCGAGGAGAGCAGGGGATCGGCCGCGACGGCATCGTCAATGGCGACAATGCCATCGCAGGGCAGCTCTTTGGCCCAACGTGTGACGAGCTGCCCATGAATAACGCGGTCATCGATACGGACAAAAGAAATACTCATAGCGGTTTCCTTTAAAAATCATCTGACTGCACGGAAAAAACCGGGGCAGCCTTCGTCAACGTGGGGGCAGTTAACGCCAGCAGGGTATCGGCTGCGGCATGGACATCCGTGAATGGAAGCACTTCCTCGCTTAACAGCAGCATCGGCAGATTCACTCCTGCCACAACGGCGATGGGAGGCAACGTTTGTGGTGAAAAAGCATGCTGGCAGGCGACGTTCCACGGCGTGCCACTTTGCATGTCGCAGAGCACCAGTACTCCGTCAGCGTGTTGTCCCGCCTGTGCCAGCACTTCGCCAAAGCGCGTTTTAAACCCTTCGATACCGGCCTGTTCGCTTAGTGTCACGGCGTAAACATGCGGTAATTCGCCGTAAACCATGCGTCCGCTGGTAAGAAGCGCTTCCGCCAGAGGACCGTGACTGGCAACAATAATGTGGATCATCGGATTATCCTCTTACCCAGGCTTTGATCGTCGCCAGTGGCTGGTCAACGCTGTCGCCTGAAGGTGAAATTCGGTATTCCCCAACGGCTGCCGGGATGATAAAGGTCTCTGCATAGTGAACGATGAAGGGGGCAAATGCGCCGCTCGGACTATCGACCACGGCTTGCGCACCTTCGACCAGGTTCAGAACGTTCACACCACCCTGAGTATGGTGTGTCACTGGGGCAGTAAACCAGTGACGGCGGGTTTCGATAAACTCACGTTCGTGCATCCCGGTTCTTTCTTCCCGCCAGCCGTCCCCTTCAGCGATGGGCTCAATGCGGTTGATCAGATTGTCTTGAACCCATTGTGTATCGCGCTGCCAGTCAATGACTTGTTGACCGTGGTCAAGATGGACAGGACGCGGCAATCCGTCCAGACCCAGACGCCCCCAGTCCCACAGTTTGAAGGTGAAAATATACGGCGTGGCACTGATCTCCAGGACCATTGTCCCGGCGCCTGAGCAATGGACGGTTCCGGCAGGGATGAGAAAATGATCGTGCTTACGGGCAGGGAATTGATTGACAAACCGCTCGTCATCAAAGGCTTTCTCGCCTCGTCCCGCCGCGCGTAAATCGTCCAGCATCTCGCCTGGTACGATCCCGGTTTTTGTGCCCAGGTAGACCACCGCATCTGGCTCTGCTTCAAGGATGTAGTAACTCTCATCCTGGGTATAGTGCATACCAAATTGCTGTTGGATGTATTCAGTAACCGGATGAACCTGGAAGCTCAGGTTCTGACCGCCAATGGTATCGAGAAAGTCAAAACGAATCGGAAATTCCGCGCCAAAACGAGCATGAACTTTCTCGCCAAGCAGGGCGCGGGGATACGTCAGCACCAGGTCCTGAGAGGGGATCTCGATCCGCACATGACCAAAACGCAGTAACAGGCTGTTTTCCTCGGGCACGCAATCAAAACACCACGCGTAGTTGGGCGCTGAGGGATCGAGATCGAATTGTTGTTTCATCCACTGCCCGCCCCAGACGCCAGGGTCAAAGAAGGGGGCGACGCGAAACGGTTGCGTGGTGGTTTGTTGCAACCCGGCGCGTAGCGCTTCGCCGCTGACCATTGCGGGCGCGCCTGCGACCGTCGTATCCAGCAAATAATCAGCGCGTTTGAGCAGCGGCGTTTTGTGCCGGTCAAAGACTCGCCATTCAATAAAAAAGGCGCGTTTATAGCGACGAAGAATATCTTCATTCTGGTTTTTTGCGCCCCAGTTACCGAGACCGTCATGACGCATACGCTGTTGAATTTCCCAGCGCGGCAGATCGGCATACACCAACACATCGCCGGGATGCGCCAGCGCCGCGCCTGGCCCATATACCACCACGAGACCTTCGGGGATGGCTTCAATCTGTTGACGCATCCGGTTGAGCTTGTCGGGATCAAAAAACTCATCAAGATGGTGACAGGAGAGAACGCCAAAGACGCGGTCATCGGTCAGATTACGCGCCAACAACTCATGCAGCGCCTGCTCATCCCGTCGCGCGGATTCAACATTAATCACTACGGTGGCGTTTAGCGCGGCGAAGAGGTGTTGCTCCAGCTCATCCAGTCGCACGCCCGGATAACAATCGATAATCAGTACGGTTTTAGGCGATTCAGAAACCCGGCTGCGAAGTACCGAATGGACCGACGCCCAGCCTTGCCAGGCCTCGTCGTCATAGCCCTGAACATAAACCTCAGGGAATTTATTATAGGTTGTACGCATTTTCTCTCTCCGTGTTGGCTAATTAAAGATTAATCGATTAACCTTATTTTCATAGGGTGGTTAACGCGATTAACCCGCCATAATCAGAAACCAGGGCGGTAAAAAGCCCATCAGCGTGATGAAAATCACACGTACTGGCACATTAATGAGGTTATTCGATTAACCTTTGCGAGAAACAGGAGAAGTCATGACAACCATTACCCTGGCGCAGGTTGCGGAACGCGCTGGCGTCTCCACGGCGACCGTGTCGATGGTACTGCGTAATCGGGGGCGTATTTCACAGGCAACGCGTGAACGCGTACTTAAAGCGCTGGATGATTCTGGCTATGTCTATAACCAGACCGCAGCGAATTTGCGTAATCGCAGCAGCAATCAGGTCGGGCTCTTGTTGCATGATATTACTAACCCATTTTATGGCGAGATGACGGCGGGGCTCAGTCATGAAATGGAGCGGCACGATCTGCTGTTGTTTCTGGCGAACAGCGAAGAGTCCGGCGAGCGCCAGCAAAAGTTTGTTGATTCTCTGATGCGCAATAACGCCTGCGGTATGGTGCTCTGCGCGGCGCGGGAAACACCGGCCTCGTTCTTTGAAGCGCTTAAACGGCGTAATATTCCCGCTATCATGGTGGTTCGCCCGCTTAGCGATCCGGACTTTGATTTTGTCGGCACCGATAATTTTCTCGGGACGCAAATGGCAACGACCCATTTAGTTAAACTGGGGCACAAAAATATCGCCTTCATCGGCGGCAGCCCGAATTCAGGGAGCCGGGCGCAGCGCATTGGCGGATTTACCAGCACACTACTGGAATATGGCATTTCACCGAATCCGCAGTGGATCGTTGCCACTCAGGCCAGCCAGATTGATGGCGCGAAAGTGGCGGAGTCTCTGCTGATGCAACATCCACAAATTACTGCCGCGGTGTGTTATCAGGATATTGTGGCGTTGGGGGTAATGCAGGCGCTACGTAAAATGGGGCGTGAACCCGGGCGCGACTTTGCATTAGTCGGGTTCGATGATATTACCGAAGCGGCGTTGGTTCAGCCTGCGCTGACCACCGTGTCGGTCGCGGCAAAAGAGATTGGTCGTAAGGCGGGAGAGTTACTTTACAGTCGTATTCAGGGGAACGATGAGCCGGCGAAACGCATTATTCTGCCTCCGGCACTGGTGGTCAGAGAATCATGTGGTTTTCGCTGATCGTCATGTCTTTTACTGATATCTCTCGCTGTTTATCATTAAATTCTAATTATCGACGTTTTTGGCTAGCGGCATGACGACGTGCTGGTTAATCTGAAAACGATTTACATCATTTTAACGTAAGAGAATAACTATGCATGATGCACAGGTCCGTGTCGCGATAGCGGGCGCGGGTGGCCGTATGGGCCGCCAGTTAATTCAGGCAGCGCTGCAGATGGATGGCGTTGCGCTTGGTGCGGCGCTTGAGCGCGAGGGATCGTCACTGCTGGGCAGCGATGCCGGAGAACTGGCGGGTGTCGGGAAAACCGGCGTTACCGTGCAAAGTCGCCTTGAGGCAGTAAAAGATGATTTCGATGTGTTCATCGATTTTACCCGTCCGGAAGGCACGCTGAATCATCTGGCGTTTTGTCGTCAGCATGGCAAAGGGATGGTCATTGGCACCACCGGTTTTGACGATGCGGGAAAACAGGCGATTCGCGATGCCGCGCAGGACATTGGCATTGTCTTCGCGGCGAACTTTAGCGTCGGTGTCAACGTGATGCTTAAGCTGCTGGAAAAGGCGGCGAAGGTGATGGGCGACTATACCGACATTGAAATCATTGAAGCTCACCACCGCCATAAAGTTGACGCGCCATCAGGCACCGCGCTGGCGATGGGGGAGGCGATTGCCCATGCGCTGGATAAAGATCTAAAAGAATGCGCCGTCTACAGTCGCGAAGGCTACACCGGCGAACGCGTGCCGGGAACAATTGGCTTTGCCACCGTCCGCGCCGGGGACATTGTGGGCGAACATACCGCCATGTTTGCCGATATCGGCGAACGTGTCGAAATCACCCACAAAGCGTCCAGCCGTATGACTTTTGCCAATGGTGCGGTGAGATCGGCACTTTGGGTTAGTGCAAAGAAAAATGGTCTTTTTGATATGCGAGATGTCCTTGATCTCAACAATTTATAGTTAATTATTACCTTTCGTGATGTGGTTATTGTAATCTCAATGCATTGATTACATGGGCAATATTTTTATTGCCCTTTTATTTTACCTGTTACAGATTGCTTTCATTATAAATGGCGTAAAAATCTATCTTTTCTCTCTTTTTTACGTTGCCTGAATGTAAATTTTGACCAAGTGGTCCACTTTTTCGAAGCCTGAGACTATTTTCTACGCATAATTGTTCACGCAAGCGTTTTCCTGCCAGGGTTAGCTGATCTTTTTGCCTGTTAAATCCGTTGATTTCATCCTGGGTCGCAAAAGAATATAAAAAATACCGCCTTTAAGTTGACTTTTGCCTGCCTTATCTCCAGAATGCCGCCGTTTGCCAGAAATCCACGGGTAAGCAAATTTGCATTGATTCATGCTATGCGAATGCATTAATATGCAAATAAAGTGAGTGAATATTCTCTGGAGGGTGTTTTGATTAAGTCAGCGCTATTGGTTCTGGAAGACGGAACCCAGTTTCACGGTCGGGCCATAGGGGCAACAGGTTCGGCGGTTGGGGAAGTCGTTTTCAATACTTCAATGACCGGTTATCAAGAAATCCTCACTGATCCTTCCTATTCCCGCCAAATCGTTACTCTTACTTATCCCCATATCGGTAATGTCGGCACCAATGCCGCCGATGAAGAATCCTCCCAGGTCCATGCGCAAGGCCTTGTCATTCGTGACCTGCCGCTGATTGCGAGCAACTTCCGCAATACCGAAGACCTCTCTTCTTACCTGAAACGCCATAACATTGTGGCGATTGCCGATATCGATACCCGTAAGCTGACGCGTCTGCTGCGCGAGAAAGGGGCGCAAAACGGTTGCATTATCGCGGGCGATAACCCGGATGCGGCGCTGGCGCTGGAAAAAGCGAAAGCCTTCCCGGGCCTGAACGGCATGGATCTTGCCAAAGAAGTGACCACCACGGAATCTTACAGCTGGACCCAGGGGAGCTGGACGCTGGCGGGCGACCTGCCGGAAGCAAAGAAAGAAGACGAACTGCCGTTCCATGTTGTCGCCTATGACTTTGGCGCCAAGCGCAACATTCTGCGCATGCTGGTGGACAGAGGCTGCCGCCTGACGGTTGTCCCGGCAAAAACGTCGGCAGAAGATGTGCTGAAGATGAATCCGGACGGGATCTTCCTGTCGAACGGCCCTGGTGACCCGGCGCCATGCGATTACGCTATCGACGCAATTCAGAAATTCCTCGAGACCGATATTCCGGTGTTTGGCATTTGCTTAGGCCATCAGCTGCTGGCGCTGGCGAGTGGGGCAAAAACCGTGAAGATGAAATTCGGTCACCACGGTGGTAACCATCCGGTCAAAGATATCGACAACAATACGGTGATGATTACGGCCCAGAACCACGGCTTTGCGGTGGATGAAGCGTCCATGCCGGCCAATCTGCGTGTGACCCACAAGTCGCTGTTCGATGGCACCCTGCAAGGGATTCATCGCACCGACAAACCGGCATTCAGCTTCCAGGGCCACCCGGAAGCGAGCCCGGGTCCTCACGATGCCGCGCCATTGTTCGACCACTTTATCGAGTTAATTGAGCTTTACCGTCAGTCCGCGAAATAATCAGGAGTTAAGAGAGCCATGCCAAAACGTACAGACATAAAAAGTATCCTGATTCTGGGCGCGGGTCCGATTGTTATCGGTCAGGCGTGTGAGTTTGACTACTCCGGCGCGCAGGCGTGTAAAGCGCTGCGTGAAGAGGGGTACCGCGTCATTCTGGTGAACTCCAACCCCGCGACCATCATGACCGACCCGGAAATGGCCGATGCGACCTACATCGAGCCGATTCACTGGGAAGTCGTGCGCAAGATTATTGAGAAAGAGCGCCCGGACGCGGTGCTGCCGACCATGGGCGGTCAGACGGCGCTGAACTGTGCGCTGGAACTGGAGCGCCAGGGCGTGCTGGCCGAATTCGGTGTGACCATGATTGGTGCGACCGCCGATGCGATTGATAAAGCCGAAGACCGTCGTCGCTTCGATATCGCGATGAAGAAAATCGGTCTCGACACCGCGCGTTCGGGCATTGCCCATACGATGGAAGAGGCGCTGGCGGTAGCGGCTGACGTCGGCTATCCGTGCATCATCCGCCCGTCCTTTACCATGGGCGGCACTGGCGGCGGTATCGCCTACAACCGCGAAGAGTTTGAAGAAATTTGTACTCGCGGTCTGGATCTCTCCCCAACCAACGAGCTGCTGATTGATGAATCGCTGATTGGCTGGAAAGAGTACGAGATGGAAGTGGTGCGTGATAAAAACGACAACTGCATCATCGTCTGCTCTATTGAGAACTTCGACGCCATGGGCATTCACACCGGTGACTCCATCACTGTGGCTCCGGCCCAGACGCTGACCGACAAAGAATATCAAATCATGCGTAACGCCTCGATGGCGGTACTGCGTGAAATCGGCGTAGAAACCGGCGGTTCAAACGTGCAGTTCGCGGTGAACCCGAAAAACGGTCGCCTGATTGTGATCGAAATGAACCCGCGCGTATCCCGTTCCTCCGCGCTGGCGTCAAAAGCCACCGGCTTCCCGATTGCGAAAGTGGCGGCGAAACTGGCGGTGGGTTACACCCTTGATGAGCTGATGAATGACATCACTGGCGGTCGTACCCCGGCATCGTTCGAACCGTCCATCGACTACGTGGTCACTAAAATCCCACGCTTTAACTTCGAAAAATTCGTTGGTGCTAACGACCGTCTGACGACCCAGATGAAATCGGTCGGCGAAGTGATGGCGATTGGCCGCAGCCAGCAGGAATCTCTGCAAAAAGCGCTGCGCGGTCTGGAAGTGGGCGCCACCGGCTTTGACCCGAAAGTGAGCCTGGATGACCTGGAAGCGCTGACGAAAATCCGCCGCGAACTGAAAGACGCGGGCGCTGAGCGTATCTGGTATATCGCTGATGCCTTCCGTGCGGGCCTCTCCGTTGACGGTGTGTTCAACCTGACCAACATTGACCGCTGGTTCCTGGTTCAAATTGAAGAGCTGGTGCGTCTGGAAGAGAAAGTGGCAGAGCTGGGCATTAACGGCCTGACCCCTGACTTCCTGCGCCAGCTGAAACGCAAAGGCTTCGCCGATGCGCGTCTGGCTAAACTGGCCGGTGTCCGTGAAGCGGAAGTTCGCAAACTGCGCGACCAGTACAATCTGCACCCGGTCTACAAGCGTGTGGACACCTGCGCGGCAGAATTCGCCACCGATACCGCCTACATGTACTCCACGTATGAAGATGAGTGCGAGGCGAACCCGTCCGTTGACCGCGACAAAATCATGGTGCTTGGCGGCGGTCCAAACCGTATCGGCCAGGGGATCGAATTTGACTACTGCTGCGTACATGCCTCTCTGGCGCTGCGTGAAGACGGTTACGAAACCATCATGGTCAACTGTAACCCGGAAACGGTCTCTACTGACTATGACACTTCCGACCGCCTCTACTTTGAGCCGGTCACGCTGGAAGATGTGCTGGAAATCGTGCGCATTGAGAAGCCGAAGGGCGTGATCGTGCAGTACGGCGGCCAGACTCCGCTGAAACTGGCGCGTGCGCTGGAAGCAGCAGGCGTACCGGTTATTGGTACCAGCCCGGACGCAATTGACCGCGCAGAAGACCGTGAGCGTTTCCAGCATGCGGTGGACCGTCTGAAGCTGAAACAACCGGCCAACGCCACCGTGACGGCCATCGAACAGGCTGTCGAAAAAGCGAAAGAGATTGGCTATCCGCTGGTGGTGCGTCCGTCCTACGTGCTGGGCGGCCGGGCGATGGAAATCGTCTACGACGAAGCTGACCTGCGCCGCTACTTCCAGACCGCCGTTAGCGTTTCCAACGACGCGCCGGTTCTGCTCGACCGCTTCCTGGATGACGCGGTTGAAGTGGACGTTGACGCCATCTGCGACGGCGAAATGGTGCTGATTGGCGGCATCATGGAACACATCGAACAAGCGGGCGTCCACTCGGGTGACTCTGCCTGTTCTCTGCCGGCCTACACGCTGAGCCAGGAAATTCAGGATGTGATGCGCCAGCAGGTACAGAAACTGGCCTTCGAACTGCAGGTTCGCGGTCTGATGAACGTCCAGTTTGCGGTGAAAGATAACGAAGTCTACCTGATTGAAGTGAATCCACGTGCGGCGCGTACCGTACCGTTCGTCTCTAAAGCGACCGGCGTACCGCTGGCGAAAGTGGCGGCGCGTGTGATGGCCGGTAAATCGCTGACCGAACAGGGCGTGACCAAAGAAATTATCCCGCCGTACTACTCGGTGAAAGAAGTGGTGCTGCCGTTCAACAAATTCCCGGGCGTCGACCCGCTGTTAGGGCCAGAAATGCGCTCCACCGGGGAAGTGATGGGCGTGGGGCGTACCTTTGCGGAAGCGTTCGCCAAGGCGCAACTGGGCAGCAGTTCTACCATGAAAAAACAGGGCCGTGCGCTGCTCTCCGTACGTGAGGGCGACAAAGAGCGCGTGGTTGACCTGGCGGCGAAACTGCTGAAGCAGGGCTTTGAACTGGACGCCACCCACGGTACCGCGATTGTGCTGGGTGAAGCCGGTATCAACCCACGTCTGGTGAACAAGGTGCATGAAGGTCGTCCGCACATTCAGGACCGTATCAAGAATGGCGAATACACCTACATCATCAACACCACCGCAGGGCGTCGCGCCATTGAAGACTCCAGGGTGATTCGCCGTAGCGCACTACAGTACAAAGTGCACTACGACACCACGCTGAACGGCGGCTTTGCCACCGCGATGGCGCTGAATGCCGATGCAACAGAGAAAGTCATCTCTGTTCAGGAAATGCACGCGCAAATTAAAAAATAAGCGGCGGCATCATTTGCCCCGGTTTTAAAAACGGCTCCGGAAACGGAGCCGTTTTTTTATGCACTCAGTTCATTCCTGGAGATATATTGCGCAACAGGACAAATTTCATTGTAACAAGCAAGATTTGGCTCACACTAATGCGCCGCTAAGTTGCTTACTATCATTGAATCCCACAATTTAAATAGGGTCTTGTTTTGTATTTTTACGGACAGGGCATAACAAGATTTTTAATTTGTGAAATGGTGTGCTTATGTGTGAAAAATATGTTGAAAAGCCGCTTTATCTGTTAATTGCCGATTGGGTGATGGCAGAAAAGCGTTGGGTAAGTGCGAAAGAGATCGCGAAGCACTTTAATATGGATCACTGCAAAGCGATCAATACCGTCTCTTATATTCTCGCTGAGGTCGGGGAGATTAATTGCGAGACTAAGACTATCCCTAATCAACTGGAAGGTCGTGGATGTCAGTGTCAGCGCCTGGTCAGAGTGACGCATATTGATCCACAGCTGTATGCCCGCCTTGGGCATAGCGCGCAGGTGAAGATGGTCAGCAAATCGCCGCGGATGTCGGCGGTGCCGCCATCAGAACTAAACCGCGAGCAAAAATGGCAGATGATGTTGTCAAAAAGTATGCGTCGATAAGTTCGGTTTTGCCGGATGGTGCCTTGCGCCGCCATCCGGCATGATTACATGGCCGATTTAGGCTTCACCTCCGTTGTGCCCTTCAGGCGCGGCCGGTTTGCTTCAACCGCCGTTAATGGCGACGTTTCCCGTAGCGATGCCCGACAGCGTACGGCGAGATCCTGATATTCCTTCGTATTCAGCCGCTTCCAGTGCAGTTCCTGTTCGCTGACCTCACGCATAACGCGGGCTGGCGTGCCGACCAGCAACTGTCGTGCGGCGCCAGTAAATCCGGCTTTGACGAAACTCATGGCGGCGACAATGCTTTCGTCGCCGATCACCGCACCGTCCATGATCACGCTGTTCATGCCGACCAGTGCGTCCCGGCCTATCACGCAACCGTGCAGGATAGCACCGTGTCCGATGTGTCCATTCTCGCGTACCACCGTGTCCGTATCGCAGTAGCCATGCATGATGCAGCCATCCTGAAGGTTGGAGCCCGCTTCAAGGATTAAGCGGCCATAGTCCCCGCGCAGTGAGGCGAGTGGACCGACGTATACGCCAGCCCCTACGATGACATCGCCAATCAGTACTGCGCTGGGATGCACATACGCCTCGGGATGAACCACGGGAATTAAGCCTTCAAAGGCGTAAAAACTCATCGGCATTCCTCAATTGTTTTTTGCCGGATAAGCGCAGCACCATAAGGCATTAGCGTCCTTTCCAGACCGGATCGCGTTTTTCAGCAAACGCCTGCGGCCCTTCGAGCGCATCTTCGGAGTGCAGTACGGACGGATAGTGTTTCAGCACGCCGCTACGGATGAAACGATAAGCCTCTTCCACCGGCATTTCACTGGTTGTGCGGTAAATCTCTTTCAGCGCGGCGATGGCCAGTGGTGCGCTGTTCACCAGCTGTTGTGCCAGTTCACGCGCGCTGTCCATCAGTTCCTGCTGGCTGACCACGCGATTGACGATCCCCCAGCGCTGCGCTTCATCTGCATCCATGCGTCTGCCGGTCATGATCATTTCATTGACGATGGCCGGGGGCAGTATTTTCGGCAGACGCAGGACGCCGCCGCTGTCCGGTACGATGCCGAGTTTGGCTTCAGGGAGGGCAAAGCTGGCGTTATCGGCACAGACAATAAAGTCTGCGGCCAGCGCCAGTTCAAAGCCACCGCCGAATGCATAGCCATTGACGGCAGCGATCACCGGTTTGTCGAGATTGAAGATTTCAGTCAGGCCAGCGAATCCACCAGGGCCAAAATCGGCGTCTGGTGCTTCACCTTCCGCCGCGGCTTTTAAATCCCAACCGGCGGAAAAAAACTTCTCGCCTGCGCCGGTGACAATCGCCACGCGCAGTTCGGGATCGTCGCGAAAATTAAGAAAAACCTCACCCATCTGGAAACTGGTTTTGGCATCGATCGCATTTGCTTTTGGTCGATCCAATATAATTTCCAGAATCGATCCGTTGCGGGTTAAATGTAAAGATTCACTCATGGTTCATCTCCAAAAATAGGATGTCTGGCAGGGGTTATTCCTGCCTGTAGGGTTATTTCAGGTTTTTTTTGATTATTTTTCCTGAACAATTTCGCGGCAGGTCGGTTCTAATCTCCATAATTGAAGGGACTTTAAATTTCGCCATATTTTTTTCGCAGAAGCTGAAAAACTCTTCTTCACTGAGCGTTTCACCCTCGTTGAGAACTACAAAGGCTTTTATCGCTTCGTCACGAATTGAATCGTTAATTCCAATAACGACGATGTCCTGAATTTTGGGGTGTGCCGAAATAATATTTTCCAGCTCCACGCAGGAGACGTTTTCTCCCCCTCGTTTAATCATGTTGCAGCGGCGATCGACAAAATAGAAAAAACCGTCTTCGTCGCGATAGCCGGAATCACCGGTATGCAGCCAGCCGTTCGGCTCGAGCGCTTTGGCGGTGGCATCCGGCCTGCCGTAGTACTCTTTGAAAATCGTTTTACCCGGCACGCCCTTAATACAGATTTCCCCAATTTCACCGGCGGGCAGCGCACGGTTTTGCTCATCGCGAATTTCTGCTTCGTAACAAAAGCCGGGACGTCCAATAGAGGGCCAGCGTCGCTTATCACCGGGGCGATCGCCGATGATGCCGACAATGGTTTCCGTCATGCCGTAAGAGGTCAGCAGACGCACACCGAAGCGTTCAACAAATGCATCTTTTTCCTGCACTGACAGGTTGAGGTAATACATCACTTCCCGTAAACAGTGCTCTCTGTCCAGCGGTGATACGGGTTGAACCATCAGCGTTCTGATCATCATCGGGATGCATTCCGTGACGGTCGCGCGGTATTTACGCACTTGTCCCCAGAAAGCGCGGGCGCTGTATTTCTCTATCAGCACAAAGGTTGCGCCCGCCGAGAAGGCGGCCATAGCGGCAGTGCACTGACAGTCGATATGAAACGCAGGCATGACCGTCAGGTAAACATCGTCTTCGCGCAGGGCGCATTGCCACGACGAATAGTAGCCGGCAAAACGCAGGTTGTAATGGGTGATCACCACGCCTTTAGGGCGGGAAGTGGTGCCGGAGGTAAACAGGATCTCGGCCATGTCGTCCGTGGACAACGGTGGGGTATAGCGCAATGTCGTCGGCTGCTGATCCTTCAGCGTCGTGAAATGGCTTACGCCATCAGCGATCGGCAACGCCTCACCAATCAGGCAGATATGGCTAAGCGGCGTCGTCTTTGCCTGTTGGATCTGCCGATACATCGGATAAAAAGCGGCGCTGGTTACCAGCAACTGAACGTCACTGTTTTGCAGGATCCACGCGCTTTCTTCACGCAGCAGACGGGCATTGATCGGCACCATGACCGCGCCAATTTTCGCCAGCCCGAACCAGCAAAAGAAAAACTCCGGGCAGTTATCCAGATGCAGGGCGACCTTATCACCTTTGCGAATGCCCAACGAGTGGAAAAGGTTTGCTGTCCGATTGATTTCCTCGTTAAGCGAGGCGTAGCTGTACTGGCGCACGTCCCCTTCGCTGGATTCGCAAATCAGCGCTGTTTTACTGCCATAAACTTCGGCCAGATCGTCCCACATCTGGCGTAAGTGTTGTCCGCCAACGATATCCATTGCACTCCTGTCCATTTTCACAGGCGTTGTGCTAACCGGGCGAGCCGGTCAGCATTTCGCATTTAGTTCTCAACTTTGGCCAGACCCTTACTGACCAGTTCCTTAATGTCTGCGTCGTTGTAACCGATATTTTTCAGAATGGCGGCAGTGTCCATGCCGTGCGACGGCATGCCGCGCCAGATTTTCCCCGGATTGTTTTTGAATTTCGGCATGACGTTTGGCCCTTTGCAGGTGCGGCCATCCATCGTTTGCCACTGGGTAATGGATTCGCGGGCAACGTACTGCGGATTGCCTTCCAGCTCCGGAATGGTCAGCACTTTGGCGCAGGCGATATTCAGCTCGGCGAAACGCGCCTGCACTTCCTCGATGGTGTGTGCGGCCAGCCACGCATCCAGTTTTTCTTCGACCAGCGGTCCGTACGGGCACTCGACGCGGTGAATCAGTTGTGTTCCTTCCGGCACTTCCGGCGTACCGAGAATGTGCGCCAGACCGATGTCTTTAAAGCATTCGGTGACTTGGGTAATCCCGACCAGCTCCATCACGATGTAACCGTCGGCGCATTTATACAGCCCACAACCGGCGTAATAGGGGTCTTTACCTTTGGTCATGCGCGGGCAAATTTCACCGCCGTTGAAGTAATCCATCATGAAATACTGACCCATGCGCAGCATCACTTCGTACATCGCCACATCGATACTTTCGCCTTTGCCGGTTTCCCGCACCTTATGCAGTGCCGCCAGCGCGGCTGTGGTGGCCGTCATGCCGGAGAAGTAGTCGGCGGTGTACGGGAAGGCTGGCATCGGCTGATCAACGTCGCCGTTTTGGATCAGGTAACCGCTGAAGGCCTGAGCGATGGTGTTATAGGCCGGAAGGTTGGTGTACTCCTCGGTACCGTACTGGCCGAAGCCGGACAGGTGAGCGATAACCAGTTTCGGGTTATGTTGCCACAGAACCTCATCGGTAATCCCACGACGGGCAAACGCCGGACCTTTACTGGCTTCAATGAAGATATCGGTGGTTTCCATTAGTTTCAGAAACGCTTCCCGACCTTCATCTTTAAAAATATTCAGCGAGAGCGCGTGCAAATTACGCCGCGACAGCTGCGGATAGTTTGGCTGAACACGGATGGTATCGGCCCAGGCGACGTTCTCAATCCAGATAACTTCAGCGCCCCACTCGGCAAACATCTGACCGGCGAACGGCCCGGCGATTTCGATCCCGGAGAAGACAACCCGCAGCCCGGCAAGCGGCCCAAAAGCAGGCATTGGTAGACGATCCATAAAATGCTCCTGATAAATTTGTAGGCCTGATAAGACGCAAAGCATTGGCCCGGTAAGCACAGCGCCACCGGGCATGTCGCTGTCTTAACGGTATTGTTTCAGCACGGCACGACCGAGCGTCAGGATCTGCATTTCGTCAGAGCCGCCGGATACGCGGTCAACGCGCAGGTCACGCCAGAAGCGGGTGATGCGGTGGTTACCCGCAATCCCAACACCACCGAGAACCTGCATGGAGGTGTCCACGACTTCAAACGCCGCGTTGGCGCAGAAGTATTTACACATCGCCGCATCACCCGAGGTGATGGTACCGTTGTCGGCTTTCCATGCCGCTTCTAATAGCATGTTTTTCATGGAGTTTAATTTGATCGCCATATGGGCGAACTTCTCCTGGATCAACTGGAAACGACCGATCGTTTCGCCAAACTGCACGCGCTGGTTGGCGTAGCGCGCCGCATCTTCAAAGGCGCACATTGCTGTACCGTAGTTGGTGAGGGCTACCAGGAAACGTTCGTGGTCGAACTCTTCTTTTACGCGGTTAAAGCCGTTACCTTCCCGACCGAACATGTCTTTTTCGTCCAGCTCGACATCGTCAA
Source organism: Citrobacter sp. Ca225 (assembly GCF_030337175.1). NCBI lineage: Bacteria > Pseudomonadati > Pseudomonadota > Gammaproteobacteria > Enterobacterales > Enterobacteriaceae > Citrobacter > Citrobacter sp. Ca225. The sequence goes on along the minus strand of NZ_JAOWCD010000061.1, from coordinate 170,974 downwards.
AGTTGATTTCACAGCAGCTGTCCATGCGCAGACCCAACTTCTCAAGTTTGTTGACCTTGATGCCGGGTTTACTCATGTCGACAAACCATTCGGTATAGACAGGTTTATCCGGTGAAGCGCCGTCTCTTGCCATCACCACGATATAAGGGGTGTAGGCGCTACTGGTGATAAAACACTTACTACCATTAAGATAAACCTTACCATTTTTGCGGGTATAAGTGGTTTTCAGACTACCAACATCCGATCCCGCTCCCGGTTCGGTGATGGCGGAGTTCCACATTTGTTTCCCGGTTCCCTGGAACGCCATGATTTTATCGATCTGCTCCTGGGTGCCTTCGCGCAGGAAGGTATTAAACCCGCCCGGCAGCTGATACAGCACGTACGTAGGCGCACCGAGGCGTCCCAGTTCCATCCAGACGGCAGCCACGGTGACGAATCCGGCGTCCAGGCCGCCATGTTCTTCCGGGATCAGCAGGCTATCGATGCCCATGTCCGCCAGCGCTTTCACGAAACGCTCCGGATACACGCTGTCGCGATCGCATTCGGCAAAATAGGCTTCCCAGTTCTCACTGGCCATCAGTTCACGAATACCGGCGACAAACAGTTCCTGCTCATCATTGAAATTGAAATCCATCTTCTAACCTCTATGTCATGGGGTAATTAGGTTTATTTATCTTTCCAGTGCACTTTGGCGTCTTTGATAAAGGAGAGCGTCACCATAATGTTGACGAAGAACAGCGGGCAGCCCCCGGCGATAATCGCGGTTTGTATTGGCTTCAGGCCGCCGAGTGCCAGCAGCACGATGCCAATCACGCCGACCAGCACTGACCAGCCGATACGCACCAGTAACGGCGGCTCTTCGCCATCGCGCACTTCACGACAGGTCGACATTGCCAGGGTGTAAGAGCAGGCGTTGATCAGCGTAACGGTGGCAATAAAGCAGAGAATAAAGAATCCCCACATCGTGGCGGTGCTGAGCGGCAGGGCGGCCCAGGTTTCGATAATCGCGCGCGGCACGCCGTGATCGGCAATCAGTTGCGGGATGTTGATGATGTTTTTATCCATCAACAGCAGAGTGTTACTGCCCAGTACCGTCCACAGGATCCAGGTGGAGGCCGTCAGGCCCAGCACCATGCCAAAGCACAGTTCACGCACGGTACGACCGCGAGAGATACGCGCCAGGAAGATGCTCATCTGAATGGCGTAAATCACCCACCACGCCCAGTAGAAGACCGTCCAGCCCTGTGGGAAACCGCCTTTGGCGATCGGGTCGGTGTAGAACAGCATGCGCGGCAGATACATCAGCAGCGTCCCGACGGAGTCGGTGAAGTAGTTCATAATGAAGCTGGCGCCGCTGACGATGAACACCCAGCCGAGCATCAGGAAGCTCAGATAGCTGCGCACGTCACTGGCGATCCTGACCCCTTTTTGCAGGCCGCAGGCCACGCAAATGGCGTTAAGAATGATCCAGCAGGTAATGATGATCGCATCCAGTTGCAGCGTGTGCGGGATACCAAACAGGTACTGCATACATTCAGTGACCAGCGGCGTCGCCAGCCCAAGGCTGGTGCCCATCGCGAAGATCAGTGCGACCAGATAGAAGTTATCAATGATGGTGCCTAACAGACCTTTGGCGTGTTTTTCGCCGACCAGCGGCACCAGCGTGGAGCTGGGACGAATGACGTCCATCTTGCGCACAAAGAAGAAGTAGGCGAAGGCCACGGAGAGGAAGCTATAAGTCGCCCATGGCAGCGGTCCCCAGTGAAACAGGCTGTAAGCGAGGCCAATCTCTTTCGCTCCGGTAGAGTTAGGTTCCAGGCCAAACGGCGGCGTGGAGATGTAGTAGTAAATCTCTATCGATCCCCAGAACAGCACGGCGGCAGAGGTACAGGAGGCGAACATCATGAAGATCCAGCTGGCGGTGCTGAACTCCGGTTTCTCGTCACCTAATTTCTTTTTCGCGTAGGGACCAAACACCAGCCAGAACCAGCCGATGAGCATAATGACCATATACCACTCAAATGCCCATCCCCAGACATTGGTGACATAACTAAAGACGGCATTAATAACGACATTTGCGGCATCGAGATCGCGTACCGTTAGCCAGCAAAGTATTCCGACGATTATTAGCGGCGGGAAAAAAACCTTTGGCTCAATTCCAGACTTTCTCTTTTCATTTTTCATGAGTGAATTCCAGGTTGAAAACGAAATTTATTTAGCGTTCCCGTTTGTTTTATTTTTGTTTATTTTTATTAAATATTTGTTGATACCCGTTTAACCTCAGGACGCGTTGGCGAGTAACTCATAATGGGTATTCGTTTTGCGGCATTCTGTAATCTTTGTCACACTTTTTGTTTGGGGTGTTTTGGTGCGGACAGCTCTTAAAAATGTATATTTATCATTTGGTTAAATTCTAATTTGTTGGGTTTTTCACCGTTTGGCGTTCAATATTGGTGATCTGCCAGGCAATATTGAAAATATTTCTTTTGGACGCCGGATTTCAATATTGGTGAGGTGCTTAACAATATTGAAAGTTGCGAATATCAGTGTGTGACATTTTCAATATTGGTGATTATGGTTTTATTTCCGAATTAAAGAGCGTGATATCTGTATTTAACACCGCCGATATATATACGTTTCCTTCATGATTTCTGGAGATGCAATGAAGATAATTACTTGCTACAAGTGCGTACCTGATGAACAGGATATTGTCGTCAATCACGCAGATGGTTCATTAGATTTCAGCAAAGCAGATGGCAAAATCAGCCAGTACGACCTGAATGCGATTGAAGCGGCCTGCCAACTGAAACAGCAGGCCAGCGACGCGCAGGTGATCGCCCTGAGCGTGGGCGGCAAGGCGTTAACCAACGCGAAAGGGCGTAAGGATGTCCTCTCCCGCGGCCCGGACGAACTGGTGGTCGTCATTGACGATCGGTTCGAGCAGGCATTGCCACAGCAAACCGCCGCAGCGCTGGCTGCTGCCGCGCAAAAGTCGGGTTTTGATCTGATTCTCTGCGGCGATGGTTCCTCCGATCTCTACGCCCAGCAGGTCAGCCTGCTGGTAGGCGAAACGCTGAACATTCCCGCCATCAACGGCGTGAGCAAGATCCTCTCACTGACGGAAAGTACGCTGACCGTTGAACGTGAACTGGAAGATGAAATTGAAACGCTGAGCATTCCGCTGCCGGCGGTCGTGGCCGTTTCCACCGATATTAACTCTCCACAAATACCATCGATGAAAGCCATTCTGGGGGCGGCGAAAAAACCGGTTCAGGTCTGGTCAGCGGCGGACATTGGCTTTAGCGCCGGGGATGCCTGGTCCACGCAAACGGTGGCCGCACCGAAACAACGTGAGCGCCAGCGCATTGTGATTGAAGGCGATGGTGAAGAACAGATCGCTGCGTTTGCCGATAGTCTGCGCAAAATCATTAATTAAGAAGGGGATGTTATGAGCAAGTTTTCCAGCGTCTGGGTATTCAGCGATACCGTGTCTCGCCTGCCGGAACTGATGAGCGGCGCGCAGATTTTAGGTGAACAGATTAACGCATTTGTGCAAAGCGCCGATGAGGCAACCACGGCCATTCAGTTGGGCGCACATCACGTCTGGCAACTGAGCGGCAAGCCGGACGATCGTATGGTGGAAGATTATGCGGACGTGATGGCACAGACCGTTCGTCATCAGGGTGATTCTGGCCTGTTGCTGCTGCCCAACACCCGTCGCGGCAAACTGCTGGCGGCAAAACTGGGCTATCGCCTTGCCGCAGCGGTTTCTAATGATGCCAGCACCGTGACGCAGCAGGATGGCCGGGCGACGGTCAAACACATGGTGTATGGCGGCCTGGCGATGGGCGAAGAGACGCTCTCCACGCCGTTTGCGGTACTGACGCTCAGCAGCGGCACTTTTGAGGCGCAACAGCCTGATGCGACCCGCAGCGGCGAGACGCACAGCGTAGCCTGGCAGGCGCCGGAAATTACCGTCACGCGCACTGCCACGCAGCCACGTCAGAGTAACAGCGTTGATCTCGATAAAGCCCGGCTGGTGGTCAGCGTGGGACGCGGTATCGGCAGCAAAGAGAATATCTCACTGGCGCAAGCGCTGTGTCAGGCCATTGGCGCGGAGCTGGCCTGCTCGCGTCCGGTCGCCGAAAACGAGAAGTGGATGGAGCATGAGCGCTATGTCGGGATCTCGAATCTGATGCTCAAGCCGGAATTGTACCTGGCGGTGGGGATCTCCGGGCAGATCCAGCACATGGTGGGGGCAAACGGCGCGCAGACTATTTTTGCCATCAACAAAGACAAAAATGCGCCGATATTTCAGTACGCGGATTACGGCATTGTCGGCGATGCGCTGAAAATCCTGCCCGCGCTGACGACCGCACTGGCACGCTAAACCATTCAGGCAGGGAGTACGTATGTCCGAAGATATCTTTGATGCCATCATCGTGGGCGCGGGGCTTGCCGGTTCCGTCGCGGCCCTGGGGCTCGCCCGCGAAGGGGCCCAGGTGTTGGTTATCGAGCGCGGAAATTCCGCTGGCGCGAAGAATGTCACCGGTGGGCGCATCTATGCTCACAGTCTGGAGCGCATTCTTCCAGGCTTTGCTCAGCAGGCCCCTGTTGAACGGGTCATTACCCATGAAAAGCTCGCCTTTATGACCGATAACGGGGCGATGACCGTGGACTATCTCAACGGTGAAAAGGCTGGCCCGTCGCAGGTCTCTTATTCGGTGTTGCGCAGTAAATTTGACGCCTGGCTGATGGAGCAGGCGGAAGAGGCGGGCGCGCAGTTGATCACCGGGATCCGCGTGGATAACGTCGTGCAGCGCGATGGCAAAGTCGTTGGTGTAGAAGCGGACGGCGACATCATCGAATCGAAAGTGGTGATCCTAGCCGATGGCGTCAACTCCCTGCTGGCGGAAAAACTGGGAATGGCAAAACGCGTTGAGGCCTCGCACGTGGCGGTCGGCGTGAAAGAGCTGATCGAACTGCCGAAATCGGTGATTGAAGATCGCTTCCAGTTGCAGGGTAACGAAGGGGCGGCCTGTCTGTTCGCGGGATCGCCCACGGATGGCCTGATGGGCGGTGGCTTCCTGTATACCAACGAAAACACCCTGTCACTGGGGCTGGTATGCGGGCTTCATCATCTGAAAGAGGCGAAAAAATCGGTCCCGCAAATGCTGGAAGATTTCAAACAGCATCCGGCCGTTGCCCCGCTGATCGCGGGTGGCAAGCTGGTGGAGTACGCGGCACACGTGGTGCCGGAAGCAGGGATGAACATGCAGCCTGAGCTGGTGGGCGACGGCGTGCTGATTGCGGGCGACGCGGCGGGTATGTGTATGAATCTCGGCTTCACGATTCGCGGGATGGATCTCGCGGTGGCAGCAGGTGAAGCGGCGGCGAAAACGGTGCTTTCCGCCATGCAAAACAACGACTTTAGCCGTCAGGGGCTGGCGGAATATCGCCAGCATCTCGACAACGGTCCGATGCGCGATATGCGTATGTACCAGCGGTTGCCGGCGTTCCTCGATAACCCGCGCATGTTCACCCGCTACCCGGAAATGGTTGTTGGTATCGCCCGTGACCTCTTTACCGTCGATGGTAGTGCGCCGGTGCCGATGCGTAAGACGATCCTGCGCCATGCGAAGAAAGTGGGCTTCATCAACCTGATGAAGGATGGCATTAAAGGAGTGACCGTATTATGACTTCTCCCGTCAACGTAGACGTCAAGCTGGGCGTCAACAAATTCAATGTCGATGAAGAGCATCCGCACATCATCATGAAAACTGCGCCGGATAAGCAGGTGCTGGAAGTGTTGATCAAAGCCTGTCCGGCCGGGTTATACAAAAAGCAGGATGACGGCAGCGTGCGCTTTGATTATGCCGGATGCCTGGAGTGCGGAACGTGTCGAATTCTCGGACTTGATACGGCGCTGGAAAAATGGGAGTACCCACGCGGCACCTTCGGCGTGGAGTTTCGTTACGGTTAATGAGTACAGGTATACGCTCCACTGCCGGATGGCGGCGAAAACGCCTTATCCGGCCTACGGGGATAAGTAGGCCTGATAAGCGCAGCGCCATCAGGCAGTTAAGCACTAATGCCGAATGTCGGCAAACAGGACATTGCCATGCAACAGCCCAGGAACTTTGATGACATCCAGTTCTCCTCTATTCACCGCAGGATCATGCTGTGGGGAAGCGGTGGACCGTTTCTGGACGGTTATGTGCTGGTGATGATTGGCGTCGCGCTAGAACAGCTCACGCCTGCGCTGAAGCTGGATGCTGAGTGGATTGGCCTGTTGGGCGCGGGGACGCTGGCCGGGCTGTTTGTCGGCACCTCTTTGTTTGGCTATATCTCGGACAAAGTGGGGCGGCGCAAAATGTTTCTTATCGATATCATCGCTATTGGGGTGATATCGTTGGCCACTATGTTTGTCTCATCTCCGGTTGAACTGCTGGTGATGCGGGTGCTGATTGGCGTGGTGATTGGTGCGGATTATCCCATTGCCACCTCGATGATCACCGAATTTTCCAGTACCCGCCAACGTGCCTTCTCTATAAGCTTTATTGCGGCGATGTGGTACGTCGGCGCGACCTGCGCCGATCTGGTTGGTTACTGGCTCTATGACGTCGAGGGCGGCTGGCGCTGGATGCTGGGCAGCGCGGCGATCCCTTGCCTGTTGATCCTGATTGGTCGCTTCGATCTGCCCGAGTCTCCGCGCTGGCTGTTGCGTAAAGGCCGGGTCAAAGAGTGTGAAGCGATGATGATCAAGCTGTTCGGTGAGCCGGTTGCGTTCGATGAAGACACAGCGCAGGAGACGCGCTTTTTACAATTGTTTAATCGTCGCCACTTCCCGTTTGTGCTGTTTGTCGCCGCGATCTGGACCTGTCAGGTGATCCCGATGTTTGCCATTTACACCTTTGGTCCGCAGATCGTCGGCCTGTTGGGACTGGGGGCCGGGAAGAGCGCAGCGCTGGGGAATGTGGTGATCAGCCTGTTCTTTATGCTGGGTTGTATTCCGCCAATGTTCTGGCTGAACAGCGCGGGGCGGAGGCCGCTGCTGATTGGCAGCTTCGTGATGATGACGCTGGCGTTGGCGGTGCTGGGGCTGATCCCGGAAATGGGGATCTGGCTGGTGGTAACGGCATTCGCAGTGTACGCCTTTTTCTCCGGCGGACCGGGGAATTTGCAATGGCTCTATCCCAATGAACTGTTCCCGACCGACATTCGCGCCTCCGCAGTGGGGGTTATCATGTCGTTGAGTCGTATCGGTACCATCCTCTCGACCTGGGCGCTGCCTATTTTCATTACTAAATATGGTATTAGTCAGGTGATGCTGATGGGGGCGGGGATCTCGTTGGTCGGGTTGCTGGTCTCCATTGCCTTCGCGCCAGAAACGCGCGGTCTGACGCTTGCCCAGACCAGTACGATGACGATTCGCAGGAAACCGTTGTGTTAAGGTGAGTCTTCAGAGTGTTCTGTATTTCCCCTCAACCTCAGTCAGTGCGTCTACAGTTAATGGGTATATCACTGAAAATGACTGAAAAGCAGGGAGAACACCATGCAAAAGAAACTATTAATCGCTTCCCTTTTCACCGCAGCAACCGTCTTTACTCTCGCAGGCTGCTCCTCGAACCAGGCTGTGCGTACGACCGATGGCCGAACCATTGTCACCGACGGTAAACCGCAGGTAGACGATGACACGGGCCTGGTCTCCTACAAAAATGCCGAAACGGGTCAGACGGAGCAAATTAACCGCGATCAGGTGAAAAATATGAGCGAGCTGGATAACTAGTTCAATTTTCCCCATTCATCCGCTCAATAATATTCACTATTAGCCTGTTGGTTTACTGACTACACTCTCTTATAAAACAGAGTGGTAAAATAACAGGCTAATCATGATTCTTATCATTTATGCGCATCCTTATCCGCAGCATTCGCATGCGAATAAACGGATGCTTGAGCAGGCAAGGACGCTGGAAGGCGTCGAAGTTCGTTCTCTCTATGAACTCTACCCTGATTTCAATATCGATATCGCTGCGGAACAAGAGGCGCTTTCTCGCGCTAACCTGATCGTCTGGCAGCATCCCATGCAATGGTACAGCGTTCCCCCCCTACTCAAACTGTGGATGGATAAAGTGCTTTCCCACGGCTGGGCCTATGGTCACGGCGGGACCGCGCTGCGCGGTAAGCAAGTCATGTGGGCGGTGACTACTGGCGGCGGCGATAATCACTTCGATATCGGCTCGCATCCGGGGTTTGACGTACTCTCACAGCCGCTCCAGGCGACAGCCATCTACTGCGGGCTCAACTGGCTTGCGCCGTTTGCAATGCACTGTACGTTTATTTGCGACGACGAAACGCTGCAGGCGCAGGCGCGTCATTACAAGCAACGACTGATGGAATGGCAGGAGGCGCACAATGGATAGCCATACGCTCATACAGGCGCTGATTTATCTTGGGTCGGCGGCGCTGATCGTGCCGATTGCCGTCCGGTTGGGCTTAGGCTCGGTGCTGGGTTATCTCATTGCGGGGTGCATCATCGGCCCCTGGGGGTTACGTCTGGTGACCGATGCCGAATCTATTCTGCACTTTGCTGAAATCGGCGTGGTGCTGATGCTGTTTGTCATTGGCCTGGAGCTTGATCCCCAGCGGCTATGGAAACTGCGCGCTTCAGTGTTTGGCGGCGGCGCGCTACAGATGGTGGTCTGCGGCGGCCTGATTGGTCTGTTTTGTATGTTCCTCGGTCTGCGATGGCAGGTGGCGGAACTGATTGGTATGACGCTGGCGCTCTCCTCCACGGCGATAGCTATGCAGGCGATGAATGAGCGCAACCTGACCGTTTCGCAGATGGGACGCAGCGCCTTTGCTGTGCTGCTGTTCCAGGACATCGCGGCGATTCCGCTGGTGGCAATGATTCCGCTACTGGCGACCAGCGGGGCGTCAACCACGCTTGGCGCATTCGCGCTGTCGGCACTGAAAGTGGCTGGTGCGTTAGTCCTGGTGGTACTGCTGGGGCGCTATGTGACCCGCCCGGCGCTGCGTTTCGTTGCGCGTTCTGGCCTGCGCGAAGTCTTCAGCGCCGTGGCGCTGTTTCTGGTCTTTGGCTTCGGGCTGTTGCTTGAAGAAGTTGGGCTGTCGATGGCGATGGGGGCGTTCCTGGCTGGCGTATTGCTGGCAAGCTCTGAGTATCGCCACGCGCTGGAAAGCGACATCGAGCCGTTTAAGGGGCTGCTGCTGGGGCTGTTTTTCATCGGTGTCGGCATGTCTATCGACTTCGGGACGCTTATCGATAATCCACTCCGTATCATCATTCTGCTGGTCGGTTTCCTGGTGATTAAAACCGGGATGCTATGGCTGATTGCCCGTCCTTTACAGGTGCCGAATAAGCAGCGCCGCTGGTTTGCGGTACTCCTCGGACAGGGCAGTGAGTTCGCGTTTGTGGTCTTTGGGGCGGCGCAGATGGCGAACGTGCTCGATCCACAATGGGCGAAGGCGCTGACGCTGGCGGTGGCACTGTCGATGGCCGCGACGCCGATTTTCCTGGTCATCCTTACGCGAATGGAGAAATCCGCTTCCGGTGAAGAGCGGGAAGCCGATGAAATTAATGAAGAACAGCCGCGGGTGATTATTGCCGGATTTGGCCGCTTCGGGCAGATCACCGGTCGTTTACTGCTCTCCAGCGGTGTGAAGATGGTCGTTCTCGATCACGATCCGGACCACATCGAGACGCTGCGTAAATTTGGCATGAAGGTGTTCTACGGTGATGCGACGCGGATGGACCTGCTGGAGTCCGCCGGGGCGGCGAAAGCGGAAGTGCTGATCAACGCCATTGACGATCCGCAAACCAACCTGGAGCTGACGGAGATGGTAAAAGACCATTTCCCGAACCTGCAAATTATTGCCCGGGCACGCGATGTCGATCATTACATTCGTTTGCGCCAGGCGGGCGTCGAGCAACCAGAACGTGAAACGTTTGAAGGCGCGCTTAAAACCGGGCGTCTGGCGCTGGAAAGTCTTGGGCTTGGCCGCTATGAAGCGCGTGAACGCGCGGACCTGTTCCGTCGCTTTAATACGCAAATGGTAGAAGAGATGGCGAAAGGTGAAGATGATGCCACCTCCCGTGCGGCAGTCTATAAACGGACCAGCGCGATGCTGAGCGAAATCATCACCGAGGATCGCGAACATCTGTCGTTGATTCAGCGTCATGGCTGGCAGGGGACTGAGGAAGGCAAACACACGGGAGACGTTGCTGATGAGCCAGAAGTTAAACCGTCAACCTAAGTCAAAAATGTGATGTACTGCAAACTTTACTGTTAACCAATTGTTTTTGAACTACTGTAATGCCGGGAGTCCACTGACAAGTCGTGGACTCGCCAGCAGATCGGAAAATTTTCGTGCTCTTCTTCTGTTCGTTAGTCGACGAAAGATTGCTCTTTCCGTATAGTGGCGACAATTTTTTTTGCTCCGGGAAATATTCAATGATCAGTCTGATTGCTGCGTTAGCGGTAGATCGCGTTATTGGCATGGAAAACGCCATGCCGTGGAATCTGCCTGCGGATCTCGCCTGGTTTAAACGTAATACGTTAAATAAACCTGTCGTTATGGGACGCCATACCTGGGAATCCATCGGCCGACCGTTGCCGGGACGTAAGAACATCGTCATCAGCAGCCAGCCGGGTACTGACGATCGCGTGCAGTGGGTGAAATCGGTTGATGAAGCGATTACCGCCTGTGGTGATGCGCCAGAAATTATGGTGATTGGCGGTGGTCGTGTGTACGAGCAGTTCCTGCCCAAAGCGCAGAAACTGTATCTGACGCACATTGATGCGGAAGTGGAAGGGGATACGCATTTCCCGGACTACGAGCCGGACGACTGGGAATCGGTGTTCAGCGAGTTTCACGACGCTGACGGGCAGAATTCACACAGCTATTGCTTCGAAATTCTGGAACGTCGCTAAGCGATGAGTGCCGGATGGCGACGCTTAGCGTCTTATCCGGCCTACGAGATGGTTTGTAGGCCGGATAAGCGTAGCGCCATCAGGCAAACAGATCAGGCGTTAACGGCTTCGCCTTCATTCAGATCCATCTGCCGGTTTGACGGCTGCACAAAGTACTGCTTATCTTCCCAGCGCAGGCAGGTTAAATTTCCTCCCCAGCAGCACCCGGTATCCAGCGCATAGATTCCCTCCGGCGTTCCTTTTCCTTCCAGAGACGCCCAGTGACCAAACGCAATGCTGTAGGCTTCGCTGACCGGTCCGGGAATGGCAAACCACGGTTTCAACGGTGCCGGGGCATCCTCCGGGGACTCTTTGCTGTACATATCCAGTTGCCCGTTCGGGAAGCAGTAACGCATCCGGGTAAAGGCGTTGGTGATAAAGCGCAGGCGTGCCAGTCCGGTCAGTTCCGGCGTCCAGTTATTTGGCATGTCGCCATACATGGCGTCGAGGAAGAAGGGGTAAGAGTCACTCGACAGCACCGCTTCAACATCGCGCGCGCAGTCTTTGGCAGTCTGCAAATCCCACTGCGGTGTGATACCCGCATGCGCCATCACCAGTTTTTTCTCTTCATCTATCTGCAACAGCGGTTGGCGACGCAGCCAGTTGAGCAGTTCGTCTGCGTCCGGCGCTTCCAGCAGCGGACTCAGGCGGTCTTTCGGTTTGTTACGACTGATACCGGCGAAGACCGCCAGCAGATGCAGGTCGTGATTACCCAGCACCAGGCGCACGCAGTCACCGAGTGATTTCACATAACGCAGCACGTCCAGTGAACCTGGGCCACGAGCAACCAGATCCCCCGTCAGCCACAGGGTATCGCTTTCAGGGGTAAAATTGACTTGTTGTAGCAATGCGATCAGTTCGTCGTAGCAACCGTGAACGTCGCCAATAAGGTATGTTGCCATAGCTATTGTTTTAGTGAATGAGAGTGGAAACGGCGAGTCGGAAAACCGGAATATCGATGGTAAAGGCGACGCCGTTCTCATCAATCATTTCGTAATGACCCTGCATCGTGCCCAGCGGCGTTTCGATAACAGCGCCGCTGGTGTACTGGTACTCTTCGCCAGGCTCAATGTGCGGCTGAACGCCAACCACACCTTCTCCCTGGACTTCAGTTTCTCGGCCATGACCGTTGGTGATCAACCAATAGCGTCCCAGTAGCTGCACGGGCGCTCGCCCCAGATTGCGGATGGTTACGGTGTAGGCAAAAACGTAACGGTCATCTTCAGGTGAGGATTGCGCTTCAATATAGACGCTTTGGACCTGAATACACACTCGGGGCGAATTGATCATGCTTAACTCTCCTTCGATGGCGCGTGTTCTGACAGATAGTTCGCCATCTGGCAGTACTGCGCGACAGAGATATTTTCCGCTCGCATTGCCGGGTCAATACCCAGTTCCGTCATGACCTCAACGCTGAACAGATTGCCGAGGCTGTTACGAATCGTTTTACGGCGCTGGTTGAACGCTTCTGTGGTGATGCGGCTCAACAGGCGAATATCGTTGACCGGATAGGGCATCGTAGTGTGCGGCACCAGGCGCACCACGGCGGAATCGACTTTTGGCGGCGGCGTGAAGGCGGACGGCGGCACTTCAAGCACCGGGATCACGTTGCAATAATATTGCGCCATGACGCTTAAGCGACCATACGCCTTACTGTTTGGTCCTGCAACCAGACGATTCACCACCTCTTTTTGCAACATAAAGTGCATATCGGCAATGGCATCAGTATAGCTAAACAGGTGGAACATCAGCGGCGTAGAGATGTTATAAGGCAGGTTACCAAACACGCGTAGCGGTTGACCCATCTTTTCAGACAATTCGCCGAAATTCATGGTCATGGCGTCCTGCTGATAGATAGTCAGCTTGGGGCCCAGGAAGGGATGCGTTTGCAGACGCGCGGCCAGATCGCGGTCCAGTTCAATGACCGTCAGCGCATCCAGACGTTCGCCAACCGGCTCCGTCAACGCAGCCAGACCGGGGCCGATTTCGACCATCGCCTGACCCTTCTGCGGGTTAATGGCGGAGACAATGCTGTCGATCACAAACTGATCGTTGAGGAAGTTTTGCCCGAAGCGTTTACGGGCTAAGTGGCCCTGATGGACTCGATTATTCATTGGGTATTAACAATCATTTTGATGGCGAGATTAAGCGCCGTAATAAAACTGCCGACATCAGCTTCACCCCGGCCCGCCAGTTCAAGCGCGGTACCGTGATCCACCGAGGTACGAATAAAAGGCAGGCCCAGCGTGATATTCACGCCGCGACCAAATCCCTGGTATTTTAGCACGGGGAGACCCTGATCGTGGTACATCGCCAGTACCGCATCAGCATGTTGCAGATATTTGGCCTGAAACAACGTGTCGGCGGGTAATGGACCTGTCAATTTCATCCCCTGCGCGCGGAGCGTATCGAGCACCGGAACGATCGTGTCGATCTCCTCGCTGCCCATATGCCCCCCTTCACCGGCATGCGGATTCAGACCACAGACCAGCACGTGCGGATCGTCCACGCCAAATTTGGTGCGCAGATCGTGATGCAGAATGCCAATCACTTCGTGCAGCAGTGCTGGTGTAATGGCATCGGCGACGTCACGCAGCGGCAGATGGGTCGTTGCCAGTGCGACGCGTAACTCCTCCGTCGCCAGCATCATCACCACTTTTTTCGCCTGCGAGCGCTCTTCAAAAAACTCGGTGTGACCGGTGAAAGGCACGCCCGCGTCGTTGATAACGCCCTTATGCACAGGGCCCGTAATCAGCGCCGCAAATTCACCCTCTACACAACCGTCACAGGCACGGGCCAGCGTCTGCACCACATACTCGCCATTCTCCACGGCCAACTGCCCAGGAACGACGGGCGCACGAAGCGCGACCGGTAACAGCGTAAGCGTGCCGGCAGTCTGCGGTTTAGCAGGCCTTTGCGGGGAGTAAGGGCGTAATGTGAGGGGAAGACCGAGCATTGCTGCCCGGTCAGTCAATACCGTGGCATCGGCACAGACCACCAGTTCAACCGGCCAGTCGCGCTGGGCAAGTTGAACGACGAGATCCGGACCAATCCCGGCGGGTTCGCCGGGAGTGATCACTACGCGTTGAGCAACCGTCATTAATTGCTCAGGATTTTAACGTAAGCGCTGGCGCGTTGTTCCTGCATCCAGGTTGCTGCTTCTTCTGAGAACTTCCGGTTCATCAGCATACGGTAAGCGCGATCTTTCTGCGCGGCGTCGGTTTTATCGACGTTACGCGTATCCAGCAGTTCGATCAGGTGCCAACCGAAAGAGGAGTGCACCGGTGCGCTCATCTGGCCTTTGTTCATGCGGGTTAACGCATCACGGAATGCCGGATCGAAAATGTCCGCAGCCGCCCAGCCCAGATCGCCGCCCTGGTTAGCCGAGCCGGGATCCTGAGAAAACTCTTTCGCTGCGGCAGCAAAGGTGGTTTTACCGCTCTTAATATCAGCGGCGATTTGCTCAAGCTTCAGACGCGCCTGCTGATCGGTCATGATCGGCGACGGCTTCAACAGAATATGGCGGGCATGAACTTCGGTCACGGAGATGCTCTGGCTCTGGCCGCGCATATCATTCACTTTCAGGATATGGAAGCCGACACCTGAACGAATCGGGCCAACGATGTCGCCTTTCTTCGCGGTACTCAGCGCCTGAGCAAAAATGCCTGGCAGTTCCTGAATACGACCCCAACCCATCTGGCCGCCTTTCAGCGCCTGCTGGTCAGCAGAGTAGGTGATCGCCAGTTTGCCGAAGTCGCTGCCGTTACGGGCTTGATCGACAATGGAACGCGCCTGAGATTCTGCTTCGTTCACCTGGTCAGACGTTGGGTTTTCCGGCAGTGGGATCAGGATGTGGCTCAGGTTCAGCTCCGTACTGGCATCATTTTGATTGCCAACCTGCTGCGCCAGCGCATCCACTTCCTGCGGCAGGATCGTCACGCGGCGGCGCACTTCGTTGTTACGCACTTCAGAGATGGTCATCTCTTTACGGATCTGATTACGGTAGGTTGAGTAGCTCAGACCATCGTAAGCCAGACGGCTTCGCATCTGGTCCAGCGTCATGTTGTTCTGTTTAGCGATATTGGCAATCGCCTGATCAAGCTGTTCGTCAGAGATTTTTACGCCCATCTTCTGACCCATCTGCAGGACAATCTGATCCATGATCAGACGTTCCAGGATCTGATGACGCAGCGTAGCGTCGTCCGGAAGCTGTTGACCAGCCTGGTTGGCGTTCAATTTGACAGACTGCATCAGGCCATCAACGTCGCTTTCCAGTACCACACCGTTATTTACGACGGCTGCGACTTTATCGACTACCTGCGGGGCAGCGAAACTGGTATTCGCGATCATGGCGATACCGAGAAGCAGCGTTTTCCAGTTCTTCATACTTTTTCCATTTCAATTAACCGCACTGCGGATTACGTGGTAAATCAATCAGATCACAAAGAGTTTTGATACGGCAAAATGTTGGAACGTAACATCTCGCTCGTGCCGAGACCATAGTTGGAACTCAGACCACGAAGTTCAATGTTAAAGCCAATCACGTTGTCATACACCGCGTGTTCTTTATCGCTATCCCAACCGTTCAGCTTACGCTCGTAACCGACGCGGATCGCATAACAGCAGGAGTTGTACTGCACACCTAACATCTGGTCGGCGGGTTTATTCACGTTAGTGTCGAAGTAGTAGGCACCCACAATCGACCAGCGATCGGCAATCGGCCAACTGGCGACGGTACCGATCTGGCTAATCCCGTTTTTGTACTGCTCTGCCGTGGAATATCTTGCTGGCAATGTCGCCTGAATATACTCCGGGCTGGCGTAACGGTAGTTCAACTGAACCAGACGGTCTTCATCACGACGATATTCGATACTGGAACTGCTGGTGGCGACGCTATCCAGACGGGTGTCGTACTGAATACCGCCACGCAGGCCCCAACGATCCGAAATACGCCAGTAGGTGTCACCCGCCCATACTAATGAACCTGTCTGGTCATCGTTCTCCCATTGGATGTTGTCATCGCCAGTGCGAGACTCCGTGAAATAGTAGATTTGACCAACAGAAACGTTAAAACGTTCAACCGCTGTCTCATCATATATGCGAGATGTGACGCCCGTCGTGACCTGGTTGGCGGAGGCAATGCGGTCCAGACCGCCATAGCTGCGGTCACGGAACAGGCCGGTATAGTCAGATTGCAGCAGGGAAGAGTCGTAGTTGTAGATGTTGCTCTGGTCGCGATACGGCACGTACAGATACTGCGCGCGCGGCTCCAGCGTCTGGGTATAACCCGGCGCGAGCATGTTCATATCCCGTTCAAACACCATCTTGCCGTCGACTTTGAACTGCGGCATCACACGGTTGGCGGTATCATCCAACTGAGTGGTATTACGGTTGTTATACCAGTCCAGATTGGTTTGCTGATAATGGGTTGCCAGCAGTTTCGCTTCGGTATTGATGCTGCCCCACTGGTTTGACAACGGCAGGCTGACAGTCGGCTCCAGGTGCAGGCGCGTCGCTTCCGGCATGTTGTCTTTGGTATTCACAAAATGCACGGCCTGGCCATAAATACGGGTATCAAACGGACCCAGGTCGTTCTGATAGAAGTTGACGTCTAACTGTGGTTCAGCGGAATAACTGCTGGTGTTTTGATCGCTGAACACCTGGAACTGTTTAGTTGAGACAGTGGCGTCAAAGTTCTGCACCGCATAGCCGACGCTGAATTTCTGCGTCGCGTAACCGTCGGTACTTGAACCGTACTTGTTATCGAAATCATTAAAGTAGCTGGAGTCGCTCACTTTGGTGTAGTCGACGTTGAAACGCCACACCTGATCCATCACCCCCGCATGTCGCCAGTAAAACAGCCAGCGGCGCGAGTTGTCATCGTTCGGATGCTCATCGTCGTAGACGCGATCGGAGTTCAGATAGTCGAATTCCATAATACCGGCGCCCGCCTGGCTCAGGTAGCGGAATTCGTTCTCCCACATTACGCCGCCGCGACGGTGCATATAGTGCGGCGTCAGGGTCGCATCCATGTTTGGCGCGATGTTCCAGTAATACGGCAGATAGAACTCAAAATAGTTCTTTGTCGTGTACTTGGCGTTGGGGATCAGGAAACCGGAGCGGCGTTTATCCCCGACCGGCAATTGCAAATACGGACTGTAAAAGACAGGAACCGGGCCCAGCTTAAAGCGGGCGTTCCAGATTTCTGCGACCTGTTCTTCACGGTCATGGATCACTTCGCTACCGACGACGCTCCAGGTATCAGAACCCGGCAGACAAGAGGTGAAACTCCCGTTCTCAAGAATGGTATAGCGGTTTTCGCCGCGCTGTTTCATCAGATCCGCTTTACCGCGGCCCTGACGGCCTACCATCTGGTAGTCGCCTTCCCAGACGTTGGTGTCTTTGGTGTTCAGGTTCGCCCAGCCCTTCGGTCCTTTCAGGATAACCTGGTTGTCATCGTAATGGACGTTGCCGAGCGCATCGACGGTACGCACAGGCTCAGGCTGACCCTGAGCCTCTTTCTGATGAAGCTGCACCTCGTCGGCCTGCAGACGGCTGTTGCCCTGCATGATATCCACATTGCCGGTAAACACCGCGTCGTCAGGATAATTTCCTTTCGCATGATCGGCATTAATCGTGACGGGGAGTTCATTTGTCTCGCCCTGCACCAGAGGACGGTCATAGCTTGGCACGCCTAACATACATTGTGAGGCGAGACTGGCTGCCAGACCCTGTTGACTGTAAAGGGCAGTGGCAATCATGGTGGCCAGGAGGGTGGGAATACGTTTTTTCATACGTTGTATTTTATTGTTCCATCATCAGTAGCGTCGCGCGTGACAAACCGCCACAGCCTAACTTACTCATGTTCGTAGCGCTAGTGTTAATCCTGCCGCTATAGCGTCTGTGGTGTTAGTCACGGCTGTGAATGACAGGTATGATAATGCAAATTATAGGCGATGTCCCACAATTGACCGTAGCCGAAAGATCGTTAAAAGCCGCTTATTTTGTGGGACCTGGCCTCACCGAGAGTGAGACAAATTGGGGAGTCTATGCAGTACTGGGGAAAAATAATTGGTGTGGCCGTGGCTCTGCTCATGGGCGGCGGCTTTTGGGGCGTGGTGCTGGGGCTGTTGGTTGGCCACATGTTCGACAAAGCCCGCAGCCGCAAAATGGCGTGGTTTGCCAACCAGCGTGAGCGTCAGGCGCTGTTTTTTGCCACCACCTTTGAGGTGATGGGGCACTTAACCAAATCGAAAGGACGGGTTACCGAAGCCGATATCCATGTCGCCAATGTGCTGATGGACAGGATGAATTTGCACGGTGAATCGCGATCGGCTGCGCAAAATGCGTTTCGTATCGGAAAATCAGATAATTACCCGTTACGTGAAAAAATGCGCCAGTTTCGTAGCGTCTGTTTTGGTCGCTTCGATCTTATTCGTATGTTTCTTGAAATTCAGATTCAGGCGGCGTTTGCCGATGGTTCACTGCATCCCAACGAGCGTGAAGTGCTGTATGTGATTGCCGAAGAGTTGGGCATTTCCCGCACTCAGTTCGATCAGTTCCTGCGCATGATGCAAGGGGGAGCCCAGTTTGGCGGTGGTTATCAGCAGCAGTCCGGCGGCGGTGGCTGGCAGCAGGCGCAACGCGGCCCGACGCTGGAGGACGCCTGCAACGTCCTCGGGGTTAAACCTACCGACGATGCGACTACCATTAAACGTGCTTACCGTAAGCAGATGAGCGAGCACCATCCGGATAAGCTGGTGGCGAAAGGTCTGCCGCCGGAAATGATGGAAATGGCGAAGCAAAAAGCGCAGGAAATTCAGAAGGCTTACGAGCTGATCAAAGAGCAGAAAGGCTTTAAATAAATATACACGGCATCCTTCAAGCTGCCTCTTTGTTGGCCGCGCTGTGAAACCCCAGTCACATAGTTATCTATGCTCCTGGGGATTTCTTCGCTTGCCGCCTCGATGCGTCTCGAATGATTTGTGTCTATTCGCGAGCGTAATTCAAAGGGGCTACGTTATAAGATTAAAAATCCGCTGGCGCTTTAAACGTCATGCTATTGCCGTATGCGGGATGGGTGATGGTCAGCATCTCGGCATGCAGTTGCAGTCGGGGGGCCATCGCCAGCGCCTCAGGCGGGGCATAAAAACGGTCGCCGAGAATGGGGTGGCCTAACGCCAGCATATGTACGCGCAGTTGGTGTGAACGTCCGGTGATGGGCTTCAACACTACTCGCGCGGTGTTATCTTCCGCAAACTCCACCACTTCATATTCGGTCTGCGCTGCTTTGCCGGTTTCATAACACACTTTCTGTTTCGGACGATTCGGCCAGTCGCAGATGAGCGGTAAATCCACCAGTCCCTCTGCGGGCGCAGGATGTCCCCATACCCGCGCCACATACTGTTTTTTCGGCTCGCGCTCGCGAAACTGACGCTTCAGCTCTCGCTCTGCCGCCTTGGTGAGGGCCACTACAATTACGCCGCTGGTTGCCATATCCAGACGATGCACAGATTCAGCCTGTGGATAGTCGCGTTGGATACGCGTCATCACGCTGTCTTTGTGTTCCTCAAGACGCCCCGGCACGGATAACAGGCCGCTTGGCTTGTTGACCACCATAATGTGCTCATCCTGATACAGGATCACCAGCCAGGGATCCTGCGGCGGATTGTAGTTTTCCATCGCCATATTTGACTCCGTTACTGATGCGTGACGACGATAAGACGAAGCGCATCCAGACGCCATCCTGCCTGATTCAGGCTTTCCAGCACCTGTTGACGGTTGCTTTCAATGGCCGCGAGTTCATCATCACGAATGTTCGGGTTGACGGCGCGCAGCGCTTCCAGGCGCGACAGTTCTGCAGACAGTTTTTCATCCGCTTCATTACGCGCCGCGTCAATCAGGGCGCGGGCGGACTTCTCAACCTGCGCTTCACCCAGTTGCAGAATCGCATGAACATCCTGCTGCACCGCATTAACCAGTTTGCTGCCGGTGTGGCGGTTTACGGCACTCAACTGGCGGTTGAAGGTTTCAAACTCCACCTGCGCCGCGAGGTTGTTGCCGTTTTTATCCAGCAGCATGCGCACCGGCGTCGGCGGCAGGAAGCGGTTGAGCTGCAACTGCTTCGGTGCCTGGGCTTCCACAACGTATACCAGTTCCAGAAGCAGCGTACCGACCGGCAGCGCCTTATTCTTCAACAAGGAAATGGTACTGCTACCGGTATCACCAGAGAGGATCAGATCCAGCCCGTTACGGATCAGCGGATGTTCCCAGGTAATAAACTGCGCGTCTTCACGCGACAGCGCCACGTCACGTTCAAAGGTAATGGTACAACCGTCTTCCGGCAGCCCCGGGAAGTCCGGCACCAGCATGTGATCGGATGGGGTCAACACAATCAGGTTTTCACCGCGATCGTCCTGGTTAATCCCCACGATATCAAACAGGTTCATGGCAAAGGCGATAAGGCTGGTGTCGTCGTCCTGCTCTTCAATACTTTCGGCCAGTTGCTGCGCTTTTTCGCCGCCGTTGGAGTGGATCTCCAGCAGACGGTCGCGGCCCTGTTCCAGCTGCGCTTTCAGCGCTTCGTGTTGTTCGCGACAGCTTTTGATCAGATCCTCAAAGCCATCGGTCTCTTCGGGCGCCGCCAGGTAGTTAATCAGGTTGCTGTAAACCGTATCATAAATAGCACGACCGGTCGGGCAGGTATGTTCGAACGCATCCAGACCTTCGTGATACCAGCGAACCAGCACCGACTGGGCGGTTTTCTCTAAATACGGGACATGGATTTGGATATCGTGCGCCTGGCCGATGCGGTCGAGACGACCAATACGTTGTTCCAGCAGGTCCGGGTTAAATGGCAGGTCGAACATCACCAGGTTGCTGGCAAACTGGAAGTTACGACCTTCCGAGCCAATTTCTGAACACAGCAGCACCTGTGCACCGCTGTCCTCTTCGCCGAACCAGGCGGCGGCGCGGTCACGTTCGATAATCGACATCCCTTCGTGGAAGACCGCCGCGCGGATACCTTCGCGCTCGCGCAGCACTTGCTCCAGCTGCAGGGCGGTAGCCGCCTTCGCACAGATCACCAGCACTTTCTGTGAGCGATGGCTGGTCAGGTAGCCCATCAGCCACTCAACGCGTGGGTCGAAGTTCCACCAGGTGCCGGTATCCCCTTCAAATTCCTGATAAATCTGTTCCGGATAGAGCATATCGCGCGCTCTGTCTTCGGCGTTTTTGCGGGCACCCATGATGCCGGACACTTTAATGGCAGTCTGATACTGCGTCGGCAGCGGCAGCTTAATGGTGTGCAGTTCGCGTTTCGGGAAGCCTTTTACGCCGTTACGGGTGTTACGGAACAGCACGCGGCTGGTGCCGTGGCGGTCCATCAGCATGGAAACCAGCTCCTGACGTGCGTTCTGCGCACCGTCGCGGTCGCTGTTTGCCGTTTGCAGCAGCGGTTCAATATCCTGCTCGCCAATCAGTTCGCCCAGCATGTTGAGCTCTTCATTGCTGAGCTTGTTACCGGCCAGCAGCATAGCGACGGCGTCGGCAACCGGGCGATAATTTTTCTGCTCTTCAACAAACTGTGCGAAATCGTGGAAACGGTTGGGATCCAGCAGGCGCAGACGCGCAAAGTGGCTTTCCATACCCAGTTGTTCCGGGGTGGCGGTCAGCAACAGTACGCCTGGCACGCGTTCCGCCAGTTGTTCTATCGCCACATATTCACGGCTCGGCGCCTCTTCGCTCCAGACGAGGTGGTGGGCTTCATCGACAACCAGCAGATCCCACTCGGCATCGCACAGGTGTTCCAGACGCTGCTTGTTACGGCGGGCGAAGTCCAGAGAACAGATCACCAGTTGTTCGGTTTCGAACGGGTTAAACGCATCGTGCTGCGCTTCGGCGTAGCGTTCGTCGTCAAACAGGGCGAAACGTAGATTGAAACGGCGCAGCATTTCGACCAGCCACTGATGCTGCAAGGTTTCTGGCACAATAATCAGCACGCGTTCTGCCGCGCCAGAAAGCAGTTGTTGATGCAGGATCATCCCGGCTTCAATGGTTTTGCCCAGACCCACTTCATCTGCCAGCAGTACGCGCGGCGCATGACGGCGACCCACATCGTGGGCGATGTTGAGCTGATGAGGGATCAGGCTGGTGCGCTGGCCGCGCAGACCGCTCCATGG
This sequence comes from Citrobacter sp. Ca225, assembly GCF_030337175.1. NCBI lineage: Bacteria > Pseudomonadati > Pseudomonadota > Gammaproteobacteria > Enterobacterales > Enterobacteriaceae > Citrobacter > Citrobacter sp. Ca225. The sequence goes on along the minus strand of NZ_JAOWCD010000061.1, from coordinate 148,800 downwards.
CATGCGGTACTGTTCACTTTGAAATTTACGTGCGCGGTAGCGCAGCGCAAACCGATCCATGCGGTCAATCTGACCAGCAAACAAGCGATCCTGCGGTTTGCTGAACGCCAGTTTGCTGTCGAGCAGGACTTCACGCAGCGTGACGCCGGCTTCTTCGGTATCAAGACGGGTACCAATGTAGGCAAGCAAACCATTTTCTTCTTTTACTTCATCGATTTGCAGCTGCCAGCCTTCATGGCTGGTAATGGTATCGCCAGGGTTGAACATCACGCGGGTCACGGGGGAGTCACTGCGCGCATACAGACGGTTTTCACCGGTGGAGGGGAAAAGCAAAGTGACGGTGCGCGCATCCATGGCGACAACGGTTCCAAGTCCCAGTTCGCTTTCTGTATCGCTGATCCAGCGTTGACCAAGTGTAAAAGGCATATTTGTTCGGCTCTATATCTTTAATTGCAGGCAATAATCACCCTCTGCCAGGGAGATGCTATGGCAGAACGGTAAATGGGGTCCAGGAATGGAAAGGGCGCTATGGTAATGGATGGCGATGGATTCGTCACGCGTCAAAATAACCCTAATTGGCCTGTCAGTAGTGTAGCAAAGTTATCATCAATGAAGGGAAGAATTCCTTCCGCGACGGGCTGGAGCTGTCGCGTCAGGTAATGCTCGTAATCCAGCGGCGAGTGTTGATAATCCTTTGGCTCTGGGCCGTTCAGGGTCCAGACATAGTGAATGGTGCCGCGGTTCTGGTACTGCGCCGGGCGTCCCCGCTTCAGGTTTTCTTCATCAGCCAGTCTGGCGGCGCGTACGTGTGGCGGAACGTTGCGCTGGTACTCGCTTAACGGTCGCCGCAGACGCTTGCGATAGACCAGACGCTCGTCCAGTTCGCCCGCCATCAGCCGATCAATGGTTTCACGTACGTAATCCTGATACGGTTCGTGACGAAATATGCGCAGATACAATTCTTGCTGGAACTGCTGCGCCAGCGGTGTCCAGTCGGTACGCACGGTTTCCAGCCCTTTAAACACCATCCGCTGGTTTTCTCCTTCCTGAATCAAACCCGCGTAGCGTTTTTTGCTGCCGGTATCCGCGCCACGAATGGTGGGCATCAGAAAGCGGCAGAAATGCGTTTCATACTCCAGTTCCAGCGCGCTGGTAAGGTTCTTCTCCTGAAGCGATTGCGTCCACCAGGCGTTGACGTGTGCCACTAACGCGCGACCAATTTTCGCCGCTTCCTCTTCTGTGTGGGCGCGCTTCAGCCAGACGAAGGTGGAGTCGGTGTCGCCATAAATCACGTCATAGCCCTGGGCTTCAATGAGCGCTTTGGTCTGACGCATGATCGCGTGACCGCGCATGGTGATCGACGACGCCAGGCGCGGATCGAAAAAGCGGCAGGCCGTTGTGCCGAGTACACCGTAAAAGGCATTCATGATGATCTTCAGCGCCTGAGAAAGCGGTTTATTACCGTGCCGTTTGGCGTCGTCACGCCCCTGCCAGATCGACGTCACGATCTCTGGCAGGCAGTGTTTGTCCCGCGAGAACCAGGCGTCGAGAAATCCTTCGGTGCTGTGTTCGGGATCCGGGTGCGCCATCCCTTCCACCAGTCCGACTGGGTCGATCAAAAAGGTGCGAATGATCGAGGGGTACAGGCTTTTGTAATCCAGCACCAGCACCGAATCATACAAGCCGGGACGCGAATCCATCACGTAACCGCCGGGGCTGGCGTTGGGCGGTACTTCACCAAGGTTCGGCGCAACGTAACCGGCGCGATGCATACGTGGAAAATAGAGATGGCCAAACGCGGCGACCGAACCGCCGTGACGATCGACTGGTAATCCGTTAACCGTGGATCGTTCTAACAGGAACGGCACGATCTCGGTTTTATGAAAGACTCGTGTCACCAGCTCGCAATCTTTCAGATTGTAGGTGGCGAGCGCGGGTTTATCTTCGGCAAAACGTCTGTCGATCTCATCCATGCGATCCCAGGGATTATCGATCGATTTACCTTCCCCCAGCAGTTCTTGCGAAACGGTCTCCAGCGAAAACGACGAGAAATTCCAGAAGGCAGACTTCAGCGCCTCAATGCCGTCAACGATCAGCCGACCTTTCGCCTGGGCGAAAAAAACGCCATTTTTAAAACCGTGCTCACGCCACTCGAGTTCGCTGTTATCGCGGCCAAAACGCAGCGGGATACGGTAGCGCTCAGCATGTTTTTGCAACACGCGCAGGTCGAACTGCACCAGATTCCAGCCGATGATGAGGTCGGGATCGTAGCGGGCAACCCACTCGTTAAGCTTTTCCAACAGTTGTGGGCGGCTGTTGACGTACTCAAGCTGGAAATCGAGCGCTGATGAATCGCCATTTTCGGGGCCGAGCATATAGACAATGCGCTGCCCGCAGCCTTCAAGCCCAATGCAGTACAACTCGCCGTGGCGGGTGGTTTCAATGTCCAGAGACAACCATTTGAGCGGCGGACGATAGTCGGGATGGGGCTTTAATCGCGCATTGACGATCGCACCGTTGCGCGTCTCACCTTCGACCCACACTGGTGAGGTGATAAAGCGTTCCATCAGATAGCGTTCCGGCGGGCGGACATCGCCTTCATAAACCGTCACGCCATTCTCACGCAACAGCTTTTCCAGTCGCATCAACTGGCGATGCGAACGGCAGTAAAGACCCGAAACCGGCTGACGATGAAAATCTTTGAGGTTGAGCGGCGTCAGACGATAACCATTTTCACTGCTTAATAACGACGTGACGCGGGCGGTTAGCGCGGTAGGGATAAACGCAACGGACTCCTGCGGCGCAAGCGTGACCTGCAAAGGCCCGCTGTCTGTTGCCAGCCAGAAGGAGACTTCAGTTCCCTGCGACGTATCCCGCCAGTGCCGGGTTAAGATAAAACCTGCCTGCGCCACGCTGTTTATCCATCAAAAAAACCAGGCATGATTATAGCCTGGTTCAACGTGTTGTGCTGGGGTTTTATACAGTTATCGGCGCTGCTACTGCCCGTAATAGGCTTTCGCTCCGTGCTTGCGCAGGTAATGCTTATCCAGCAACGTTTGCTGCATCTCGGGTAACTGTGGCGCGAGCTGGCGGCAGAAAATGCCCATGTAGGCAACCTCTTCTAAGACGATGGCGTTATGCACCGCGTCTTCGGCATTTTTCCCCCACGCAAAGGGACCGTGTGAATGCACCAGTACGCCTGGCATTTGCGCGGCGTCTATTCCATGCATCTTAAAGGTTTCGACGATCACCTTGCCGGTTTCCCATTCATACTCGCCGTTGATCTCGTGGCTGGTCATTTTGCGGGTGCAAGGGATGGGGCCGTAGAAATAGTCGGCATGCGTGGTGCCCGTTGCCGGAATGGACTGTCCGGCCTGCGCCCAGATGGTCGCGTGGCGCGAATGGGTATGCACAATACCACCAATGGTGGGAAAAGCCTGGTACAGCAGACGATGCGTCGGCGTATCGGACGAGGGCTTTTTCTGACCTTCAATCACTTCACCCGTCGCGATGCTGACAACCACCATATCGTCAGCGGTCATCACGCTGTAATCCACGCCGGAAGGTTTAATGACAAAGACGCCGTGGTCGCGATCGACGGCACTGACGTTCCCCCAGGTGAGCGTGACCAGGTTGTGCTTTGGCAGCGCCAGATTCGCTGCCAGTACCTGGCGTTTGAGATCTTCTAGCATGTTTTTCTCCCTGCCTGATGACGGTGTAAACGCGTTATCAGGCCTACACAGAGATGTAGGCCTGATTCAGCAAAGCGCCATCAGGCAACCATTTGCTTAACGTTTAAAGCCGTAATACATGTCGTTCCAGCGCAGCGCGTCCTTGAAGGCGGGCAGGCGGGTATCGTTATCAATCACGGTGATTTCGATATCGTGCATTTCGGCGAACTGACGCATGTCGTTGAGATCCAGCGCATGGCTGAAGACGGTATGGTGCGCGCCGCCGGCCAGGATCCACGCTTCAGACGCGGTCGGCAGGTCCGGTTGAGCTTTCCACAGCGCGTTGGCGACCGGCAATTTCGGCAGCGCATGCGGGGTTTTCACGGTGTCGATGCAGTTGACCAGCAGACGATAGCGATCGCCTAGGTCGATCAGGCTGGCCACGATCGCCGGACCGGTCTGCGTATTGAAGATCAGACGGGCAGGATCGTCTTTACCGCCAATGCCGAGATGCTGAACATCAAGGATCGGTTTTTCGTCCACCGCGATCGACGGACACACTTCCAGCATGTGGGAGCCGAGCACCAGATCGTTGCCTTTCTCGAAGTGATAGGTGTAATCCTCCATAAAGGAGGTGCCGCCCTGCAGACCGGTTGACATCACTTTCATGATGCGAAGCAGAGCGGCAGTTTTCCAGTCGCCTTCGCCAGCAAAGCCATAGCCCTGCTGCATCAGGCGTTGTACGGCCAGACCCGGAAGCTGTTTCAGACCGTGCAAATCTTCAAAGGTGGTCGTGAAGGCGTGGAAGCCGCCCTGCTCCAGAAAGCGCTTCATACCCAGTTCAATACGCGCCGCTTCCAGCACGTTCTGGCGTTTTTCACCGTGAACCTGAGTGGCGGCGGTCAGGGTGTAGCTATTTTCGTATTCGTCAATCAGGGCATTGATGTCGCCGTCGCTGATGGAATTCACCACCTGCACCAGATCGCCCACTGCCCAGGTGTTGACCGAGAAGCCGAACTTGATCTGCGCGGCGACTTTATCGCCATCGGTAACCGCCACTTCACGCATGTTGTCGCCAAAGCGGCACACTTTCAGATGACGGGTATCCTGTTTCGACACCGCATGACGCATCCAGGAACCGATACGGGCATGAGCCTGTTGATCCTGCCAGTGACCGGTGACTACCGCATGTTGCTGGCGCATGCGTGCGCCGATAAAGCCGAACTCACGACCGCCGTGCGCAGTCTGGTTGAGGTTCATAAAGTCCATGTCGATGCTGTCCCACGGAAGGGCTGCATTGAACTGGGTGTGGAATTGCAGCAGCGGTTTATTGAGGATGGTCAGGCCGTTGATCCACATTTTGGCTGGAGAGAAGGTATGCAGCCAGACCACCAGACCCGCACAACGATCGTCATAGTTCGCGTCACGGCAAATGGCGGTGATTTCATCCGGTGTGGTCCCCAGTGGTTTTAACACCAGCTTGCAGGGTAGTTTCGCTTCGGTATTCAGCGCCTTGACGACGTGCTCCGCGTGCTGAGTAACCTGACGCAGCGTCTCAGGGCCGTACAAATGCTGGCTGCCAATTACAAACCACACTTCATAGTTATCAAAAATAGTCATTGTCGTGTCCTTAGTGAGTCAGGGTTGCCTGGTCAGCCGGCGCAGTATTAACCGGGGTGGCAGTCGGAAGATAATGTTGCTCAGCGCTTACCGCCCACTGCTGGTAGCGGCGATAAAGCTGTTCGAAACGTTGTGCCTGGTCGGGGCGAGGTTGCAGCGTGTTTTCCACCGCGCTGGCCATTTTCTGCTGCGCCGCAGGAATATCGGCATGCACCCCGGCAGCCACGGCGGCGAAGATGGCTGCGCCCAGCGCACAGCACTGATCGGAGGCGACGATTTGTAGCGGACGGTTCAGGACATCGCAGCAGGCCTGCATAATGACCTTGTTTTTCCTGGCGATGCCGCCCAGCGCCATGACGTTGTTAACCGCAATACCTTGTTCGGTAAAGCATTCCATAATGGCTCTTGCGCCAAAGGCGGTTGCGGCTATCAGACCGCCGAACAGCGCCGGGGCATCCGTGGCCAGATTCAGATCGGTCACTACCCCTTTCAGACGCTGGTTTGCGTTCGGCGTGCGGCGGCCGTTAAACCAGTCAAGTACCACCGGCAGGTGATCCAGCGATGGGTTTTTCGCCCAGGCGTCGGTCAGCGCGGGCAGCAGTTGTTTTTGGCTGGCGCTGATCTGCGCTTTCAGTTCCGGATGCTGCGCGGCGAGTTGCTCCAGCGGCCAGCCGAGAATGCGACCAAACCACGCGTAGATATCGCCAAAGGCAGACTGTCCGGCCTCCAGACCGATAAAACCGGGGACCACACTGCCATCGACTTGCCCACAAATGCCTTTCACGGCGCGCTCGCCGACGCTCTGTTTGTCCGCAATCAGGATGTCGCAGGTGGAGGTTCCAATGACTTTCACCAGCGCATTGGGCTGTGCGCCCGCGCCGACGGCACCCATGTGGCAGTCGAACGCGCCGCCAGAGATGACGACGTTCTCCGGCAGACCAAGGCGCTGCGCCCACTCGGCGCACAGCGTACCAACTGGCAGATCGGCAGTGAACGTGTTGGTGAACAGGGGGTATTGCAAATGCTGGTTAATCAGCGGATCGAGCTCGTCGAAGAAACTGGCAGGCGGCAGACCGCCCCAGCTTTCATGCCATAATGATTTGTGCCCGGCGCTGCAACGACCCCGGCGGATATCCTGCGGGCGCGTAGTACCAGAAAGGAGGGCTGGCACCCAGTCGCACAGCTCAACCCACGAGACGGCAGCCTGGGCAACTGCGCGGTCTTCGCGGGTGACATGAAGGATCTTGGCCCAGAACCATTCGCTGGAGTAAATGCCGCCGATGTAACGGGAGTAATCGACGTTGCCCGGCGTATGGCACAGACGGGTAATGGCTTCGGCTTCTTCCACTGACGTGTGGTCTTTCCACAGGACGAACATCGCGTTTGGGTTTTCCGCGAACTCTTCCCGGAGTGCCAGCACGTTGCCATCGGCGTCAATCGGCGCTGGCGTTGAGCCCGTACTGTCGACGCCAATCCCAACGACCTCGGCACGTTGCGCCGCGCTGAGTTCCGCCAATACGCTTTTCAGTGCGGCTTCCATCGACTCCATGTAGTCGCGGGGGTGATGGCGGAACCGGTTGTTCGGGGCGTCACAAAAACGTCCTTCCTGCCAGCGCGGGTACCACTCAACGCTGGTGGCGATTTCTTCGCCGGTGGCGCATTCCACAGCCAGCGCGCGCGCAGAATCACTGCCAAAATCGAGGCCAATTGCAATTGCCATCCTCTTGCTCCATCCAGAAATACGGGTATGGAGAAACAGTAGTGAGTGGGGATAAAAACCGTCAGGTAGGATCCGCTAATCTTATGGATTAAAATGCTATGGCATCGCAAAGTGTGACGCCGTGCAAATAATCAATGTGGACATTTCTGCTCTGGTTATAGACACTTTTGTTACCCGTTTTTGTGGCAGTCATCGTACTGAGTCGTGACATAATGCTTTTCACAAGCGGGGTTGATGGGGCCGCCCGTGATGGTGCAGCAACAAGGCAGGACGCAAACCATACTGTCCTGCGTAATATGGACAATTTGTTTCCTCACTGAACCTCGGGAGTCGTGAAATTATGGCTGAACCGCAAAATGACCCTCTCCTGCCAGGGTACTCGTTTAACGCGCATCTGGTCGCCGGTTTAACGCCGATAGACGCCAACGGATATCTGGATTTTTTTATCGACAGGCCGTTGGGGATGAAAGGCTATATCCTTAACCTCACGATTCGGGGGGAAGGGGTAATCAAAAATCAGGGGCGGGAGTTTGTCTGCCGACCCGGTGACATTTTGTTGTTCCCGCCGGGTGAAATTCATCACTACGGACGCCATCCGGATGCCAGCGAATGGTATCACCAGTGGGTTTACTTTCGTCCCCGCGCCTACTGGCAGGAGTGGCTCACCTGGCCGTCTATTTTTGCGCAGACCGGTTTTTTCCGTCCGGACGAAGCGCATCAGCCGCACTTTAATGAGCTATTCGGCCAGATTATTCACGCCGGACAGGGGGAAGGGCGCTACTCTGAACTGCTGGCGATCAACCTGCTGGAGCAGTTACTGCTGAGGCGCATGGAGGCGATCAACGCTTCGCTGCATCCGCCGATGGATAACCGCGTGCGCGATGCCTGTCAGTACATCAGCGATCATCTGGCGGACAGCCACTTCGATATTGCCAGCGTTGCTCAGCATGTCTGCCTGTCGCCATCGCGCCTGTCGCACCTGTTCCGTCAACAGTTGGGTATCAGCGTGTTGAGCTGGCGTGAGGATCAGCGGATCAGCCAGGCGAAGCTGCTGCTCAGTACAACACGCATGCCGATTGCTACCGTTGGACGCAATGTCGGGTTCGACGACCAGCTCTATTTCTCCCGCGTCTTTAAAAAATGTACTGGTGCCAGTCCGAGCGAGTTCCGTGCCGGTTGTGAATAATATATTTCGTGTATCGTTCGCTATAAAAAATAAGAACATTGTATTTGTTCTGTAAAATTTCATCTGCTATAAAAATTTTCATATAAGGAGGTATCAGATGAGTAAGCGTATGGATATTACTGATGGTATGTTTGCCACAACAAAAAATTATGGGCTTGTTTATACTGAGGAATTGGGATGGATTGATTTAGGTCATGCGCAAGGGAATGATGCCAGAGTGTTAAAGAGAAAACTGGAACAAGAACATTTTGCTAAATACTATGAAAAATTCAATGACTGGTACTTCCCAGTAAATTATTACCAGGAAATGGAAGTAAGGAGAAGATTATTTGGTGTTGACCTAAATTTTCATACTGGTGTACATACGCAGGTTATGGTTCGCTCATGCCTTTCTCCTGCCCTTAAGGCAAAGGTTGCCTTAACCATTATGTATGGAACTGCAAAAAGATTTGAAGCATGGCAAGACTCAATTCTCTTCAACTGGTATACCGATAGTGGTTTTAGCGTTGAGGACTTACTTTCTGATTTAGTTGGTTTTTATCGTGTTTTTGGCACTGGCCCAGATCCACTTTGGCTGGCGAACCCCGTATCCTATGAAACAGCCATACAAATATGGGATGCTCATGATCCGATAGGTACTTTTAAGAATAAAGAGTTTTCGCCCAAACTATTTTCGACGATATCACCATTTAAATATGGTGAACCTATCAAAAAACTTCTTCCAGAATGGTTAAGTTATATAAAACCTCTGGATGGTTCATTTCCCGGTGTATTATATAATCAGTTTCATAATAGTCCTGTCAATGGTTTTTTTAAGAACAAAGACAGGATAAACCATGAGCTTTATGGTTCAGTGTCAGTATCTGATACGACAAATTATGCTGACTCTCCCTTTGAACGTCCACTTTTTTTTCTTCTTCACTCTCACTCACCACAGAGGCAATGGTGAACATGAAAAAATGGATTTTACTATTATTGTCATTGCTTCTGTTCCCTTTTATCGTCTTCTTTGGTTGTTTTGCTCTGATGTCAGGGGATCATCATTACAGACGTGATGACATTATTTCTTACTGGTTATATACCCCTGATATTCTGAAAAAGGTACCACAACTATCAAAAGAAGTTGAATATGAACATTATTATGACCTGGATGATCAACATACCTATGTTGTCATAAAGTGGAGCAATATTAATGATATTATTGCTAAAAAAACATGTTTATTAGATTTTTTGCAGCAATTAAGTCCTTCTGTGAAATATAATTGTTTGTGGGTGTATCACGATCAGCGTGATTACGCTGATAACTACCAACGGTATTGTGTACACCAAAAAAGGGATGCCCTTGAACTGGAATACTACGAAACCGTGAGATGACTCAAATGCCTGGCCTTACAGCATGCCGTCGTGCGGTTGTGAAGAAAAAGTGAATGATGTGCCCGTGAAGATGTCATAACCTGTAACTATTCAGATGATTGGTCGCTTGACGTCGCAGGGATGGGTTTGCAGAATCCCTGTTTCGTAAAACTGACGGACGCATTATGCAAGCATTGCTGGAACACTTTATTCTCCAGTCCGCCATGTACGCTTTGATTGCTGTGGCGCTGGTGGCCTTCCTGGAATCGCTGGCGCTGGTGGGGTTGATTTTACCGGGAACGGTATTGATGGCCGGGCTGGGCGCCCTGATAGGCAGCGGGGAACTCAACTTCTGGCATGCATGGCTGGCGGGAATTATCGGCTGTCTGCTTGGCGACTGGATCTCGTTCTGGCTGGGCTGGCGCTTCAAAAAACCGCTGCACCGCTGGTCGTTCATGAAAAAGAACAAAGCGCTGCTCGATAAAACCGAGCACGCACTGCATCAGCACAGTATGTTCACGATTCTGGTGGGACGCTTTGTTGGTCCAACGCGCCCGCTGGTGCCGATGGTCGCCGGAATGCTCGATCTGCCGGTGGCGAAATTCATCACGCCCAACATTATTGGCTGCCTGCTTTGGCCGCCATTTTATTTTCTGCCGGGGATTCTGGCTGGTGCGGCAATTGATATTCCGGCGGGTATGCAAAGTGGCGAGTTTAAATGGCTGCTGCTGGCGACAGCCATCCTGCTGTGGTTCGGTGGCTGGCTGTGCTGGCGCCTGTGGCGTAGTGGAAAAGCCGCGACGGACCGCTTAACGCATTACCTGCCAAAAAGACGCCTGCTCTGGCTGGCGCCGGTGGTGCTGGGGATGGGGATTGTTGCGCTGGTGACGTTGCTTCGCCACCCGCTGATGCCGATGTATCTCGATATTCTGCAAAAAGTGGTGGGCTACTGATATTCCTGCCGGATAAGCGTAAGCGCCATCCGGTAATCCATTATTTTTTAATCCCCAACAGCGCTGAGGCGCTGGCTTTACCGCTCAGCAACTCATCCGTTTCGCCCTGCCACGCGATGCGACCGTCGGCCACGACGACAGAGCGCGGGGCAATGCGCGCCGCATCTTCGACACTGTGCGACACCATCAGTAGCGTCAGTTGCCGGGCATGGCAGATATCGCTTACCAGGGTCAGCATCTCCTGACGTAGCGCGGGATCGAGGGCTGAAAAGGGCTCGTCAAGCAGCAGGATCGGCTGTTCGCGCACCAGACAGCGCGCCAGTGCCACACGCTGGCGTTGACCGCCGGAAAGCTCTCCGGGCAGGCGGGCCATCAGCGTCTCGATCCCCATTTGTTGTGCGATATGCAGGCGCTTCTCTTTCTGTTCGGCGCTTAATTTCAGTCCTGGATCCAACCCCAGACCGATGTTTTGCTCAACGTTTAGATGGCTGAACAGATTGTTCTCCTGAAACAACATCGAAACCGGGCGACGTGATGGCGGCGTGGTGGTGTGGTCTTCCCCTTCGATCAACAGGGTGCCGCGGGCAGGCGTGAGAAAACCGGCAATCAGACTCAGTAACGTACTTTTCCCTGCGCCGCTTGGCCCCAGAATCGCCACCTGTTCACCGCGCGCCACAGACAGCGTAAAGCGCATGGGCAAATGGTGGTAGAGCCAGGTGATATCAGTCAGTCTTAACATTTCGCCCCGGTAACGTCTCAATAACGGTAAATAAAATAAAGCACAGGATCAGCAATAAGAGCGCAGTGACGGCACCGTCCTGACTGCGGTAAGAGCCAATTTGCTGATACAGATAAAACGGCAGGGTGCGGAAATCATCGTTGCCGAACAGCGCCACCACGCCAAAATCGCCGATAGACAGCACACAGGCAAAGGCCAGCGCCTGCGCCAGCGGACGCTTCAATGCCCGCAGTTCTACCACTTTTAGCCGCTGCCAGCCTTCAATCCCCAGCGACTGACACAGCATGGTGTAGCGGGCGGTAATATCGCGCATCGGGTTTTCCAGCACTTTCAACGCGTAGGGAATGGCCATCAGCGCATTGGTGAAAATCACGATGCCGTCAGCGGACTCCGGCAGGCCGATGCTGTTATTGAGCAACAGGAAGAAGCCGGTGGCCAGCACAATGCCTGGCATCGCCAGAATAAGCATCCCGCTTAGCTCCAGCGCTTGTCCTGCCAACAACTGCTGACGGGCGCGCAGTTCGCGGCTGCTCCACAGCAGCATCATCGTCAGGATCACGCACAGCAGACCCGCTGCCAGCGCAATACGCAGCGAAGTCCACACCGCCTGCCACAAAATGGGCTGCGCGAGCACGTCCAGCAGATGGCGATTCACCCCGTCGACCATCACCGCCAACAACGGTGGAAGCAACAGCAGCAGCGCGAGGACGATCAGCAGGGCATCGGTTAAACGGCTGTGCAGCCGATCGTCCGGATCGCGCCAACCCTGAACCAGTGTTGTGCCGGGAGCAATAGCTTTACTCAATCGCTGACTGAGGAGCACCAGCGCCAGACAGCACACCATCTGGATCAGCGCCAGCATGGCGGCGCGGGCAGGATCGTAGTCGAAATTCAGCGCCTGATAAATCGCCAGCTCAATGGTGGTCGCCTGCGGCCCGCCGCCCAGCGACAGCACGGTGGCGAAACTGGCAAAACAGAGCATAAAAATCAGCGCAGCGACCGGTGGGATTTGGCGACGCAGCCATGGCCACTCGACAAAGCGGAAGAACTGCCAACCGCGGATACCCAGTTGGGCGGCAAGCTGACGCTGCTCGCCAGGGATATTCTCCAGCGACTGCAACAGCAGGCGGCTTGCCATCGGCAGATTAAAAAAGATGTGAGCCAGCAGGATGCCCTGCAACCCGTAAGGCGAGAAGGTCCACTCCAGTCCAAGCACGTGCCAGAGCGAAGCCAGCCACCCCTGGCGTCCATAGACGCTGAGAATACCAAACACCGCAACCAGCACGGGGAGGATCAGCGTCATGGCGCACAGGCGCAGCAGGGCCAGACGCCCCGGAAAACGGCGTCGGTACAGTGCACGGGCAAGGAAGATGGCTGGAACAACAGAAAGCACCGCCGACAGGAAGGCCTGCCAGAAGGAAAAACGCACCACGTGCCACAGGTAGCTGTCCTGCCACAGCGAGGACCACGCCGCCTGCGGCGCGTTGAACCACAATGCCAGAAATGCGGCCAGCGCCACCGTCACCATCAACGTGGCGGCACAAAGGCCTGGGATCAGCCAGCCGGCAATTAACGGCTGACGGCGCGTTGCCATTCGCTAATCCATGCCTGGCGTTGTGCTGCCACTTCCGCTGACGTGAATTCCAGGGTCGTTGCGGGTTGAGTCAGTTGTTCAAATCCGGCAGGCAGGGTGACATTTGCCACCGGATACATCCAGTTGCCGGTCGGGATAGCATTCTGGAACGCGGGTGACACCATAAATTTGAGGAACTTTTCTGCCAGCTCAGGCTGCTTACTGGCTGCAGTACGCGCGGCGACCTCCACCTGCAGGTAATGGCCTTCGCTAAAGTTGGCCGCCACGTAGTTCTCTTTTTTCTCTTCGATGATGTGATACGCCGGAGAGGTGGTGTAGCTCAGCACCAGATCGCTTTCACCTTTCAGGAACAGGCCATAAGCTTCGCTCCAGCCTTTGGTGACAGTGACGGTTTTGGCCGCCAGCTTCTGCCACGCTTGCGGCGTTTTATCGCCATACACTTTCTGCATCCACAGCATCAGCCCAAGTCCTGGCGTACTGGTGCGCGGATCCTGATAAATCACCCGCCATTTCTGATCGCTCTCGACCAGCTCCTTCAGGCTTTTCGGTGGGTTTTTCAGTTTGTTTTTGTCATACACGAAAGCGAAGTAGCCGTAATCAAACGGGACGAAGGTGTCATTCTTCCAGCCGCCTGGGACATTGACCGCCTCGCTGGCGACACCGCTTTTCGTGAACAATTGGGTTTGCGTCGCCGCTTCAAGCAGGTTGTTATCCAGTCCCAGCACCACGTCGGCCTTGCTGTTTTTCCCTTCCATTCGCAGGCGATTAAGTAACGACACGCCATCTTCCAGCGCCACCAGCTTCAGTTCACAGTTGCAGTCGGCTTCAAAGGCTTTTTTCACCGCCGGGCCAGGGCCCCAGTCTGCGGCGAACGAGTCGTAGGTGTAGACGGTGAGAACCGGTTTTGCGAAGGCAGGCGCTGCGCACAGGAGTAAAAGGGGAAGACATTTTTTCAACACTTTGCACCTCAAAAGATGGGTGGCAAAGGATTTTGAGCTGTAGCCTCAAATCCCTTCGCCGGCGTTATCCGGATCAGGTTCGACGGGTATTATCTCAGCCCATACGCTTCATCATTCAAGCAGCCTCTGTGTTGGCTGCGTCCGCTCACCCCAGTCACATAGTGTTCTATGCTCCTTGGGATTCACTCGCTTGCCGCCTTGCTGCAGCTTGAATGATTTTGTGTATGTTTATTAGCACCCCGTTGAGAACGGCGTTAGTGTAGTGATTTTGCCGCGTTGCGGCAATCATGGATCCGGCGGCGCAAACCACGCGGATTTAAAGTCGAACCAGCCGAGGGTGTTCATGCGCAGGCCGCGCATACTGCGCTGGCCCTGAATAATCAGCCAGTGGTGGATCAGCGGGACAATGGCTTTGCTGGCAAGCAATTGCTGACACCACATGGCCAGATTCATTTCGCCGGTGCGCCAGCGCGCGGCGTCGGCTTCCCAGTCCAGCGGAATGCAGTGCTGTAACAGCGGGACTTCACACAGATGCGCGAACAAAGAGAAGTCGAGCGGCAGGGTGAAGTTGGCGCTGTTAAGCCAGATGTCGCTTTCAATTTCCCCGGCATGCCATTGATCGTAGTCGATCTCCTGAATCTCTAGCTTCACCTGATGTTCAGCCAGAAGCTGACTCATGATCTGTGCAATCACCTGGTGTTCGATGTGTTCGTGATAATAGGTCAGCGTGAGCGTCTCCAGCCCGGCAGGTTTCTCGCCGTGACCCGGTCGCGCGTGATGCCAGCGGGGCAGTAAGCCATAGGCCGGGAACCAGTGACGTTGATACTGTTCATCGGCATAGTAAAGCAGGTTACTTGGTGACAGTACGCGACTGACCCACTCCCGAACCTCCTGATTGGCGCCGCGATGGGTGCGGGCGTCGAACAACAGATAATAGCATCCCTCTTCCAGGCGGCTTTCGATAGCCTTCTCATCTTCCGTGGGACCTTTCAGCGTCAGGCCGCCGTTTGGCTCGTCGCCGATATCCGGCAGAACCCAGACGTTCACTTCATCAATCAGGGCCCGATAACCGAAGAAATCATCAAATGCATGAATTTTCAGCTGATTACGAGTATTCCGTATCACCGCGTATGGGCCGGTGCCAATCGGATGGCTGGAAAAATTGCTCAGGGTTTCCCATTCGCGCGGCAGGATCATCGCCGGGACCTGGCCCAGCAGCCACGGGAGCCAGCGATCGGGTTGCGAAAGATGAATGTCCAGCGTCCAGGGCGTGGGTGAAACGATCTCGCTGATGTGCGAATAGAGCGGTAAGACGTTAATGCGTGTCAGTGACGACACCACATCGTCCATTTCCAGTTCACGACCGTGGTGAAAATGGATCCCCGGACGCAGGAAAAAGCGCCAGTGCAGGGGGGAGATTTGCTGCCAGTGGTGGGCTATGTCGGCTTCCAGTTCCCCATTTTCCTCATTTACGCGGGTCAGGGCGCTGAAGATTTGGCGGGCAATGTGGGTTTCTGAGCGACGCAGTGCGCTGCCGGGCAGCAGATTTTGCATTGGACGATAGTAAAGTACGCGCAGGATGTGACGGCCCTGACGGAAGCTGCGGCCCAGATGGGAAACCAGCATCTGCCGCACGGCCGTTTTGTCGCCGACCAGTTGCACCAGTTGATCGATGCGATCCTGCTCCAGCAGATCTTCCGCGCGCTGTTGCTGGAGCGCCAGTCCGGTATACAGGAAGGTTAAGCGTGAACGTTTTCCGCGTCCCACTTCCGCCTCCCACGTCAGCCAGCCGCGCTCCTGCATGGTATTGAGCAGCGTGCGCATATGACGGCGCGAGCAGCTCAGCAGATCCGCCAGTTCGTTGAGCGTGGTGTCCTGTGTTTTGCCGTCGCAGCATTGCCACAAGCGGATGAACTGTTGTTGCAGACGGCCAGAAGACATAAAAGGGGAACTCCTGCGGAAAACTCAGCAATTTTATTATCCCTATATTAGGCCAATAATACATTCCGATGAAGCACTATGACGGGGTCATCTATATGCGCCAGTTTTATCAGAAGTACTTTGCCGCGACAGAAGGGTTGTCCTGGTTGGCTTGCCTGAGCGCGCCGCAGCGCTTAAAGATGCTGGAAGAACTGATGCAGTGGGAGGTGACAGCCTGACCCTGGAGTAGCAGACATCATGTGTGACTGAGTATTGGTGTTAATCACCGCGCCAGCAGGTATTATCTGCTGGCTTTTTTCGTTTCGGCTGCGCTGACTAAGGAAAGATATGCTCTGGTTAATGACGATGGGACGACGTCTCAACGGTGTTTACGCGGCGTTTATGCTCGTCGCATTTATGATGGGCGTGGCGGGGGCGCTACAGGCGCCGACGCTGAGCCTGTTTCTCAGTCGCGAGGTCGGGGCGCAGCCGTTCTGGGTGGGGCTGTTTTACACCGTTAACGCCATCGCCGGGATTGGCGTAAGCCTTGTTCTGGCAAAACGCTCGGACAGCCAGGGAGACCGGCGCAAGCTGATTCTGTTTTGTTGCCTGATGGCCATCGGTAATGCGCTGCTGTTTGCCTTTAATCGCCACTACCTGACGCTGATCACCTGCGGCGTACTGCTGGCGTCGCTGGCAAATACCGCGATGCCGCAATTGTTCGCGCTGGCGCGGGAATATGCCGACAGCTCGGCGCGAGAAGTGGTGATGTTCAGCTCTGTGATGCGTGCGCAGCTTTCACTGGCGTGGGTGATTGGCCCGCCGATGGCCTTTATGCTGGCGCTGAATTACGGTTTTACCGTGATGTTTTCGATTGCCGCCGCGATTTTTGTGCTCAGTTTCATCCTGATTGCCTTTATGCTGCCGTCTGTCGCCCGCGTTGAACAACCGGCGGATGCGCCGGTGATCCAGGCTGGTGGCTGGCAGGATAAAAACGTACGCATGTTGTTTATCGCTTCCACGCTGATGTGGACCTGCAACACCATGTATATCATCGATATGCCGTTATGGATTAGCGCGGAGCTTGGACTGCCGGATAAGCTTGCCGGGATCCTGATGGGCACCGCCGCAGGACTGGAAATTCCGATCATGATCCTTGCCGGCTTTTACGTAAAACGCTTCGGTAAGCGCCGGATGATGCTTATTGCCGTCACCGCAGGCGTGCTGTTTTATCTCGGGCTGATTTTCTTCCACAGCCATCAGGCGCTGCTGATATTGCAACTGTTTAATGCGGCGTTTATCGGGATCATTGCCGGTATTGGCATGCTCTGGTTTCAGGATCTAATGCCGGGCAGGGCCGGATCGGCGACGACGCTATTTACCAACAGTATTTCGACCGGCGTAATTCTGGCGGGGGTGATCCAGGGCGCGGTTGCTCAGAGCTATGGTCACTTCGCGGTATACTGGGTGATTGCGGCGATTTCGTTGGTTACGCTGGTGATGACCGGGCGGGTGAAAGACGTTTGAATTATGATTGACGGATGGCGGCTAACGCCTTTCCGACCTACAGAAATCCGTAGGCCGGATAAGCACAGTGCTTCCGGCATGGCGGACTTAGCGCATAAACGCCGGTTGTTTCTCTTCGTAGGCGGCGATCGCGTCTTCGTGTTGCAGCGTCAACCCGATGCTGTCCAGACCGTTCAGCATGCAGTGGCGGCGGAAGGCGTCGATGTTAAAGTGATACGTTTTCTCGCCTGCTTTCACGACCTGCGCTTCCAGATCCACTTCGAAGTGAATACCCGGATTCGCCTGTACCAGCGTAAACAACTCGTCGACTTCTTCATCACTTAACTTCACGGGCAGCAGTTGGTTGTTAAAGCTGTTGCCGTAGAAGATGTCCGCGAAGCTCGGCGCAATCACCACTTTGAAGCCGTAGTCCGTCAACGCCCACGGCGCGTGCTCACGAGAAGAGCCGCAGCCGAAGTTTTCACGCGCCAGCAGAATCGAGGCGCCCTGGTATTCAGGGAAGTTCAGGACGAACTCCGGATTCGGCTGCTGACCTTTTTCATCCAGAAAACGCCAGTCATTGAACAGGTGTGCGCCAAAACCGGTGCGGGTAACCTTCTGCAAAAACTGCTTAGGAATGATGGCGTCAGTATCGACGTTGGCGGCATCCAGCGGGACAACCAGGCCGTTATGTTGGGTAAATTTCTCTGCCATGGGAGTCTCCTTATTTGATGCTGCGAATGTCGGCAAAATGACCGGTAACGGCGGCAGCCGCGGCCATCGCCGGGCTGACCAGATGGGTACGCCCACCGCGGCCCTGACGCCCTTCAAAGTTACGGTTGCTGGTTGACGCGCAGCGTTCGCCCGGATTCAGGCGATCGTTATTCATCGCCAGACACATGGAGCACCCCGGCAGACGCCATTCGAATCCGGCTTCGATAAAGATCTTATCTAACCCTTCCGCTTCTGCCTGCGCTTTGACCGGACCGGATCCTGGAACCACCAGCGCCTGGACGCCCGGCGCGACTTTACGACCTTTGGCGACCTCTGCGGCGGCGCGCAAATCTTCAATACGCGAGTTAGTGCACGAGCCGATGAACACTTTATCGATCGCCACTTCCGTTAACGGTACACCCGGTTTCAGGCCCATATAGGCCAGCGCTTTTTCAGCACTGGCGCGCTCAACCGGATCGGTAAACGACGCCGGATCGGGAATGTTGTCCGTCACGGAGATCACCTGGCCCGGGTTGGTTCCCCAGGTCACCTGAGGAGCAATCTCTTCAGCCTGTAAGGTGACAACCGTATCAAAGCGTGCGTCGGCGTCGGTTTGCAACGTTTTCCAGTACGCGACTGCGTTATCAAAATCTTTACCTTTCGGCGCGTGCAGACGACCTTTGACGTAGTTAAAGGTGGTTTCATCCGGGGCGACTAATCCGGCTTTGGCACCCATTTCAATCGCCATGTTGCACAGGGTCATGCGGCCTTCCATGCTCAGGGCTCGGATGGCATCGCCACAAAACTCAACGACATGACCGGTACCGCCGGCGCTACCGGTTTTACCGATAATCGCCAGTACGATGTCTTTGGCGGTGATTCCCGGCGCTGCGGTGCCTTTGACTTCAATCTTCATGGTTTTGGCGCGGCCCTGCTTCAGGGTCTGGGTAGCCAGCACGTGCTCGACTTCGGAGGTGCCGATACCGAACGCCAGCGCGCCAAAGGCGCCGTGGGTCGCGGTATGCGAGTCGCCGCAGACGATGGTCATTCCCGGCAGGGTGACGCCTTGTTCGGGCCCCATCACGTGAACGATGCCCTGATACGGGTGGTTCAGATCGTACAGCTCAACGCCAAATTCGTTACAGTTCTTAATCAGTTCCTGCATCTGGATACGCGCCATCTCGCCGGACGCATTGATATCTTTGGTCTGCGTGGAGACGTTGTGATCCATCGTGGCAAAGATTTTACCCGGCTGGCGAACCGGGCGACCATGCGCACGCAGGCCGTCGAACGCCTGCGGAGAGGTCACTTCATGCACCAGATGTCGGTCGATATACAGCAGCGGGGTTTCGTTTTGCGCTTCATAGACGACGTGCGCATCAAACAATTTTTCGTATAACGTTTTAGCCATGATTACACCCCTTGTGCGACATAACGAGCAATGATGTCGCCCATCTCATCGGTACCGACGGCAGCCGCGCCACGGGCTAAATCACCGGTGCGGATACCTTCTTCTAATGCGCGGTTAACCGCACGTTCAATGGCGGATGCCGCGTCATCGGCATCCAGGCTGTAGCGCAGCAGCAGCGCCAGCGACAAAATTTGCGCAATCGGGTTAGCAATATTCTTGCCGGCAATATCTGGTGCGGAGCCGCCCGCCGGTTCATACAAACCAAAACCCTGCTCGTTCAGACTGGCGGAGGGCAACATCCCCATCGAGCCGGTGATCATCGCGCATTCATCAGACAGAATGTCGCCAAACAGGTTGGAGCACAGCAGCACGTCAAACTGGGACGGGTCTTTAATCAACTGCATGGTGGCGTTGTCGATGTACATGTGCGCCAGCTCAACGTCCGGATATTCTTTGGCAATTTCATTGACGATTTCGCGCCACAAAATAGACGTTTGCAGAACGTTAGCTTTGTCGATGGAGGTCACTTTACGGCGGCGTTTACGCGCAGATTCAAACGCAATGCGCGCGATACGTTCAATTTCAAAGCGGTGATAGACCTCGGTATCGAACGCTTTTTCATGCTGGCCGCTGCCTTCGCGACCTTTTGGCTGACCGAAGTAGATCCCGCCGGTCAGTTCACGGACGCACAAAATGTCGAAGCCATTCGCGGCGATGTCGGCGCGCAGAGGGCAGAAAGCTTCCAGTCCCTGATACAGTTTTGCCGGACGCAGGTTGCTGAACAGTTTGAAGTGCTTGCGCAGCGGCAGCAGCGCGCCGCGTTCCGGCTGGCTGTCCGGCGGCAGATGTTCCCATTTCGGGCCGCCGACGGAGCCAAACAGAACGGCATCGGCCTGTTCGCAGCCTTCCACCGTCGCCTTCGGCAGCGGTTGACCGTGGTTGTCGATCGCCGCGCCGCCGACATCATAATGGCTGGTGGTAATGCGCATCTCAAAACGATGGCGAATAGCGTCCAGGACTTTCAGGGCTTGCGTCATCACTTCCGGACCAATACCGTCGCCCGGCAAAACAGCAATATGGTAGTTCTTCGACATCACACGGTTTCCTTGTTGTTCTCGTTGTTCTGAGCTTTACGTTGCAACTCTTTTTCGACTTCTGCCGCACGCCAGATGTTGTTCAGCACGTGCACCATCGCTTTCGCGGAAGATTCAACAATGTCTGTCGCCAGACCGACGCCGTGGAAACGACGTCCGTTATAGTTGGCGACGATATCGACCTGACCCAGTGCGTCTTTGCCATGTCCTTTGGCGGACAGGCTATATTTCACCAGTTCAATGTCGTAATCGGTAATGCGGTTGATCGCCTGGTAAATGGCATCGACCGGGCCGTTACCGTTAGCCGCTTCGGCTTTTACGTCACTGCCGCAGGCCAGCTTGACGGAGGCAGTGGCGATATCGTTAGAGCCCGACTGGACGCTGAAATAATCCAGGCGGAAGTGCTCAGGCTCTTCCTGTTGCTTACCAATAAACGCCAGCGCTTCCAGATCGTAATCAAACACCTGACCTTTCTTGTCGGCCAGCTTCAGGAAGGCGTCGTACAGATTGTCCAGGCTGTATTCACTCTCTTTATAACCCATCTCATCCATACGGTGTTTTACCGCTGCGCGCCCGGAACGGGAGGTCAGATTCAACTGCACCTGATTCAGACCGATGGATTCCGGCGTCATGATTTCGTAGTTTTCACGGTTCTTCAGCACGCCGTCCTGGTGGATCCCTGAGGAGTGGGCAAACGCACCGCTGCCGACAATCGCTTTGTTCGCCGGGATCGGCATGTTGCAGATCTGGCTGACCAACTGACTGGTACGCCAGATCTCCTGATGGTTAATGCGAGTGTTGACGTTCAGGATGTCCTGGCGAACTTTAATCGCCATGATTACCTCTTCCAGCGAACAGTTACCGGCACGCTCGCCAATGCCGTTCATCGCGCCTTCAACCTGACGGGCGCCAGCGTGAACCGCAGCCAGCGCGTTGCCGACGCCCAGACCTAAGTCGTCATGGGTATGGACGGAAATGATCGCTTTATCGATGTTTGGTACGCGCTCATACAGACCGGAGATAATGCCCGCAAACTCGAAGGGCATGGTGTAGCCGACGGTGTCCGGAATGTTGATGGTTTTAGCGCCAGCATTAATGGCGGCTTCCACAACGCGGGCCAGATCGGCGATCGGCGTACGGCCAGCATCTTCACAAGAGAATTCTACATCGTCGGTGTAATTACGTGCGCGTTTCACCATATAGACCGCGCGCTCAATCACCTCGTCCAGCGTGCTGCGCAGTTTAGTAGCGATATGCATCGGTGAGGTGGCGATAAAGGTATGAATACGGAAGGCTTCAGCAACCTTCAGCGACTCAGCCGCGACGTCGATATCTTTTTCCACACAGCGGGCTAATGCGCAAACCCGGCTGTTCTTGACCCGACGAGCGATAGTTTGTACGGATTCGAAGTCGCCGGGAGAGGAGACCGGAAAGCCGACTTCCATCACGTCAACACCCATACGCTCAAGGGCCAGCGCAATCTGCAGCTTCTCTTTCACACTCAGGCTTGCCTGTAACGCCTGTTCACCGTCGCGTAAAGTGGTATCGAAAATAATGACTTGCTGGCTCATGTTTTAGGTCCTTAGTCTTTAGGGCGCCTTGCTTCGAGCATAAAAAAACCCGCGCAACGGCGCGGGTTTTTTATCTTACTGGATACGACTTAATGCTGAATGCCGCTCACCAGTCTACCGCGCAACGAAGATGCGTTTAGTAGTAGTAGACCGTTAAAGCGAGCGATACGAATCATTAAATCAACTCCAGGCGAATGCGATATGCTTTTAGTGGTACTGGATACGATGACTGATGTCAACCCCACCGCTGAAAACACCGCCCCAGTCAGAAGAAAAGGGAGGGGCTGATTTAGCTAATTGTGCTGAACTTTTTCTGTTATTGCCGATGAAAAAACGGCGGAGGGCTTACACTTTTCATCGTTTGACATATTTAAGCACGCTTTTTTTCAAATGCTGTCACGGCAGTCTGATAAGTCACGAACGCAATAAATTAGTTATCCATATGATTTTGAAGATTTTATGGTAGTTAATAATAAATTAATAATGGGGGTGAATATGGCAATTGATAAGCTAATGTTAAGAATTAACGCGTGAGTAATATAAAAATTTAATTGAATGCCAGCATTTTATTCATAAAGCTCATGATTGTTTATTGGCGTCGCTTATGTTTATATTGCTCCCGTCATTGAAATTTATGATTTATCGTGCGGGGAAGGATTCCACATCGTGCTGATGCGGGGTTTTTACGGCGATCTTCCCGCACCTTTATGTTTTCCGAAATTTTATCTCTGCCCTTTTTCTTATTTTATATGCATGGTAAATCATATTTTCTGAGATTATTTCTCTGCATTCCGGCAAGCAAAAAGGGAGTTAAGCGTGACAGTGGAGTTAAGTATGCCAGAAGTAACCGTTGATAAACCTAATCCCCATCATTTAGAGATGGATAAACCGCAACTTCGTATGGTTGATCTTAATCTATTGACTGTATTTGATGCGGTAATGCAGGAGCAGAATATTACCCGTGCCGCGCATGCTCTTGGCATGTCGCAGCCAGCCGTAAGTAACGCCGTGGCGCGTCTTAAAGTGATGTTTAATGACGAACTTTTTGTTCGCTACGGTCGCGGTATTCAACCCACCGCGCGGGCCTTCCAGCTTTTCGGTTCCGTCCGCCAGGCGCTGCAATTAGTGCAGAATGAATTGCCCGGTTCAGGATTTGAACCTGGCAGCAGTGAGCGTGTGTTTCATCTTTGCGTTTGCAGTCCGCTGGATAATATTCTGACCTCTTTAATTTATAATCGTATTGAAAAAATCGCCCCTAATATTCATGTTGTATTTAAGTCCTCTTTAAATAAGGATACTGAACACCAATTACGTTATCAGGAAACTGAGTTCGTTATTAGTTATGAAGAATTCCGTCGTCCTGAATTTACAAGTATTCCATTGTTTAATGACGAAATGGTGCTGGTCGCCAGTCGTAAGCATCCACGCATTAACGGACCATTGGTGGAAAGCGATGTTTATAATGAACAGCATGCGGTCGTTTCACTTGACCGTTTTGACTCGTTTAGTCGGCCCTGGTATGACTCGGTTGATTCGCAATCGTGTGTAGCCTATCAGGGGATGGCATTAATCAGTGTGCTTAATGTTGTTTCGCAAACGCATCTGGTGGCTATTGCCCCTCGCTGGTTAGCTGAAGAGTTTGCACCCTCTCTGGATCTACAAATATTACCGTTACCTTTAAAATTGAATAGCAGAACTTGTTATCTGTCATGGCATGAAGCTGCGGGTCGGGACAAAGGGCACCAATGGATGGAAGAATTGTTAGCTTCCGTCTGCAAGCGTTAGGCATGAATGAGATAAACCGGGTGCAGACATCCGGTTTATCCTGTCTGTTTTTTATTTATTGGCATTTTATTCTGAATTGAGTCTGGCTATCTTTCTTTCATTCGCGTAAAAATTGATGATTCGCTGTATGCGCCCATTTTCAACCGATTAATTCTCATTATCTGAGAAAAATTTAGTTTAATTCACCGTTTCTTCGTCGCTTACCTCTCTTTTATGCTTATTTTCCGGCGTCTTTCCCCCTTTCTCTGAATTGCCTGCGCCCTGGGGAGCGGTTAAGGTGTTTTACACATCATTAATCGTCATTCAGTGAGGCAAGCCATGGAGATGTTGTCTGGAGCCGAAATGGTCGTCCGATCGCTTATCGATCAGGGCGTTAAGCAGGTATTCGGTTATCCCGGGGGCGCCGTCCTCGATATTTATGATGCGTTGCATACGGTCGGTGGGATCGATCATGTGCTCGTCCGCCATGAACAGGCGGCCGTGCATATGGCCGATGGCCTGGCGCGGGCAACGGGGGAAGTGGGCGTGGTGCTGGTAACTTCCGGCCCAGGCGCCACCAATGCGATTACTGGAATCGCAACGGCGTATATGGATTCTATTCCGTTAGTGATTCTTTCCGGTCAGGTCGCGACCTCGTTGATTGGCTACGACGCCTTTCAGGAGTGCGACATGGTGGGGATCTCCCGCCCGGTCGTGAAACACAGTTTTCTGGTGAAGCAGACGGAAGATATTCCACAGGTGCTGAAAAAGGCCTTCTGGCTGGCGGCGAGCGGTCGTCCGGGTCCGGTGGTGGTGGATTTGCCGAAGGATATTCTTAATCCCGGCAAAAAACTGCCTTATTCCTGGCCAGAATCAGTCAGCATGCGGTCGTATAACCCGACCACGGCGGGCCATAAAGGGCAGATTAAGCGCGCTCTGCAAACGCTGGTTGCGGCAAAAAAACCGGTTGTCTATGTCGGCGGCGGGGCGGTGACGGCGGGATGCCACGAGCAGCTGCGTCAGACCATCGAAACGCTTAACCTGCCGGTGGTCTCTTCGCTGATGGGGCTTGGGGCATTTCCCGCAACGCACCGTCAGTCGCTCGGGATGCTGGGCATGCATGGCACTTATGAAGCCAACATGACGATGCATAACGCCGATGTGATTTTTGCCGTTGGGGTACGTTTTGACGATCGCACAACGAATAATCTGGCCAAGTATTGCCCGAATGCAACGGTGTTGCATATTGATATCGACCCGACATCCATTTCCAAGACGGTGACGGCGGATATCCCGATTGTCGGGGATGCACGTCAGGTGCTGGAGCAGTTACTGGAATTATTGCCGCAGGAATCCGCTCAGCAGCCGCTGGATGATATTCGTGACTGGTGGCAACAGATTGAACGCTGGCGCGCGCGTCAGTGCCTGAAATATGACACGCACAGCGAAAGTATCAAACCGCAGGCGGTCATTGAGGCTATCTGGCGTCTGACCAATGGCGATGCGTATGTGACGTCGGATGTGGGTCAGCATCAGATGTTTGCCGCCCTTTATTACCCCTTCGATAAACCGCGCCGTTGGATCAACTCTGGTGGTCTCGGTACGATGGGTTTCGGCCTGCCTGCGGCACTGGGGGTAAAAATGGCGCTGCCGGAGGAAACGGTGGTCTGTGTGACCGGTGACGGCAGTATTCAGATGAACATTCAGGAGTTGTCGACCGCGCTGCAGTATAAACTGCCGGTTCTGGTGCTAAACCTGAACAACCGTTATCTGGGCATGGTGAAGCAGTGGCAGGACATGATCTACTCGGGTCGTCACTCTCAATCGTATATGCAGTCGCTGCCTGATTTTGTTCGCCTGGCGGAAGCCTACGGACATGTCGGCATTCAGATTTCTCGTCCTGATCAACTGGAAAGTCAATTGAGTGAAGCGCTGGCGCAAGTGAAAAACGGTCGTCTGGTGTTTGTTGATGTTACCGTCGATGGCAGCGAACACGTCTACCCGATGCAGATTCGCGGCGGCGGGATGGATGAAATGTGGTTAAGTAAAACGGAGAGGACCTGATTATGCGCCGGATATTATCAGTACTGCTGGAGAACGAATCCGGTGCGCTGTCGCGCGTGATCGGCCTTTTTGCTCAGCGGGGTTACAACATTGAGAGCCTGACCGTCGCGCCGACGGACGATCCGACGCTCTCTCGTATGACCATCCAGACGGTAGGCGACGAGAAAGTACTGGAGCAAATTGAAAAGCAACTGCACAAGCTGGTGGATGTGTTGCGGGTCAGCGAACTTGGGCACGGCGCGCACGTCGAGCGCGAAATCATGCTCGTGAAGATTCAGGCCAGCGGCTATGGTCGGGAAGAGGTGAAACGCAACACGGAGATTTTTCGTGGGCAGATTATTGATGTCACGCCAAACCTCTACACCGTTCAGCTGGCGGGGACCAGCGATAAGCTGGACGCTTTTCTGGCAACGCTGCGCGAAGTGGCGAAAATCGTTGAGGTTGCGCGTTCCGGGGTGGTGGGACTATCGCGCGGCGACAAAATAATGCGCTAATCATTCTCTTTTCGTTAATTCATATGCCCAACGTCCTCCGTTGGGCATTTTTTTGCGAAATCCGTGGTAACCCGGAATAAAAGCGGTTGCCGCAGTAACTATTCTGCGCTTAGATGTTACCGATTTTAACCCATGCCGTTACAATGGTTATGGTTTGTACATTTTACGCAAGGGGCAATTGTGAAACTGGATGAAATCGCTCGGCTGGCTGGTGTATCGCGAACGACTGCAAGCTACGTAATTAACGGAAAAGCAAAGCAATACCGCGTGAGCGACAAGACTGTCGAAAAAGTCATGGCGGTGGTGCGTGAGCATAATTACCACCCGAATGCTGTGGCTGCCGGGCTGCGTGCTGGACGCACACGTTCTATCGGTCTGGTGATCCCGGATCTGGAGAACACGAGCTATACCCGTATTGCGAATTATCTTGAACGCCAGGCGCGCCAGCGTGGTTATCAACTGCTGATTGCCTGTTCGGAAGATCAGCCTGATAACGAAATGCGTTGCATTGAACATCTTTTACAGCGTCAGGTTGATGCGATCATTGTCTCCACATCGTTGCCGCCGGAACACCCGTTCTATCAACGCTGGGCCAATGATACCTTCCCAATTGTGGCGCTGGATCGTGCATTAGATCGTGAACATTTTACCAGTGTCGTGGGTGCCGATCAGGACGATGCCGAAATGCTGGCCGCAGAGTTGCGTAAGTTCCCGGCTGACACCGTGCTCTATCTGGGCGCGCTGCCGGAGTTGTCTGTGAGCTTCCTGCGCGAGCAGGGTTTCCGTGCTGCCTGGAAAGACGATCCGCGTGAAGTGAATTTTCTGTATGCCAACAGCTATGAGCGTGACGCGGCGGCACAGCTATTTGAAAAATGGCTGGAGACGCATCCGATGCCGCAGGCGCTGTTTACCACCTCATTTGCCCTGTTGCAGGGGGTGATGGATGTGACGTTGCGTCGTGATGGTAAGCTGCCTTCCGACCTGGCGATTGCGACCTTTGGCGACAACGAACTGCTGGATTTCTTACAGTGCCCGGTTCTGGCCGTGGCGCAGCGCCATCGTGATGTTGCAGAGCGCGTGCTGGAAATTGTCCTGGCGAGTCTGGATGAGCCGCGTAAACCAAAACCTGGTTTAACGCGCATTAAACGTAATCTCTATCGTCGTGGCGTATTAAGCCGCAGCTAGTCAATTTTTGAATTCTGCGCCAGAAGACAATTTTTCTGGCGCAACTTAACGCTCCCCTCTCCACAATACCCTCACCATAATTAAGATTATTCCTTATAATTTTCTCAACTTTACCGAAATAATCCGTATTTAAACGAAACAGAGGCGGTTTCAGGTTATTGAGACGTAACGGCAGGTTAGATATGTATTATTTTGTTACATGCTTGTCGTGAATTGCCGAATTAACAAACACTTTTTGTCGCCCCAGCACGAATGTCTCGGCGGGCTTGTTGGTGCGCGGTGTTTGCAGCCATAAACAGGGACTGTATTCATGATGCAATATGTCCTAAAATGCCGCTCGCGTCGCAAACTGACACTTTATATTCCCTCCTGAGAATAATTGTTCGTTTTAAAGCGGTGATGAGTTTTGGGATTTTTTCTTACAAATATTCATGACGTTAATTTGCTTCGTTCGTTGGACAGAATTTAATCAACGCTGATATTAGCCGTAAACATTGGGTTTTTTACTCAGGTAAGCGTTGTGACTCGCTTGACAAGCTTTTCCTCCGCTCCGTAAACTCCTTTGAGTGGGAATTTGTGGGGCAAAGTGGTAATGAGGGGGGAGACTGGCATGTTCCGGGGAGCAACGTTAGTCAATCTCGACAGTAAAGGGCGCTTATCTGTGCCTACCCGTTACCGGGATCAACTGATCGAGAGTGCTACCGGTCAAATGGTTTGTACCATTGACATCCATCACCCGTGCCTGCTGCTTTACCCCCTGCCTGAATGGGAAATTATCGAGCAAAAATTATCGCGTCTGTCGAGCATGAACCCGGTAGAACGCCGTGTGCAGCGTTTACTGTTGGGGCATGCCAGTGAATGTCAGATGGACAGTGCCGGGCGATTGTTGGTGGCGCCTGTCCTGCGGCAACATGCCGGGCTGACAAAAGAAGTGATGCTGGTTGGACAGTTCAATAAGTTTGAACTGTGGGATGAAACGACCTGGTATCAACAGGTCAAGGAAGATATCGACGCTGAGCAGAGTGCGACCGGGACGTTGTCGGAGCGCCTGCAGGACTTGTCTCTATAAGATGATGGAAAATTTTAAACACACCACGGTGCTGCTGGACGAGGCCGTAAACGGTCTCAATATTCGTCCTGATGGCATCTACATTGATGGAACATTTGGTCGCGGTGGTCACTCGCGTCTCATTCTCTCGCAGCTTGGCGAAGAGGGACGTCTGCTGGCAATCGATCGCGATCCGCAGGCGATCGCCGTCGCCCAGACCATCAATGATCCTCGCTTCTCCATCATTCATGGACCTTTCTCCGCGCTGGCTGACTATGTTGGCGAGCGCGAACTGACCGGCAAGATCGACGGGATTCTTCTCGATCTTGGCGTCTCTTCACCGCAGCTTGACGACGCTGAGCGCGGTTTTTCTTTCATGCGTGACGGCCCGCTGGATATGCGCATGGATCCCACTCGCGGCCAGTCGGCTGCTGAATGGCTGCAAACCGCAGAAGAAGCCGATATCGCCTGGGTGCTGAAAACCTTTGGCGAAGAGCGTTTTGCCAAACGTATTGCCCGCGCCATCGTTGAGCGCAACCGCGAACAGCCCATGACCCGCACGAAAGAACTGGCGGAAGTGGTCGCGGCGGCAACGCCGGTGAAAGACAAATTCAAACATCCCGCGACCCGTACCTTCCAGGCGGTGCGCATCTGGGTGAACAGTGAACTGGAGGAGATAGAGCAGGCGCTAAAAAGCTCGCTCAGCGTGCTGGCCCCGGGGGGGCGGCTTTCTGTCATCAGTTTCCACTCGCTGGAAGACCGCATTGTGAAACGCTTTATGCGTGAGCAAAGCCGTGGTCCGCAGGTTCCGGCAGGATTACCGATGACGGAAGAGCAGCTCAAAAAACTGGGCGGTCGTGAGCTAAGAGCATTAGGCAAGTTGATGCCGGGTGAAGAAGAGGTTGCAGAGAATCCTCGTGCCCGTAGTTCAGTTCTGCGTATTGCAGAGAGGACGAACGCATGAACAGCAGAGTGACAGAGGCCCTCAGCAAAGTTAAGGGATCGATTGGAAGCAACGAGCGCCATGCTTTGCCTGGCGTGATCGGTGACGATCTTTTGCGATTTGGGAAGCTGCCACTCTGCCTGTTCATTTGCATCATTGTGACGGCGGTGACGGTGGTAACAACCGCGCACCACACACGATTACTGACTGCGCAACGCGAACAACTGGTTCTGGAGCGCGATGCGCTGGATATCGAGTGGCGCAACCTGATTCTTGAGGAGAATGCCCTCGGCGATCATAGCCGGGTTGAACGGATCGCAACGGAGAAGCTGCAAATGCAGCATGTTGATCCCTCACAAGAAAATATCGTAGTGCAAAAATAAGGAAAAACGCGACGCATGAAAGCAGCGGCAAAAACGCTAAAACCAAAACGTCAGGAAGAACAGGCCAACTTTATCAGTTGGCGTTTTGCGTTGCTGTGCGGCTGCATTTTACTGGCGCTGGGTTTCTTGCTGGGCCGCGTCGCCTGGCTGCAGATTATCGCGCCGGACATGCTGGTCCGTCAGGGCGACATGCGTTCGCTTCGCGTACAGGAAGTGGCAACGTCGCGCGGTATGATCACCGACCGTTCGGGCCGTCCGCTGGCCGTCAGCGTACCGGTGAAAGCTATCTGGGCCGATCCAAAAGAGGTGCATGAAGCCGGGGGCATTACCGTTGGCGACCGCTGGAGAGCGCTCTCCACTGCCCTGAATATTCCCCTCGACCAACTGTCTGCCCGGATCAACGCCAACCCAAAAGGGCGTTTTATCTATCTGGCGCGTCAGTTAAACCCGGATATGGCGGATTACATCAAAAAGCTAAAGCTGCCGGGTATTTATCTGCGCGAAGAGTCCCGTCGTTACTATCCTTCCGGCGAAGTGACCGCTCACCTCATTGGTTTTACCAACGTGGATAGCCAGGGGATTGAAGGCGTTGAGAAGAGTTTTGACAAATGGCTCACCGGTCAACCGGGCGAGCGTATTGTGCGTAAAGACCGCTACGGTCGCGTCATTGAAGATATCTCTTCTACCGACAGCCAGGCGGCGCATAACCTCGCGCTGAGCATTGATGAACGCCTACAGGCGCTGGTGTATCGCGAACTGAACAATGCGGTGGCGTTTAACAAGGCAGAATCCGGGAGCGCGGTGCTGGTTGATGTGAGTACCGGCGAAGTGCTGGCAATGGCGAACAGCCCGTCCTACAACCCGAACAACCTGAGCGGCACGCCAAAAGACGCGATGCGTAACCGTACCATTACCGACGTTTTCGAGCCGGGTTCTACCGTCAAACCGATGGTGGTGATGACCGCGCTCCAGCGCGGCGTGGTGCGGGAAAACAGCGTGCTCAATACCGTTCCCTACCGAATTAATGGCCACGAAATCAAAGACGTGGCGCGCTACAGCGAATTGACCCTGACCGGGGTTTTACAGAAGTCGAGTAACGTCGGTGTTTCTAAGCTGGCGTTAGCGATGCCGTCCTCAGCGTTAGTAGATACTTACTCACGTTTTGGGCTAGGAAAGGCGACCAATTTGGGGTTGGTCGGAGAACGCAGTGGCTTATATCCTCAAAAACAACGGTGGTCTGACATAGAGAGGGCCACCTTCTCTTTCGGCTACGGGCTAATGGTAACCCCGTTACAGTTAGCGCGAGTCTACGCAACGATTGGCAGCTATGGCGTTTATCGTCCGCTGTCGATTACCAAAGTGGATCCCCCGGTTCCCGGCGAGCGCATTTTCCCGGAATCGACCGTACGTACCGTTGTGCACATGATGGAAAGCGTGGCGTTGCCGGGCGGCGGTGGGGTGAAGGCGGCGATTAAAGGTTATCGCATCGCCATTAAAACCGGTACCGCGAAGAAAGTTGGTCCGGATGGCCGCTATATCAACAAATACATTGCTTATACCGCAGGCGTTGCGCCTGCGAGTCAGCCGCGCTTCGCGCTGGTTGTTGTTATCAACGATCCGCAGGCGGGTAAATACTACGGCGGCGCCGTTTCCGCGCCGGTATTCGGTGCCATCATGGGCGGCGTTCTGCGCACCATGAACATCGAACCGGATGCGCTGGCAACGGGCGAAAAAAGTGAATTCGTAATTAATCAAGGCGAGGGAACAGGTGGCAGATCGTAATTTGCGCGACCTTCTTGCTCCGTGGGTATCAGGTTTACCTGCGCGAGAACTGCGAGAGATGACACTCGACAGCCGTGTGGCTGCGGCGGGCGATCTCTTTGTGGCAGTGAAAGGTCATCAGGCGGACGGGCGTCGATATATCCCGCAGGCGATAGCGCAAGGTGTGGCTGCCATTATTGCAGAGGCAAAAGACGAGGCAACCGACGGTGAAGTGCGTGAAATGCACGGCGTACCGGTTATCTATCTCAGCCAGCTTAACGAGCGTTTATCTGCGTTGGCGGGCCGCTTCTATCACGAGCCATCTGAAAACATGCGTCTGGTCGGCGTCACCGGCACGAACGGTAAAACCACCACGACCCAACTGCTGGCGCAGTGGAGCCAACTGCTCGGCGAAACCAGCGCAGTGATGGGCACGGTAGGCAACGGCCTGCTCGGTAAAGTGATCCCAACGGAAAATACCACCGGCTCGGCCGTAGACGTTCAGCAGGTGCTGGCGGGACTGGTCGAGCAGGGCGCGACCTTATGCGCGATGGAAGTCTCTTCCCACGGTCTGGTGCAGCATCGCGTCGCGGCGCTGAAATTTGCCGCCTCGGTGTTTACCAATTTAAGCCGTGACCATCTGGATTATCATGGCGATATGGAGCATTACGAAGCCGCGAAATGGCTACTTTTCTCCACGCACCGTTGTGGGCAGGCAATTATCAACGCGGATGATGAAGTCGGTCGCCGTTGGCTGGCGAAACTGCCGGATGCCGTGGCCGTCTCAATGGAAGATCATATTAACCCTAACTGTCATGGCCGGTGGCTGAAGGCCGTTGAGGTGAATTATCACGACAGCGGCGCGACCATCCGCTTCGCCTCAAGCTGGGGCGAGGGTGAAATTGAAAGCCGTCTGATGGGCGCGTTTAACGTCAGTAATCTGTTGCTGGCGCTGGCCACGCTGCTGGCGCTGGGCTATCTACTGGCTGACTTGTTGAAAACTGCTGCGCGTCTGCAACCCGTTTGCGGGCGTATGGAAGTCTTTAGCGCGCCGGGTAAAACCACCGTGGTTGTCGATTATGCCCATACCCCTGATGCGCTGGAAAAAGCGCTACAGGCGGCGCGTCTGCACTGCACCGGGCAACTCTGGTGCGTCTTTGGCTGCGGCGGCGATCGTGACAAAGGGAAGCGCCCACTGATGGGGGCGATTGCCGAAGAGTTCGCTGATGTTGTGGTCGTAACGGACGACAACCCACGTACTGAAGAGCCGCGCGCCATTATCGACGACATTCTGGCAGGTATGCTGGATGCTGGTCGTGCAAAAGTGATGGAAGGCCGTGCCGAAGCGGTGACCAACGCCATTATGCAGGCGAAAGATAACGATGTCGTGCTGGTGGCAGGTAAAGGGCACGAGGATTACCAGATTGTCGGTACGCAGCGTCTCGACTATTCCGACCGCGTAACTGCGGCGCGCCTGCTGGGGGTGATCGCATGATTCGCGTAACGCTCAGCCAACTCGCCGGTATTCTCGGCGGCGAACTGAAAGGGGGCGATCTGTCCCTTGATGCCGTCACCACCGATACGCGTAAGCTGACGCCGGGCTGCCTGTTTGTGGCGCTCAAAGGCGAACGTTTTGATGCTCACGATTTTGCCGAACAGGCAAAAGAGGGGGGGGCGGGCGCGCTCTTGGTTAGCCGTCCGCTGGCGGTTGATTTGCCACAGGTGATTGTGCAAGACACCCGTCTGGCCTTCGGCGAACTGGCTGCGTGGGTTCGCGCTCAGGTTCCGGCACGCGTGGTGGCGTTAACCGGCTCGTCCGGTAAAACCTCTGTGAAAGAGATGACGGCGGCGATTCTCAGCCAGTGTGGCAATACGCTCTATACCGCAGGCAACCTGAATAACGACATTGGCGTACCGATGACGCTGCTGCGCTTAACCCAGGAATATGACTATGCGGTCATTGAGTTAGGTGCCAACCACCAGGGCGAAATCGCCTGGACCGTCAGCCTGACGCGTCCGGAAGCGGCACTGGTCAACAACCTGGCGGCGGCGCATCTGGAAGGCTTCGGTTCGCTGGCGGGAGTGGCGAAGGCGAAGGGCGAAATTTTTACCGGTCTGCCTGAAAACGGCATTGCCATTATGAATGCCGATAACAATGACTGGTTGAACTGGCAGAACATTATCGGCGATCGAAAAGTCTGGCGTTTTTCACCGAATGCTACCAACAGCGATTTCACTGCCACCAATGTCCATGTGACGTCACATGTCACCGAATTTTTACTGCAAACGCCTGGCGGAAGCATTGATGTACTGCTGCCATTGCCCGGACGTCACAATATCGCCAATGCCCTGGCGGCGGCAGCGTTGTCGATGGCTGTTGGCGCGACGCTGGAGGCGATCAAAACCGGTCTGGCAAATTTAAAAGCGGTACCGGGCCGTCTGTTCCCTGTCCAGTTAGCGGAAAACCAACTGCTGCTTGATGATTCGTATAACGCCAACGTCGGGTCAATGACCGCCGCGGTACAGGTGCTGTCCGAAATGCCGGGTTACCGTGTGCTGATTGTCGGCGATATGGCCGAACTGGGCGCAGAAAGCGAAGCCTGCCACGTGCAGGTCGGTGAGGCGGCGAAAGCGGCAGGCATCGACTGCGTATTGAGTTCAGGGAAACTGAGCAAGGCTATCAGCGATGCGAGTGGCGTCGGCGAACATTTTGCGGATAAAGCCGCGCTGATCGCGCGTCTGCAGACGCTGATTGCAGAGCAACAGATAATTACCATTTTGGTGAAAGGTTCACGTAGTGCCGCCATGGAAGAGGTCGTACGCGCATTACAGGAGAAAGGATCATGCTAGTTTGGCTGGCCGAACATTTGGTCAAATATTATTCCGGCTTTAACGTCTTTTCCTATCTGACGTTTCGCGCCATTGTCAGCCTGCTGACCGCACTGTTCATCTCATTGTGGATGGGCCCGCGCATGATCGCCCGTCTGCAAAAACTCTCCTTCGGTCAGGTTGTACGTAACGATGGTCCGGAGTCCCACTTCAGCAAGCGCGGCACGCCGACGATGGGTGGGATCATGATCCTGACGGCGATCGTTATTTCCGTTCTGCTGTGGGCCTACCCGTCAAACCCGTACGTCTGGTGCGTATTGGTGGTGTTGATTGGTTACGGCATTATCGGCTTCGTCGATGACTACCGCAAAGTGGTCCGCAAAGACACCAAAGGCCTGATTGCGCGCTGGAAATACTTCTGGATGTCGGTCATTGCGCTGGGTGTTGCTTTCGCACTGTACCTCGCCGGGAAAGACACGCCAGCGACAGAGCTGGTGGTGCCGTTCTTCAAAGACGTCATGCCGCAGTTGGGGCTGTTCTACGTTCTGCTGGCGTATTTCGTGATTGTCGGCACCGGTAATGCGGTGAACCTGACTGACGGTCTGGATGGTCTGGCGATTATGCCAACCGTCTTCGTCGCGGGGGGATTCGCGCTGGTGGCGTGGGCGACCGGTAACATGAATTTTGCCAACTATCTGCATATTCCGTACTTACGTCATGCCGGCGAACTGGTAATCGTCTGTACGGCGATTGTCGGCGCGGGCTTAGGATTTCTGTGGTTTAACACCTATCCGGCGCAGGTCTTCATGGGCGACGTCGGATCGCTGGCGCT
Source organism: Citrobacter sp. Ca225 (assembly GCF_030337175.1). Classification (NCBI taxonomy): domain Bacteria; kingdom Pseudomonadati; phylum Pseudomonadota; class Gammaproteobacteria; order Enterobacterales; family Enterobacteriaceae; genus Citrobacter; species Citrobacter sp. Ca225. The sequence continues at coordinate 113,486 of NZ_JAOWCD010000061.1, read as the reverse complement.
GGGCGGCGCGCTTGGCATTATCGCCGTGCTGCTGCGTCAGGAGTTCCTGCTGGTGATCATGGGTGGGGTATTTGTCGTGGAGACCTTGTCGGTGATATTGCAGGTCGGTTCCTTCAAGTTGCGCGGGCAGCGTATCTTCCGCATGGCGCCGATTCATCACCACTATGAACTGAAAGGCTGGCCGGAACCGCGCGTGATTGTGCGCTTCTGGATTATTTCGCTGATGCTGGTCCTGATTGGCCTGGCAACGCTGAAGGTACGTTAATCATGGCTGATTACCAGGGTAAAAACGTCGTCATTATCGGTCTGGGATTAACCGGACTCTCTTGCGTGGACTTTTTCCTCGCTCGTGGCGTAACCCCTCGCGTGATGGATACCCGTGCGACACCGCCGGGACTGGATAAGTTACCGGAGGCAGTAGAGCGTCATGTCGGCAGTCTGAACGACGACTGGCTGCTGGCGGCGGATCTGATTGTGGCAAGCCCTGGTATCGCCCTCGCGCATCCGTCACTGAGCGCAGCGGCTGATGCGGGTGTTGAGATTGTTGGCGATATCGAATTGTTTTGCCGTGAAGCGCAGGCACCGATTGTGGCGATCACCGGTTCGAACGGGAAAAGCACCGTCACGACGCTGGTAGGTGAAATGGCGAAAGCGGCAGGTGTGAACGTCGGCGTTGGCGGCAACATTGGCCTGCCCGCCTTGATGCTGCTGGATGCAGAACGCGAACTGTATGTCCTTGAACTCTCCAGCTTCCAGCTGGAAACCACGTTCAGCCTGCAGGCGGCCGCGGCTACTATTCTGAACGTTACTGAAGATCACATGGACCGGTATCCGTTTGGTTTACAACAGTATCGCGCGGCAAAACTGCGCGTTTACGAGAATGCGAAAGTCTGTGTGGTCAATGCCGATGATGCGTTGACGATGCCGATTCGTGGAGCCGATGCGCGCTGTGTGAGCTTTGGCGTCAACATGGGCGATTATCACCTTAACCGTCAGCAGGGCGAGACCTGGCTGCGGGTGAAGGGTGAGAAAGTGCTGAACGTGAAAGAGATGAAGCTTTCCGGCCAGCATAACTACACCAACGCGCTGGCGGCGCTGGCGCTGGCGGATGCGGCAGGTTTACCGCGCGCCAGCAGCCTGAAAGCGCTGACGACGTTCACCGGTCTGGCGCATCGCTTCCAGTTAGCGCTGGATCATAACGGTGTGCGCTGGATTAACGACTCGAAAGCGACCAACGTCGGCAGCACCGAAGCGGCGCTGAACGGCCTGCATGTTGATGGCACGCTGCATCTGTTGCTGGGCGGCGATGGTAAATCGGCGGACTTCTCTTCGCTGAGTCGTTATCTGGAAGGCGATCGCGTGCGGTTGTACTGTTTTGGTCGCGATGGCGCGCAACTGGCGGCGCTGCGCCCGGAAATTGCGGAACAAACCGAGACGATGGAAGAGGCGATGCGCCTGCTGGCGCCGCGCGTGAAGTCAGGCGATATGGTGCTGTTGTCTCCGGCCTGCGCCAGCCTCGATCAGTTTAAGAATTTTGAGCAACGGGGTGATGTCTTTACCCGTCTGGCGAAGGAGCTGGGTTGATGCGTTTATCTCTCCCTCGCCTGAGACTGCCGCGCCTGCCGGGATTTGGCATCCTGGGATGGATCTTTGCGGCGCTTAAAGGCTGGGTGATGGCCTCACGGGACAAAGATTCTGACAGTCTGATCATGTACGATCGCGTGCTGCTATGGCTGACGTTAGGCCTTGCGGCGATCGGTTTCATCATGGTGACGTCGGCATCCATGCCCGTTGGGCAGCGTCTGGCGGGCGATCCGTTTCTGTTTGCCAAGCGTGATGCGCTCTATATTTTTCTGGCATTTTGTCTGGCGATGATCACGCTGCGTCTGCCGATGGAGTTCTGGCAGAAATACAGTACCACGATGCTGATCGCCTCGATCATCATGCTGTTGATCGTGCTGGTGGTAGGGAGTTCGGTGAACGGCGCATCGCGTTGGATTGCATTAGGTCCTCTGCGTATTCAGCCTGCGGAATTTACCAAGCTGTCGCTGTTCTGCTATCTGGCGAACTACCTGGTGCGCAAGGTTGACGAAGTTCGTAATAACCTGCGCGGCTTTTTAAAGCCGATGGGCGTGATTCTGGTACTGGCGATCCTGTTGCTGGCGCAACCTGACCTCGGTACGGTGGTCGTGCTGTTCGTGACCACGCTGGCGATGCTGTTTCTGGCTGGGGCAAAGTTGTGGCAGTTCATTGCCATTATCGGCATGGGGATTTCTGCGGTCGTACTGCTGATTCTCGCCGAACCGTATCGTATTCGCCGCGTAACCTCGTTCTGGAACCCGTGGGAAGATCCGTTTGGTAGCGGATACCAGCTTACCCAGTCACTGATGGCATTCGGTCGCGGTGAAATGTGGGGGCAGGGGCTGGGCAACTCGGTACAGAAACTGGAGTATCTGCCGGAAGCGCATACGGACTTTATCTTCGCCATCATTGGGGAAGAACTGGGTTATATCGGTGTGGTATTGGCGCTTTTAATGGTATTCTTCGTCGCTTTTCGCGCGATGTCGATTGGCCGCAAAGCGCTGGAGATCGACCACCGTTTTTCCGGATTTTTGGCCTGTTCCATCGGTATCTGGTTTAGTTTTCAGGCTCTGGTGAACGTCGGTGCGGCGGCAGGCATGCTGCCAACTAAAGGTCTGACGCTGCCGCTTATCAGCTATGGTGGCTCGAGTTTGCTGATTATGTCGACGGCCATCATGTTTTTGTTGCGAATTGATTATGAAACGCGCCTGGAAAAAGCACAGGCGTTTACACGAGGTTCACGATGAGTGGTCAAGCGAAGCGGTTAATGGTGATGGCGGGCGGTACCGGCGGGCACGTGTTCCCGGGACTGGCGGTCGCGCACCATTTAATGTCCCAGGGCTGGGAAGTTCGCTGGCTGGGTACCGCAGATCGTATGGAAGCGGATTTAGTCCCTAAGCATGGCATCGATATTGACTTCATCCGTATCTCCGGATTGCGCGGAAAAGGCGTGAAAGCGCTGTTGGCCGCCCCTTTGCGTATTTTCAACGCATGGCGTCAGGCGCGCGCAATCATGAAAAGTTTTAACCCCGATGTGGTGCTGGGGATGGGCGGGTATGTTTCCGGTCCCGGCGGTCTGGCCGCGTGGTCACTGGGCATTCCAGTCGTGTTGCACGAGCAAAATGGTATCGCCGGGTTAACGAATAAATGGCTGGCGAGAATTGCTACCAAGGTCATGCAGGCGTTTCCTGGCGCGTTTCCGAATGCGGAAGTGGTCGGGAACCCGGTACGTACAGACGTGCTGGCGCTGCCGTTGCCGCAGGATCGTCTTGCCGGACGCGAAGGTCCGATTCGTGTGCTGGTGGTCGGCGGATCGCAGGGCGCTCGCGTGCTGAACCAGACCCTGCCGCAGGTTGCCGCCAGACTGGGTGATGCGGTGACTATCTGGCATCAGAGCGGGAAAGGCGCGCAGCAGACTGTAGAACAGGCCTATGCCGACGTGGGGCAACCCCAGCATAAGGTAACGGAATTTATTGATGACATGGCGGCCGCCTACGCGTGGGCCGATGTGGTGGTCTGTCGTTCTGGCGCATTGACGGTAAGTGAGATTGCCGCCGCCGGTTTACCGGCGCTGTTTGTGCCGTTTCAACATAAAGACCGACAGCAGTACTGGAATGCGCTGCCGCTGGAAAAAGCGGGCGCAGCCAAAATTCTCGAGCAGCCGCAGTTTACTGTGGATGCCGTCGCCAGCACCCTGTGCGGGTGGTCGCGAGAAAGTTTGTTAACCATGGCAGAACGTGCCCGCGCTGCATCCATTCCGGATGCCACCGAGCGTGTCGCAAATGAAGTGATCCGGGCTGCCCGGGCGTAATTGTAGCGGTGCCTTTTGCATCGCCTGAATTGAGAAGTGAATGGCGTAAAGAATGAATACACAACAACTGGCAAAACTGCGTTCTATCGTGCCCGAAATGCGTCGCGTTCGGCACATCCACTTTGTCGGCATCGGTGGTGCCGGGATGGGCGGTATTGCCGAAGTTCTGGCCAATGAAGGGTATCAGATCAGTGGTTCAGATTTAGCGCCTAACCCGGTGACGCAGCAGTTGACGAACCTGGGAGCAACGATTTATTTCAACCATCGCCCGGAAAACGTGCGAGATGCGAGTGTGGTTGTGGTCTCCAGCGCCATCTCGGCTGATAACCCGGAGATTGTGGCGGCGCATGAAGCGCGCATCCCAGTGATCCGCCGCGCGGAGATGCTGGCGGAGCTGATGCGTTTTCGTCATGGCATCGCGATTGCCGGGACGCACGGTAAAACGACCACCACCGCGATGGTCTCCAGTATTTACGCGGAAGCGGGACTGGATCCCACTTTCGTTAACGGCGGTCTGGTGAAAGCGGCAGGCGTGCATGCGCGTCTGGGCCATAGCCGTTACTTAATTGCGGAAGCGGATGAGAGCGACGCGTCATTCCTTCATCTGCAGCCGATGGTGGCGATTGTCACCAACATCGAAGCCGACCACATGGATACCTACCATGGCGATTTCGAAAATTTAAAGCAGACGTTTATTAATTTCCTGCACAACCTGCCGTTTTATGGTCGTGCGGTGATGTGTGTTGACGATCCGGTGATCCGCGAGCTCTTGCCGCGCGTGGGCCGTCAGACCACTACTTATGGCTTTAGCGATGACGCAGACGTTCGCGTCGAAGATTATCAGCAGGTGGGCCCGCAAGGGCACTTCACCCTGCTGCGCCAGGGGATGCAAAACCTGCGCGTCACGTTGAATGCGCCAGGTCGCCATAACGCCCTGAACGCGGCGGCGGCCGTGGCAGTTGCGACGGAAGAAGGTATTGCAGACGATGCGATCCTGCGTGCGTTGGAAAGCTTCCAGGGGACCGGGCGGCGCTTCGACTTCCTCGGTGAGTACCCGCTCGAGCCGGTGAACGGTAAAGCCGGTACGGCAATGCTGGTGGATGATTACGGGCATCACCCGACGGAAGTGGATGCGACCATTAAAGCGGCGCGGGCGGGATGGCCGGACAAAAATCTGGTGATGCTGTTTCAGCCACACCGTTTCACGCGTACGCGTGATCTGTATGACGACTTTGCCAACGTGCTGACCCAGGTTGATGCGTTGCTGATGCTGGATGTCTACGCAGCGGGTGAAGCGCCGATTCCAGGAGCGGACAGCCGTTCGCTGTGCCGCACTATTCGTGGTCGCGGTAAAATCGACCCGATTCTGGTTTCCGATCCGGCGCAGGTCGCAGAAATGCTGGCACCGGTATTAACCGGCAACGATTTGATTCTGGTACAGGGCGCGGGAAATATCGGCAAAATCGCGCGTTCCTTAGCCGAAATCAAACTGAAGCCGCAAATTCAGGAGGACGAACAACATGGCTGATAAAATCGCGGTCCTGCTGGGCGGTACCTCTGCTGAACGTGATGTGTCGCTGAATTCCGGCGCGGCAGTGTTGGCCGGATTACGGGAAGGCGGCGTGGATGCACATCCGGTCGACCCGAAAGAGGTCGACGTGACGCTGCTGAAATCAATGGGCTTTCAGAAAGTCTTTATCGCCCTGCATGGCCGTGGTGGGGAAGACGGAACCTTACAGGGACTGCTGGAGCTGGTTGGTTTGCCTTATACCGGCAGCGGCGTGATGGCATCGGCGATCTCCATGGATAAACTGCGCAGCAAGCTGCTGTGGCAGGGGGCGGGATTACCTGTCGCGCCATGGGTCGCGCTGACGCGATCTCAGTTTGAAAAAGGTCTTGATGAAGAACTGGTTAAGCAAATTTCTGCGCTGGGTTTACCGCTGATTGTGAAGCCCAGCCGTGAAGGATCCAGTGTGGGAATGTCGAAAGTGTCAGAATATGACGCTTTACAGGATGCATTAACGCTGGCATTTCAGCATGATGAAGAAGTTCTGATCGAGAAATGGCTCAGCGGTCCGGAATTTACGGTCGCGATACTGGGTGAAGAAATTTTACCCGCAATTCGTATCCAACCTGCCGGAACCTTCTATGATTATGAGGCGAAGTATCTGTCTGATGAGACACAGTATTTCTGCCCTGCAGGTCTGGAAAGCGAGCAAGAAGATATTTTACAGGCAGTCGTGCTGAAAGCATGGACAACCCTGGGCTGTAAAGGCTGGGGTCGCATTGACGTCATGCTGGATAACGATGGCCAGTTTTATCTGCTGGAAGCGAATACCTCTCCGGGTATGACCAGCCACAGCCTGGTGCCGATGGCGGCGCGTCAGGCGGGGATGAGTTTCTCGCAGTTGGTGGTACGAATTCTGGAGTTGGCGGACTGATATGTCGCAGGCTGCGCTGAACACGCGAAACAGTGATGAAGAGGTTTCTTCCTCACGTCGCAATAATGGAACGCGTCTTGCAGGTATTTTCTTCCTGCTGACGGTGCTGTGTACCGTGCTGGTCAGCGGCTGGGTGGTGTTGGGGTGGATGGAAGATGCACAGCGTTTGCCGCTGTCAAAGCTGGTGTTAACCGGTGAGCGCCATTACACGAAGAATGATGATATTCGCCAGTCGATTCTGGCGCTGGGTGCGCCCGGCACCTTTATGACCCAGGACGTGAATATCATCCAGAGTCAGATCGAACGCTTGCCGTGGATCAAGCAGGCCAGCGTCAGAAAGCAATGGCCCGATGAATTGAAGATTCATCTGGTTGAATATGTGCCGATTGCGCGTTGGAATGATCAGCATATGGTGGACGCCGAAGGAAATGCCTTTAGCGTGCCGGCCGATCGCACCAGCAAGCAGGTTTTACCCATGTTATCTGGCCCCGAAGGCAGCGCGAGTGAAGTGTTGCAGGGGTATCGTGACATGTCGCAGGTGTTGGCGAAGGACCGGTTTACCCTGAAGGAGGCGGCAATGACCGCTCGTCGTTCCTGGCAGTTGACGCTTAATAACGATATTAAGCTCAATCTTGGCAGGGGTGACACGATGAAACGTTTGGCTCGCTTTGTAGAACTGTATCCGGTTTTACAGCAGCAGGCGCAAACCGATGGCAAACGGATTAGCTACGTTGATTTGCGTTATGACTCAGGAGCGGCAGTAGGGTGGGTTCCCTTGCCTCCTGAGGAATCTAATCAGCAACAGAATCAGGTACAGGCAGAACAACAATGATCAAGGCGACGGACAGAAAACTGGTAGTTGGACTGGAGATTGGCACCGCGAAGGTCGCCGCTTTAGTAGGGGAAGTTCTGCCCGACGGTATGGTCAATATCATTGGCGTGGGCAGTTGCCCATCACGGGGGATGGATAAAGGCGGGGTGAACGACCTCGAATCCGTGGTGAAATGCGTACAGCGCGCCATTGACCAGGCAGAACTGATGGCAGATTGCCAAATCTCCTCGGTCTATCTGGCGCTTTCGGGCAAACACATTAGCTGTCAGAATGAAATCGGCATGGTGCCGATTTCGGAAGAAGAAGTGACGCAGGAAGACGTGGAAAACGTCGTGCATACCGCGAAATCAGTGCGCGTTCGCGATGAGCACCGTGTGTTGCATGTCATCCCGCAGGAATATGCGATTGACTATCAGGAAGGGATTAAAAACCCGGTCGGTCTTTCCGGTGTTCGTATGCAGGCAAAAGTGCATTTGATCACCTGCCACAACGATATGGCGAAGAACATTGTTAAAGCTGTGGAACGTTGTGGCCTGAAAGTTGACCAACTGATATTCGCCGGACTGGCGGCCAGTTATTCCGTCTTGACGGAAGATGAACGTGAACTGGGCGTCTGCGTCGTCGATATTGGTGGTGGTACAATGGACATCGCCGTTTATACTGGCGGGGCGTTGCGCCACACCAAAGTGATCCCCTATGCAGGGAATGTGGTCACCAGCGACATCGCGTATGCCTTCGGTACGCCGCCGAGCGACGCCGAAGCGATTAAAGTTCGCCACGGCTGCGCGCTGGGATCCATCGTCGGGAAAGACGAAAGCGTTGAAGTGCCAAGCGTGGGCGGGCGTCCGCCGCGCAGTCTGCAACGACAGACGCTGGCAGAGGTGATTGAGCCGCGTTATACCGAACTGCTCAACCTGGTCAACGAAGAGATATTGCAATTACAGGAACAGCTTCGCCAGCAGGGTGTGAAACATCATCTGGCGGCGGGGATTGTACTGACCGGTGGCGCGGCGCAAATTGAAGGTCTTGCCGCCTGTGCCCAGCGCGTGTTCCATACGCAAGTGCGTATCGGCGCGCCGCTGAATATTACCGGTCTGACGGATTACGCTCAGGAGCCGTATTACTCAACGGCGGTGGGGCTGCTTCACTACGGGAAAGAGTCCCACTTAAGTGGTGAAGCTGAAGTAGAAAAGCGTGTTACGGCTTCAGTTGGCTCTTGGATTAAACGTCTTAATAGCTGGCTGCGAAAAGAGTTTTAATTTTTTATGAGGCCGGCGAAAATTACGGCCTCAGGCGACAGGCACAACGGAGAGAGAAACTATGTTTGAACCTATGGAACTGACCAACGACGCGGTGATTAAAGTCATCGGCGTCGGTGGCGGCGGCGGTAACGCCGTTGAACACATGGTGCGCGAGCGCATTGAGGGTGTTGAATTCTTCGCGGTAAATACCGACGCTCAGGCGTTGCGCAAGACGGCGGTTGGCCAGACTATTCAGATCGGTAGTGGTATTACCAAAGGTCTGGGAGCGGGTGCGAACCCGGAAGTCGGTCGCAATGCAGCAGACGAAGATCGTGAAGCTCTGCGTGCAGCGCTTGACGGTGCAGACATGGTGTTTATCGCAGCAGGCATGGGCGGCGGTACCGGTACCGGTGCAGCGCCAGTGGTTGCTGAAGTAGCTAAAGATTTAGGGATCCTGACCGTTGCAGTCGTGACCAAGCCTTTCAATTTTGAAGGCAAAAAGCGTATGGCTTTCGCGGAGCAGGGGATCACTGAGCTGTCCAAGCATGTGGACTCGCTGATCACCATCCCGAACGACAAACTGCTGAAAGTGCTGGGTCGTGGTATCTCCCTGCTCGACGCGTTTGGCGCGGCGAACGACGTGCTGAAAGGCGCTGTTCAGGGCATCGCGGAACTGATTACCCGTCCGGGCCTGATGAACGTCGACTTTGCTGACGTGCGCACCGTGATGTCCGAAATGGGCTACGCAATGATGGGCTCTGGTGTGGCGAGCGGTGAAGACCGTGCAGAAGAAGCTGCTGAAATGGCGATCTCTTCTCCGCTGCTGGAAGATATCGATCTGTCTGGCGCGCGTGGCGTACTGGTCAACATCACGGCGGGCTTCGACCTGCGTCTGGATGAGTTCGAAACCGTGGGTAACACCATCCGTGCCTTTGCATCGGATAACGCGACCGTGGTGATTGGTACCTCTCTGGACCCGGATATGAACGACGAGTTGCGCGTGACCGTTGTTGCTACCGGTATCGGTATGGACAAGCGTCCTGAAATCACCCTGGTCACCAATAAACAGGTGCAGCAGCCGGTGATGGATCGTTACCAGCAGCATGGGATGGCGCCGTTGACGCAAGAGCAGAAACCGGTCGCGAAAGTGGTGAACGATAATACGCCGCAAACCGCGAAAGAGCCGGATTATCTGGATATCCCTGCGTTCCTGCGCAAGCAAGCCGATTAAGAATTGGCTGGAATTTGGGATTCGAGGCTCTTTGTGCTAAACTGGCCCACCGAATGTATAGTACACTTCGGTTGGATAGGTAATTTGGCGAGATTATACGATGATCAAACAAAGGACACTTAAACGTATCGTTCAGGCGACTGGTGTCGGTTTACATACCGGCAAGAAAGTCACCCTGACATTACGCCCTGCGCCGGCCAACACCGGGGTCATCTATCGTCGCACCGACTTGAATCCACCGGTAGATTTCCCGGCCGATGCCAAATCTGTGCGTGATACCATGCTCTGTACATGTCTGGTTAATGAGCATGATGTACGGATTTCAACCGTTGAGCACCTTAACGCTGCTCTGGCGGGTTTGGGTATCGATAACATTGTTATCGAAGTCGATGCTCCGGAAATCCCGATCATGGATGGCAGTGCTGCTCCGTTCGTCTACCTGCTGCTTGATGCCGGTATTGAAGAACTGAACAGTGCCAAGAAATTTGTTCGCATCAAAGAGACCGTTCGGGTCGAAGATGGCGACAAGTGGGCTGAGTTCAGACCGTACAATGGTTTTACGTTGGATTTCACCATCGACTTTAACCATCCGGCGATCGACTCCAGCACTCAGCGCTATGCGATGAATTTCTCTGCTGATGCGTTCATGCGCCAGATCAGCCGCGCGCGTACTTTCGGTTTCATGCGTGATATCGAATATCTGCAGTCCCGTGGCTTGTGCCTGGGCGGCAGCTTCGATTGTGCCATCGTTGTTGACGATTATCGCGTACTGAACGAAGACGGCCTGCGTTTTGAAGATGAATTCGTTCGTCACAAAATGCTCGACGCCATTGGCGACCTGTTCATGTGTGGTCACAACATTATCGGTGCATTTACCGCGTACAAATCCGGACATGCGCTGAATAACAAACTGCTACAGGCTGTTCTGGCAAAACAGGAAGCCTGGGAATATGTGACCTTCCAGGACGACGCAGAACTGCCGCTGGCTTTCAAAGCGCCTTCGACCGTACTGGCATAACGACACAGGTTGTCGCATAAATTCGACTGGTTAATCTGGCACTCTCTCCGGCCAGGTAAGCCAGTCGTTTTTTTTGACATTTTCTTCCCTGCCTGTTGGCAAAAGTGCCTTTCGGTTGTGTTCTTTCGCGTACTGAATCGCGATGCCGTGCGAACGCTGCTTTCTTAAGCACTTTTGCCTGTAACTTCTCATCAATACTGCTGTAGTGCCTGCGCATTAATGATAAGATTTGTGCGCAAAAAACGTTTTGAATAACACGATTGGGATGGCAATAACGTGAGTGGAATACTGACGCGCTGGCGACAGTTAGGTAGACGCTACTTCTGGCCGCATCTCTTATTTGGGATGGTCGCGGCGAGTTTTGGCTTGCCCGCGCTCGGAAATACCGTTGAGCCAACAACGCCGGCAAAGGCGACAGCCAGTAGCCATGAACAGCGCGTTAGAGTTAATTTCAGCCAACTGGCGTTGCTGGAAGCGAGCAATCGTCGGCCCAATTTCACCGTCGATTACTGGCATCAGCATGCTATTCGTACGGTCATCCGTCATCTTTCCTTCGCAATGGCACCGCAGGCGCTGCCCGTTGCTGAAGAACCGTTACCGCTTCAGGCACACCATTTAGCCTTACTGAACACGCTCAGCGCGATGCTGACGCAGGAAGGTACGCCTCCGGCAAGTGTGTCGCGCGTAACGTATGCTCATTTTACGCCTCAGGCCGTATTCACCGTTCCCGCCTGGATCAGCCAGGCGCAGGGGATCCGTGCCGGCCCTCAACGCCTCAGCTAAAAAAACCAATAAACTTCAATACATTATTATGACCCCACATCGCGGGGCGTTTGAGATTTCAATATGCTAATCAAATTATTAACGAAAGTATTCGGTAGCCGTAACGATCGTACGTTACGTCGTATGCGTAAAGCGGTTGCAGTGATCAATGCCATGGAACCGGAGATGGAAAAACTCTCCGATGACGAACTGAAAGCGAAAACCGGTGAATTCCGTGCGCGTCTGGAAAAAGGCGAAAGCGTGGAGAGTCTGATCCCGGAAGCGTTTGCTGTCGTACGTGAAGCCAGTAAGCGCGTTTTCGGCATGCGTCACTTCGACGTTCAGTTGCTCGGTGGGATGGTCCTTAACGATCGCTGCATCGCGGAAATGCGTACCGGTGAAGGTAAAACCCTGACTGCAACGCTGCCAGCTTACCTGAACGCACTAAGCGGCAAAGGTGTTCACGTGGTTACCGTGAACGACTATCTGGCGCAGCGTGACGCCGAAAACAACCGTCCGCTGTTCGAATTCCTCGGTATGACCGTCGGGATCAACCTGCCGGGTATGCCTGCGCCAGCCAAGCGCGAAGCCTACGCCGCCGACATTACTTATGGCACCAATAACGAATATGGCTTTGACTACCTGCGTGACAACATGGCGTTCAGCCCTGAAGAACGCGTACAGCGTAAACTGCACTATGCGCTGGTGGATGAGGTCGACTCCATCCTCATCGATGAGGCGCGTACGCCGCTGATCATTTCCGGCCCGGCTGAAGACAGCTCGGAAATGTACAAGAAAGTGAACAAAATCATCCCGCACCTGATTCGTCAGGAAAAAGAAGATTCTGACAGCTTCCAGGGTGAAGGTCACTTCTCTGTGGATGAAAAAGCGCGCCAGGTTAACCTGACTGAACGTGGTCTGGTACTGATTGAAGAACTGCTGGTGAAAGAAGGCATCATGGATGAAGGCGAGTCTCTGTACTCTCCGGGCAACATTATGCTGATGCACCACGTGACCGCAGCGCTGCGCGCGCACGCGCTGTTCACCCGCGACGTTGACTACATCGTAAAAGACGGCGAAGTCATCATCGTTGACGAACACACCGGTCGTACTATGCAGGGCCGTCGCTGGTCTGATGGTCTGCACCAGGCTGTTGAAGCGAAAGAGGGCGTGGATATCCAGAACGAGAACCAGACGCTGGCCTCGATCACCTTCCAGAACTACTTCCGTCTGTATGAAAAACTGGCCGGTATGACCGGTACGGCAGATACTGAAGCGTTCGAATTTAGCTCAATCTATAAACTGGATACCGTAGTGGTGCCGACCAACCGTCCGATGATCCGTAAAGATATGCCGGATCTGGTCTACATGACCGAAGCGGAAAAAATTCAGGCCATTATTGAAGATATTAAAGAGCGTACCGCCAATGGTCAGCCGGTACTGGTGGGGACTATCTCCATTGAGAAATCCGAAGTGGTTTCTAACGAACTGACCAAAGCGGGCATCAAGCACAACGTTCTGAACGCAAAATTCCACGCCAACGAAGCGGCCATCGTCGCGCAGGCGGGCTATCCGGCGGCGGTAACCATCGCCACCAACATGGCTGGTCGTGGTACCGATATTGTGCTGGGCGGTAGCTGGCAGGCTGAAGTGGCCGCGCTGGAAAACCCAACGCCAGAACAGATTGCACAGATTAAAGCCGACTGGCAGGTTCGCCACGAAGCGGTGCTGGCGTCCGGTGGTCTGCACATCATCGGTACTGAGCGTCATGAATCTCGCCGTATCGATAACCAGTTGCGTGGTCGTTCCGGTCGTCAGGGTGATGCGGGTTCTTCGCGTTTCTACCTGTCAATGGAAGATGCGTTGATGCGTATTTTTGCCTCTGACCGCGTGTCCGGCATGATGCGTAAACTGGGGATGAAACCGGGCGAGGCCATTGAGCACCCGTGGGTCACCAAAGCGATTGCTAACGCGCAGCGTAAAGTGGAAAGCCGCAACTTCGATATTCGTAAGCAACTGCTGGAATACGATGATGTTGCCAACGATCAGCGTCGTGCGATCTATACCCAGCGTAACGAACTGTTGGATGTAAGCGACGTTAGTGAAACTATCAACAGCATTCGTGAAGACGTGTTCAAAGCCACGATTGATGCTTACATTCCGCCGCAGTCTCTGGAAGAAATGTGGGATATCCCGGGTCTGCAGGAACGCCTGAAAAATGACTTCGATCTGGAGATGCCGATCGCAGAATGGCTGGATAAAGAACCAGAACTGCATGAAGAGACACTGCGTGAGCGTATTCTGGCGCAGGCCATCGACGTGTATCAGCGCAAAGAAGAAGTGGTTGGCGCAGAGATGATGCGTCACTTCGAAAAAGGCGTCATGCTGCAAACGCTTGATTCCCTGTGGAAAGAGCACCTGGCGGCGATGGATTACCTGCGTCAGGGCATACATCTGCGTGGCTATGCGCAGAAAGATCCGAAGCAGGAATATAAGCGCGAATCCTTCTCGATGTTTGCCTCTATGCTGGAATCACTGAAATACGAAGTGATCAGTACGCTGAGCAAAGTTCAGGTTCGCATGCCGGAAGAAGTTGAAGCCATGGAGCAGCAGCGTCGTGAAGAGGCGGAGCGTTTAGCGCAGATGCAACAGCTCAGCCATCAGGACGACGACAGCGCTGCGGCGGCCGATCTGGCGGCACAAACGGGCGAGCGTAAAGTAGGTCGTAACGATCCGTGCCCGTGTGGTTCTGGTAAAAAATACAAACAGTGCCACGGCCGTCTGAGCTAAGATCTGCATAATAACGATGTCTGAAGGCGCAGGAAACTGCGCCTTTTTTATGGGTACGACAATATGAAAAAACTGAACATCGCGGTCGGGATTATTCGTAATCCGTATAACGAAATCTTTATCACCCAGCGTGCGGCCGACGCGCATATGGCGAATAAACTGGAATTTCCAGGCGGAAAGATTGAGGCGGGAGAGACGCCGGAGCAGGCGCTGAGCCGCGAGCTACAGGAAGAGGTGGGCATTACGCCGGTAGGTGCCACGCTTTTCGAGAAGCTGGAGTATCAGTTTCCGGACAGGCATATCACGCTGTGGTTCTGGCTGGTGGGAAGCTGGAAAGGTGAACCGTGGGGAAAAGAGGGGCAGCCTGGAAAATGGATTGCCGCCGGGATGTTGCAGGCGGAGGATTTCCCTCCGGCGAATGCGCCCGTGATTGCGAAGTTAAAACAAAACCTGTAGGCCGGATGAGGCGACGCCGACGCGCGGTGGGGGCGTATGATCCCCCAGACCGTCTCTGTTTACTCTTTCGTTTCGCTCCAGTCGTCGCTGTCGGAAAGATCGCTGCTGCTGGCAATGCGTTTCTCTTCAGCGGCCCATTCACCTAAATCGATCAACTGACAACGTTTGGAACAAAACGGACGGAATGGACTGACTTCACCCCATACAACCGTTTTGCCACAGGTGGGGCAATTTACGGTGATCGTCTCAGACATCTTAACTCCTTAACAGCAGGCCAGTTCGAAATCGAGGCGCTCAGGCACCACGCCATTGTCGCTATCGAGCGGCATAAAACGGATCGCAAAACGGCTCTTGTGGCCGGAAATTTGCGGATAAAGCTGTAAACCCAACGGCAACTGCAGGCGCAGTAAGTCTGCGTCTTCCCCGTTGTCCTGATAAAAGCCGTTCAGGCTGGTTTGTTTACGAAACGGTGCCGAGTTACGAATTAAATCAAGGATCAGAGTCAGCGCCTGAGTCAGCGGGTGCAGGCTGGCAAGCCAGCTATCGACCTGCGCATCGCGCTGTGCCTGTGGCATATGCAGCCAGATATGCAGCGTCGGTAAATCAAAGCTGCAACAACCGCCGGGAATACTCAGACGCTGGCGGACCAGGGCAATCAGCCGATCCTCACGTAAAAATTGTCCCATGCGCGGCGCGGAAATCAAAATACTGCCGGCCGTTTTTAACTGCTGGCGCAGAGCATCAATACGGCTCTGGTCGACGCCCGGGACTTCTGTCCATGCCTGAAGTTTACGCTGCTGGCGCTCAAGCTCTTTCAGTAATTCTGTACGCACTTCACCACGTTCGAATACGTCCAACAAATCTCCGGCATTGCGAAAGAAATGCAGAGCATCTGAACTCTCTGCAATCGGTAAGCGTGCAGAGAGTTGTTGAACCAAAAACTCAATGCGCAACCACGTGCGCATCTTCTCATTGAGAGGGTGTTCAAAAAGGACCTGGGTGTGCATTACGGTTTTTCCTGTGAGACAAACTGCGACGCAAGCTGGAGATAACGTGCGTGCAGGCGGGCGACATCCGACATGATGGAATCTGGTGCGCCATTATTATCAATAACATCGTCTGCCACGGCAAGGCGTGCTTCACGCGTCGCCTGAGCAGCGAGAATCTGTTCAACGTGTGCGCGCGTAACGTCATCGCGCTGCATGGTCCGGGCAAGCTGCGTCTCGGGGGTGACATCCACCACGAGCACGCGATTGGCCTGGCGATAAAGGCCGTTTTCAACCAGTAATGGCACCACCCACAGCACATATGCAGACGTCGCCTGTTGCAACTGACGTTGGGTCTCCTGCTGGATGAGCGGATGAAGCAAAGCACCGAGCCAGGCCTTCTCTTGCGGATCAGCAAAAATCCGTTCGCGAAGCAGTCGACGATGCAGCGTGCCGTCTGCGGCAATCAGTTCAGGGCCAAAATGTGCCGCAATCGCATCCAGCGCAGGCTTGCCCGGTTCGACCACCTGGCGGGCAATAATATCGGCGTCAATTATCTGAATTCCGAGGTCAGCAAAGGCATTCGCAACGGTGCTTTTACCACTGCCAATGCCGCCAGTTAAGGCTACTGTATACCTCATAAGCTCGGTTCCCGGGAATTCATTATGATAATCAATTGGTTGAAAGTTGAACGTACACTGGCGATGATGACTCTGGGCGTGCCCGCTATTCGCCAGGTAAATTTATGGGATTGTAGCGTAAAAAAAGAGAATTTCGCAGTCTTGCGCGGCATTGATTAGTGCGTATGATAGCGTCACTGGAGTTGCGCTCTCATACTAATAGCCCTTAACCCCAGGAATCCGCACATGCGTATTGAAGAAGATCTGAAGTTAGGTTTTAAAGACGTTCTTATCCGCCCTAAGCGTTCTACCCTTAAAAGTCGTTCCGATGTTGAGCTGGAACGTCAATTCACCTTTAAACATTCAGGTCAGACCTGGTCCGGCGTACCTATTATTGCTGCCAACATGGATACCGTCGGGACATTTGCGATGGCAACGGCTCTTGCCTCTTTCGATGTGCTGACCGCCGTTCATAAGCATTACACCGTTGAAGACTGGACGGCTTTTGTGAGCACGGCATCAGCCGATGTACTCAAGCACGTCATGGTCTCTACCGGTACGTCCGATGCGGATTTCGAGAAGACCAAACAGATTCTGGCGCTGGATCCGGCACTGAACTTTGTCTGCATCGATGTTGCCAATGGCTACTCCGAACACTTTGTTCAGTTCGTGTCGAAAGCGCGTGAAGCCTGGCCGACCAAAACCATCTGCGCCGGTAATGTGGTCACGGGCGAAATGTGTGAGGAACTGGTTCTGTCTGGCGCGGATATCGTTAAAGTCGGTATTGGTCCGGGCTCTGTCTGCACTACGCGTGTGAAAACCGGTGTTGGTTATCCGCAACTGTCTGCGGTGATCGAGTGTGCTGATGCGGCGCACGGTCTGGGTGGGATGATTGTCAGCGATGGCGGTTGTACCATGCCTGGTGATGTGGCGAAAGCATTCGGTGGCGGCGCTGATTTCGTGATGCTTGGCGGTATGCTGGCTGGCCACGAAGAGAGTGGCGGTAAAATCGTTGAAGAAAACGGCGAAAAATTCATGCTGTTCTACGGCATGAGCTCTGAATCCGCCATGACCCGTCATGTCGGCGGCGTTGCGCAGTATCGCGCTGCGGAAGGGAAAACCGTCAAGCTGCCGCTGCGTGGCCCGGTGGAGAACACCGCGCGTGATATTCTCGGCGGCCTGCGTTCAGCCTGTACCTACGTCGGTGCCTCTCGTTTGAAAGAGCTGACCAAACGTACGACGTTTATCCGGGTTCAGGAACAAGAAAACCGCGTTTTCAATAGCCTGTAACCCTCCCCAGGAACTGGCGCTGCATGGAGCGCCAGTTCTGCTGTCGACTTCCTTCGTTATCCCACGCCACTCATCGCATCGCCCAGATGGAAAATCGGTAAATACATCGCCACGACCAGTGTGCCGATGATAAGCCCTGTAATCACCAGCAGCGCGGGTTCCAGTAGTGCCGCCAGGTTGTCAGCCATCGCCTGGGTATGTTCATCATGATGACGGGCAAGGTTGCGCAACATGATATCCAGCGAGCCAGAGGCTTCTCCGGTCCTGACCAGTTGCAGACATAATGGGCTAAATTCTTCCGCATTTTTGAGTGCCTGCCAGACGGGCACGCCGGTACTGATATCGTGCTGTACCTGGGCCAGGCGCAGTGCCCAGTAAGGGCACTGAATCGTCTCTTTCACACTCTTAAGCGCGGGTAAAAATGGGATCCCCGCCGTCTGCGTTAGCGCGAGGATGGTAAAAATTTGTGTGAGCTTCTGACCCCTTATCAACTGGCCCATCACGGGCATGCGGAGTAATCCTCTCTGGCGCAGCATTTGCCAGCCGGGCTTTCGGCTCAGCAGGCTGTTGGTTGCAATTAACATGACGAGCATCAGGACAATCAGCCCACTCCAGCGTTGACTCCAGTCGGCAAACGCGATGATCCCCTGAGTGAGAGCAGGTAGCGGCGTGTTAAAGGTCCGGTAAATGGCGGCAAATTCAGGCAGGACAAAGTGGAGCATCGCCACCACTACCATGACCGCCATCGTTAAAATAATGATGGGATAGCGCAGTGCTTTTTTGACCTTATCGGTTAACTGTTTTTGCGCCTTCTGCTGCCGGGCGAGTTCAAAGCAGCATTCATCCAGTTTCCCGGTTAACTCTCCGGTGCGTATCATCGCCTGATACAGCGGTGGAAACACGTCAGGCCACTGCGCCAGCGCGCTGGAGAGCGGCGTACCGTGTTCCAGTTCGTTTGCAAGACTCCCTAACAGGGCTTGCCACTGCTTGCTCGGTTGCTGTCCGGCAAGCAATTCCAGCCCTTCAGACAGCGTTAGCCCCGCTTTTAGCAGCGTAGCGAGCTGGTGAATCACTTCCGTGGATTTGTCATGGCGCCAGAGCGCACGCTTTACGCGTAAGGATTTCATGCGCAAAGGTATTATCTGATGCTGTTCAAGTTCCTGCATCAACACGAGTCGGTTTTCCGCCCAACGGGTTCCCTCTCCGGGCAGGCCATCGTGATTCATTCCCTGCCAGTACCACAGCTTTTTAGTGATCATCTGGCATACCCAGAATGCGCACCAGTTCCTCAAACGTCGTCAGCCCTTGATCGACGGCGCGGCATCCGCTTTCAAAGAGTGTGCTCATTCCTGCCTGTTTTGCATGGGCTTCCAGCGTTGCGGCTGAGGCGTCGTTGGCAATCTGATGACGCAGTTCAGCGGTGATCGCAAGTAATTCAAACAACGCCGCACGACCATAGAAGCCGTGATAGCAGTGTTCGCAGCCAACCGCCTGCCAGCGGGGTAGCGGCGTTGGGTACCATGCGGGCGGTAAGCGAAGGGGATCGTCACTCAGCCGTCGACAGTGCGGACACAGTTTTCTGACCAGCCGTTGCGCGACCACTAAGGTTAACGCGGAAGAGAGCATCCAGCGCGCCACCCCCATCTGCTGTAAGCGTACCAGCGCTTCGCAGGTTGAGTTGGTATGCAGCGTGGAAAGCACCAGATGCCCGGTCTGTGCGGCCTTAATAGCAATTTCTGCGGTTTCGCCGTCGCGGATCTCACCTACCATGATGACATCCGGATCCTGGCGTAGCAGTGCCCGCAATACGCCTTGAAAGGTCAGCCCGGCACGGGGATGGATCTGCGTCTGATTGATACCGTCGAGGGGAATCTCCACCGGATCCTCAACACTGCACAGATTCACCTCCGGTGCGTTTCGCGTTTGCAGCGCGCTATAAAGCGTTACCGTTTTACCGCTACCCGTGGGGCCAGTGACGAGGATCAGCCCCTGAGGTTGTTGCAGGGCGTGGAGGAAGGTAGAGAGTTGCGTGTCGTGCATACCCAGCGTGCAGGCATCCAGTGCCTGATTTACCTGATGCAGCAACCGTAGCACTACCTTTTCGCCATAACGACAGGGAAGGGTGGCGATACGAAACGAGACGGCAGCGCCGTTCAACTCAATGGTAAATTGCCCGTCCTGCGGCAAGCGGTGTTCCGCGATATCCAGATGGCTTAACACTTTCAAACGTGCTGTCAGGGCGATACCGGTCTCTTTGGCGATATTGGGTAAGCTATGTAGCACGCCGTCCACGCGTAAGCGGAGACGGACGTGATGCTCTGCAGGTTCTATGTGGATATCTGAGGCCCGTTTCGCCAGCGCGCTTTGTAATGTGTTATCCAGTAAAACCGCCGCGCTGACGCTGCTCTCAGGCACCACGGACGGCAGCGCGGGTGAGGCGTGATGCTGGTGTTGCTCCATTTGCTGGCGCGTCCAGCAGGCAATCTCAATGCGGCGAGTCGTGGCAAAATGCAGGGCGTCCAGCAGTTCATGAGAAGGGGCATCTTCGATGGCAATGTGTACCACATCGTTATTGGCATCAAGTAATATCCCCTGGTAGCGCTGGCACAGCGCGCTGAGTTGCGTCGTGTTCATGGCGCTTCCTTAATGGCTATCGAAGCGAAAGACGTCTTCGCAGGCCTGTTTTAACGCGCTGTCATTCTGGATGTTGCAGTTACGCGTCCAGCCCGTAATGCCTTCTGCTTTGTCCCACCCAGGGGTCATGATGACGCTAAGCCCGTTCAGACTTTCCTGGCCAGTAAGCGAAACCACCCCATTTTCGACGCTCATTCCTGAGACATAGCGCGTTGTTGTGGGAGAGGGAATCCCGTTGACGCTTGCGTCGCAGGTGTCTGTACCACCATGCTCCAGGGCGCAGAGTTCGACGGCAGTGCGGTAGGGGACAAAGGTTTGCAGCATATCCGTTAGCGCCGCTTTGCGCAGATAGTTCTGATAGGCCGGAATGCCGATGGCGCTGAGGATGGCAATAATGCCGATCACCACCATCAGTTCAATAAGGGTAAATCCGCGTTGTTTATCCATTGTTCGCTCCTTGAGTGAGTGGACGTCACTTTGGCAAACGCCGGCACGCCAGGCGAGTAGCAAAAAATGAATCAGGAAGGCGGGTTCAGAGGAATGTTATCGGTTTGCAGTCGCAAGCAATGAGATTGCGAGGCTCGACGAGGATTTTAGTGATTGAAAGGAATAAACAGGCCCGATAAGCAGCGCGTTATCAGGCCGTATAATGATTACGCGTTAGCGAAGCGCATGGACAGGTCCAGCGCCCGGAGATGCTTGGTTAGCGCACCCACGGAGATAAAATCGACGCCAGTTTCGGCAAATTCCCGCAGCGTTTCGTTGGTCACGTTGCCGGAAACTTCCAGGCGCGCCTGGCCGTTGGTCCGTTTTACCGCCTCACGCATCTGTTCCGTTTCAAAGTTGTCCAGCATGATGATGTCGGCACCGGCTTTCAGCGCGTCGTCCAGTTCATCGAGGTTTTCAACTTCGACTTCTACAGGCACATCCGGATGCAGCCAGAAGGCTTTCTCCACCGCCTGACGCACGGAACCAGACGCAATAATGTGGTTCTCTTTGATCAGGAAGGCATCCGAAAGCCCCAGGCGATGATTCGCGCCACCGCCGCAGAGTACGGCATATTTCAGCGCGGTACGCAGGCCCGGCAGTGTTTTACGCGTGTCCAGAAGTTGGGTCTTTGTGCCCGCCAGGATGTCGACGTATTTACGCACTTCACTGGCAACCCCTGACAGGGTTTGCACGAAGTTCAGCGCGGTGCGCTCGCCGGTCAGTAACACGCGAGAGGGGCCGTCCAGTTCAAATAGCGGTTGATTCGCTTTGATGCTGTCGCCATCTTCCACATGCCAGGTGATACTGACATCATCACCAGACAGTTGAATAAAGACCTCTTCAACCCAGCGTTTGCCACAAAAAACGCCGTCTTCACGGGTGATGACCGTGGCATGAGAACGGGTATTCTCCGGTAAAAGTTGAGCCGTAATATCGTTGCTGGCATCCACTTGACCGCCTAAATCTTCGCGTAGCGCCTGGGCGACAACGTTTGGGATATCCAGGTTAATACGTTCCAACAGCGCGTCACGTCGGTAGTCAGGGTTATAGCGGCGAGGCGGCATGATAAAACTCCAAATTGCTAACGAATCATAAGGTAGAAACATGCTACTCTGAAGCGGCTATAAGCACCACTCAAAAGGAGATTCAGCATGTTGTTAGACAAGGGCTGGCTGGCGGAAGCGCGACGCGTTCCTTCTCCGCACCACGATTGCCGCCCGGATGATGAAGTCCCTTCGTTACTGGTGGTGCACAATATCAGCCTGCCGCCCGGCGAGTTTGGCGGTCCGTGGATTGACGCACTATTCACTGGAACAATTGATCCCAATGCCCATCCTTTTTTTGCCGAAATCGCGCATCTTCGCGTTTCCGCTCATTGTCTGATTCGCCGTGATGGCGAAATCGTTCAGTATGTTCCTTTTGATAAGCATGGCATGCCGGCGTGTCGAATTATCATGGACGTGAACGCTGCAATGATTTTTCGATTGGTATTGAGCTGGAAGGGACCGATACGCTGGCTTACACCGATGCCCAGTATCAACAACTGGCTGCCATCACGCGTGCATTAATAAAGATTTATCCGGCCGTTGCCGAAAACATAACCGGACACTGTGATATTGCGCCTGAGCGTAAGACCGATCCCGGTCCGGCTTTTGACTGGGCAAAGTTTCGCGCCCTGGTCACCGCCTCGTCAGATAAGGAGATGACATGACGCTATTTACGACATTACTGGTGCTGCTTGTCGAGCGCCTGTTTAAGCTGGGCGAACACTGGCAGTTCGATCACCGTTTAGAAACTTTTTTTCGCCGGGTCAAACGCTTCTCAATGGCGCGTACGCTCGGGATGATGATCATCGCAATGGTGGTCACATTCCTGTTGCTGCGAGCGCTCGATGGACTGCTGTTTAATGTGCCAACGATTGTGGCGTGGATCCTGATTGGGTTGCTGTGCATTGGCGCGGGCAAAGTGCGGATGCACTATCACGCTTACCTTAACGCGGCGTCTCGCGATGATGCGCATGCCCGAACGGCGATGGCCAGCGAACTGACGTTGATTCATGGCGTTCCACCGGATTGCAATGAGCGTGAGTTTTTGCGTGAACTGCAAAATGCGCTGCTGTGGATTAACTTCCGTTTCTATATCGCGCCGCTGTTCTGGCTGATCGTCGGTGGTCCATGTGGACCGGTACTGCTGGTGGGCTATGCCTTCCTGCGTTCGTGGCAGTCCTGGCTGGCGCGTTACCAGACGCCGCATGAGCGCTTACAGTCCGGCATCGATGCCATTCTTCATGTTCTCGACTGGATCCCGGTGCGTCTGGCGGGCGTGGTGTATGCCCTGATCGGTCATGGAGAAAAAGCGTTGCCCGCGTGGTTTGCCTCTCTGGCGGATCTGCGTACTTCGCAATATCAGGTGTTAACACGCCTGGCGCAGTTCTCGCTGGCGCGTGAGTCGCATACCGATAAGGTTGAAACGCCAAAAGCGGCCGTTTCCATGGCGAAGAAAACGTCGTTTGCCTTAGTGGTGGTGATTGCCGTGCTCACCATTTATGGCACGTTGATTTAACGTCCTGGCAGGACGCCCGGTAAGTTGCGTGTTACCGGGCAATGATGTTAAAGCGTATCTGCGGGCGGGATGCCGAAGTCTGGCATTCCGTGGTCATCCCAGTGAATCAGCTTCAGACGTGTATGCCGATTGGGATCGTAGAGCGGATCGCCTTCAATTTCGGTGTAGTTACGCGCGTGATACACCAGCACGTCATCGCCTTCCGGTGTTTGGGTAAAGCTGTTGTGCCCGGGTCCATACTGGCGATTTTCATTGCTGGTGGTAAACACCGGCCGCGGGGATTTATGCCAGTTTGCCGGATTCAGCGGATCGGCGTGAATATCAATCCATAACAGTCCCATGCAGTAATTTTCATCCGTGGCGCTGGCGGAGTAGCTGATAAACAGCCTGTCACCGTGGGTTAATACTGCCGGACCTTCATTGACCCAAAAACCCCGACACTCCCAGTCGTACTCCGGTTTGCTGAGCATCACCGGCTGGCCTTTAATCGTCCAGGGATTTTCCAACTCCGCCAGATAAATGTTGGAGTTACCGGCGATATCTGGGAATTTTTGCGCCCACAGATACCACTGTTTTCCCTGATGGTGGAATGTTGTGGCATCGAGTGCAAAGGTATCAAACGGTGTTTTCACTTGACCCTTTTCGACCCAGTTGCCGGTGAGCGGATCGGGATCTGTACACTCCAGCGCGTACATCCGATGCTGAAACATGCCCAGTTTGTCGAGCGCCTGAGTATGCGCGGCGGCAAAGTAGATGACCCATCTACCATCGAGGTGATGAATTTCCGGTGCCCAGATCAGCTCGCTCATCGGGCCGTGTTCGGGTTTGCGCCAGACGACAACGGGTGACGCTGTACGTAATCCTTCCAGCGAATCCGCCCGCCGGATTTCCAGTCGGTCGTACTCTGGCACTGAGGCAATAAAGTAATAGTCGCTGCCGTCGCGCAGGATAAACGGATCGGCGCGTTGTTCAATAAACGGGTTAGGCCAGTTTTGCATCAGGCTTTCCTTACGGTTTCAGTGGCTTTCAGTTCCTGATAATCATTGAGTTCGCGGTAGTTAGCGCGGCGTTTTTCCAGATCGTCCTGAATCTGTTTCATCAGTTCGCGGTCGACTTTCAACAGACGTACTACGCCGGCGGTAATCAGATAGCCGACTCCCGGAATCACGGTAAAGAGCAGCATGATGCCGTTGATCGCGGAGTCGCTTTGCGCTTTCGCCCCGGCATCGTAGCCGTACCACGAGAGCAGAAAGCCAACCATCGCCCCGGCAATCGCCAGACCGAGTTTCAGGAAGAATAGGTTGCCGGAAAAGCTAATGCCGGTAATGCGCTTGCCGGTTTTCCATTCGCCGTAGTCGTCAACGTCCGCCATCAGCGACCAGTGTAGCGGCGACGGGATTTGGTGCAAAATGTTAAGCAGGAAGTAGAGCACGACAATCATCATCGTGGCTTTGGGATCGAAGAAGTAAAACGCGCAGGAGAAAAGGGCCAGCGCGATGTTGGTCCAGAAGAAAACCTTTAGCTTGCACCAGCGGTCGGTCAGCACTTTCGCCAACACGCTACCGATCATCATGCCGACCACGCCGAGACTGATAAAGATCGTGGCGAAATGGGTGCTTTGTCCCATGACCCAGGTGACGTAGTACATGGTTGCCGCCATACGGATAAAGCCCGGGCAGACGTTGCACAGCGTCAGCAGCAGTATGCGTACCCACTGGTCGTTCTTCCATACGTCTTTGAAGTCGTTTTTCATGTCATCGTGCGTGGGAACGGCAGGGCGCACACGTTCACGAACGGTGGCAAAGCAGAACAGGAACATACACATGCCGATAATGGCCAGCACGGTCATCGCCAGTTGATAGCCCTTCGCTTTGTCATCGCCGCCAAACCAGTCGACCATTGGCAGTAGAGTGAGCGACAGCAGCAACGTCGCGATACCGACCAGTACAAAGCGATAAGACTGGCAGGCCACGCGTTCTTTCGGATCGTTGGTGATCACGCCGCCCAATGAGCAATAAGGAATGTTGATCGCCGTGTAAGTAATCGACAGCAGGAAGTATGTGACAAACGCATAGATAACCTTGCTGCTATAAGTCCACTCCGGGGTGGTGAACATCAGAATGCTGAACAGCGCGTAAGGGAAGGCAATCCACAGTAACCATGGACGAAAACGGCCATATTTGCTTTGGGTTCGGTCAGCAATAGCGCCCATAATGGGGTCAGTAACGGCGTCGATAACGCGTACTGACAGTAATAACACCCCTACCAGAGCCGGGGCGAGACCAAAAACATCCGTATAAAAATAGTTAACAAACAGCATGATAGCGCCAAAGATGATGTTGCATCCGGCATCGCCCATGCCATAACCAATCTTTTCTCTTACCGACAGCTTACCTGTATCCATTGAGATGTCTCCCCATCAAGGTGATGGAAAGAATTATTCGTCTGTAAGCCTTTAATTGCGTTGCAGGATAGCGCCGCTGATATGGACGAAATGGCTGTTGGGGAGAAAGTGTGAGGCAGGTAACAACCCTCACCCATGACGGGTGAGGGTTCAAGGAATTAATGGGCTTTCGCCGTCTTCGCGGATTTCTGTTTGCACAGATAACCGATGCCAAGAACAACCAGCCATACCGGGATCAGGTAAACCGAAATCGCCATACCCGGCGTCATCAGCATAATTACCAGCACCGCCGCCATGAAGGCCAGACAGACCCAGTTACCCAGCGGGTAGAACAGTGCCGGGAAGCGGGTTTTCACTCCCTGTTGCTGCTTCGCTCGGCGGAATTTGATGTGCGCCAGACTGATCATCGCCCAGTTGATCACCAGTGCGGAGACCACCAGCGCCATCAGCAGGCCGAAGGCGGATTCTGGCGCCATGTAGTTGATCAATACGCACAGCGCCGTCACCAGCGCCGAAACGATGATGGTATTCACCGGCACGCCGCGTTTGTCGATAGTGAGCAGGATTTTCGGGGCGTTACCCTGTTGCGCCAGACCAAACAGCATGCGGCTGTTACAGTAAACGCAACTGTTGTATACCGACAGTGCCGCCGTCAGAACCACGATATTCAGCGCGTTCGCCACGAAGGTATCGCCCAGCTCGTGGAAGATTAGGACAAACGGGCTGGTGTCAGCGGTGACACGCGTCCACGGCAGCAGGGAAAGCAGAACGGCCAGTGAACCCACATAGAAAATCAGAATACGATAGATTACCTGGTTGGTGGCTTTGGGAATGCTCTGCTCTGGGTTATCGGCTTCAGCTGCGGTGATACCGACCAGCTCGAGCCCGCCGAAAGAGAACATGATGATCGCCATCATCATTACCAGCCCGGTCATACCATGAGGCAGGAAGCCGCCCTGTTCCCACAGGTTACGCACGGTTGCCTGCGGGCCGCCATTGCCGCTGAACAGCAGCCAGCCGCCGAACAGGATCATCGCGACCACGGCGATGACTTTGATGATCGCAAACCAGAACTCCATCTCACCGAACACTTTTACGTTGGTCAGGTTGATGGCGTTGATCGCAATAAAGAAAACGGCTGCCGAAACCCAGGTGGGGATCTCCGGCCACCAGAACTGAATGTACTTGCCGACGGCGGTCAGTTCCGCCATTGCAACCAGCACATACAGCACCCAATAGTTCCAGCCCGATGCAAATCCCGCAAAACTTCCCCAGTACTTGTAGGCAAAGTGACTGAATGAACCGGCGACCGGCTCCTCAACCACCATTTCACCCAACTGACGCATAATAAGGAAGGCAATAAAACCGGCTATCGCATAACCCAGAATAATACCGGGGCCCGCGGACTGAATTACGGAGGCGCTTCCCAGGAACAGGCCTGTTCCTATCGCGCCGCCCAGCGCGATAAGCTGGATATGGCGGTTCTTAAGGCCGCGCTTTAGCTGCTCGCCGTGCTGCTGACTGTCCATCATGAAACCTCGTGAATGGTTTACCCTTCAGTACCCGACCGCGTGACGGCGACCGGGCAATTTGAGTAATTATTATTTGTCCTACGCAGAGATGCGTGTAAGTTTGCAATTCCGTCTGTTGTATTATTATGTTTACAGCAATGAATTTTAAAATGTCGCCGAAACTCTTTTGTCCGGAACAGAATAATGGTATGCGGCAGGGAATGCACCTGCTTTGTGAATGGATGATGACGAGTTGAATAAAAAGAGAGCAGTTGTCTCTCCCGCCTCTTACTTCCTGATAACACTTTTGTTAGATATAAAGTGATTATCTATATCTAAAATATGCATAAAAATGCATATGAATCGGTTCAACCAGGATTTTTCTTCGTTTCAATAAGGTTAAAACTACCTCTCGGGTGGTAAATTTAACATTTGTGCATAGTTACATGTTTGAAACGATATTTCTGTGTTGTTGTTAAAATGTGCCTGCTTTACTGATTTCAATCAAAACCTGTATGGACATAAGGTGAATACTTTGTTACTTTAGCGTCACAGATATGAAATTGGTAAGACCAATTGACTTCGGGCAAATGGCTTAAGACAGGACATCATGGCCTACAGCAAAATCCGCCAACCAAAATTATCCGATGTGATTGAGCAACAGCTGGAGTTTTTGATTCTTGAGGGCACACTACGCCCGGGCGAAAAACTCCCACCGGAACGCGAACTGGCGAAACAGTTCGACGTCTCCCGTCCCTCTTTGCGTGAGGCGATTCAACGTCTCGAAGCGAAGGGATTGCTGCTTCGTCGCCAGGGCGGCGGCACTTTTGTTCAGAGTAGCCTGTGGCAGAGCTTTAGCGATCCACTGGTAGAACTGCTCTCCGACCATCCTGAATCCCAGTTTGACCTGCTTGAGACGCGCCATGCGCTGGAAGGCATTGCTGCATACTACGCAGCATTGCGCAGTACGGATGAAGACAAAACACGTATTCGTGAATTGCATCATGCCATTGAACTGGCGCAAGAGTCGGGTGACCGCGATGCCGAGTCCGATGCGGTCCTCCAGTATCAAATTGCTGTCACCGAAGCTGCGCACAATGTGGTGTTACTTCATCTGCTAAGGTGTATGGAGCCCATGCTGGCCCAGAACGTACGTCAGAACTTCGAGTTGCTCTATTCGCGTCGCGAGATGCTTCCGCTGGTGAGTGGTCACCGCACCCGTATTTTCGAAGCGATTATTGCCGGTAAGCCAGAAGAGGCGCGTGAAGCATCACATCGCCATCTGGCATTTATCGAAGAGATACTGCTCGACCGCAGCCGTGAGGAGAGCCGTCGTGAACGCGCCTTACGTCGTCTAGAGCAGCGAAAGAATTAGTGATTTTTCTGGTAGCTCGTTAGCCAGAAGATGTTGTAAATCAAGCGCTAATGAATGAAAAGCGCGGCAACTAAACGCAGAACCTGTCTTATTGCACTTTTAGTTGTTCAAAATAATTCGGCTTGTATCGCAGCGGCAAGCGCGCGAGTCGCCAGGAGCATAGTGAACTATGTGACTGGCGCAAGGAAGCGCAGCCAACAAAGAGACAACCTGAAGAATGAAGAACAAAGAGCGCAATGGGACAGGTTCCAGATAACTCAACGTATTAGATAGATAAGGAATACCCCCATGTCAGAACGTTTCCCAAATGACGTGGATCCGATCGAAACTCGCGACTGGCTACAGGCGATCGAATCGGTCATCCGTGAAGAAGGTGTTGAGCGCGCTCAGTATCTGATTGACCAGCTTCTTTCTGAAGCCCGCAAAGGCGGCGTGAAAGTAGCGGCAGGTACAGGGGCAAGCAATTACATCAACACTATTGCCGTTGAAGATGAGCCGGAATATCCGGGCAATCTGGAGCTGGAGCGTCGTATTCGTTCTGCTATCCGTTGGAACGCCATCATGACCGTGCTGCGTGCGTCTAAAAAAGACCTCGAGCTGGGCGGCCACATGGCATCCTTCCAGTCTTCTGCGACCGTGTACGATGTGTGCTTCAACCACTTCTTCCGTGCCCGCAATGAGCAGGATGGCGGCGACCTGGTGTACTTCCAGGGCCACATCTCCCCGGGCATTTACGCACGTGCATTCCTGGAAGGCCGTCTGACTGAAGAGCAGATGGACAATTTCCGTCAGGAAGTTCATGGCAATGGCCTGTCTTCCTACCCGCACCCGAAACTGATGCCAGAATTCTGGCAGTTCCCGACCGTTTCTATGGGTCTGGGCCCAATCGGTGCGATCTATCAGGCTAAGTTCCTGAAATATCTGGAACACCGTGGCCTGAAAGACACCTCTAAACAGACCGTTTACGCTTTCCTTGGCGACGGTGAGATGGACGAGCCGGAATCCAAGGGTGCTATCACCATTGCGACCCGTGAAAAACTGGATAACCTGGTCTTCGTCATCAACTGTAACCTGCAGCGTCTGGACGGCCCGGTCACCGGTAACGGCAAAATCGTTAACGAGCTGGAAGGTATCTTCGAAGGTGCTGGCTGGAACGTAATCAAAGTGATGTGGGGCGGTCGTTGGGATGAGCTGCTGCGTAAAGACACCAGCGGTAAACTGATCCAACTGATGAACGAAACCGTTGACGGCGACTACCAGACCTTCAAATCCAAAGATGGCGCATACGTTCGTGAGCATTTCTTCGGTAAATATCCGGAAACCGCAGCACTGGTTGCCGACTGGACTGATGAGCAGATCTGGGCGCTGAACCGTGGTGGTCACGATCCGAAGAAAGTCTACGCTGCACTGAAAAAAGCGCAGGAAACCAAAGGCAAAGCCACCGTCATCCTGGCCCATACCATCAAAGGTTATGGCATGGGTGACACCGCCGAAGGTAAAAACATCGCTCACCAGGTGAAGAAAATGAACATGGATGGCGTGCGCTATATTCGCGACCGTTTCAATGTTCCGGTTACTGACGAGCAGGTTGAAAAACTGTCTTACATTACCTTCCCGGAAGGTTCTGAAGAGCACAAATATCTGCACGAACGCCGCCAGGCGCTGCACGGCTACCTGCCGAGCCGTCAGCCGAACTTCACTGAGAAGCTGGAACTGCCGACCCTGGAAGACTTCGGCGCGCTGCTGGAAGAGCAGAACAAAGAAATCTCTACGACCATCGCTTTCGTTCGTGCCCTGAACGTGATGCTGAAGAACAAATCGATCAAAGATCGTCTGGTTCCGATCATCGCCGACGAAGCGCGTACTTTCGGTATGGAAGGTCTGTTCCGTCAGATTGGTATTTACAGCCCGAACGGCCAGCAGTACACCCCGCAGGACCGTGAACAGGTTGCGTACTACAAAGAAGACGAGAAAGGTCAGATTCTGCAGGAAGGGATCAACGAGCTGGGCGCAGGGTCTTCCTGGCTGGCCGCGGCGACTTCCTATAGCACCAACGATCTGCCGATGATTCCGTTCTACATCTACTACTCCATGTTCGGTTTCCAGCGTATCGGCGACCTGTGCTGGGCAGCAGGTGACCAACAGGCGCGTGGCTTCCTGATTGGCGGGACGTCTGGTCGTACAACGCTGAACGGTGAAGGTCTGCAGCACGAAGATGGTCACAGCCATATTCAGTCTCTGACTATCCCGAACTGTATCTCTTACGATCCGTCTTATGCCTACGAAGTTGCAGTCATCATGCACGATGGTCTGGAGCGTATGTACGGTGAGAAACAAGAGAACGTTTACTACTACATCACCACGCTGAACGAAAACTACCACATGCCAGCCATGCCGGAAGGTGCTGAGGAAGGTATCCGTAAAGGTATCTACAAACTCGAAACCCTGGAAGGTAGCAAAGGTAAAGTTCAGCTGCTGGGCTCCGGTTCTATCCTGCGTCACGTTCGTGAAGCGGCAGAGATCCTGGCGAAAGACTACGGCGTGGGTTCTGACGTGTACAGCGTCACCTCCTTCACCGAACTGGCACGTGATGGTCAGGACTGTGAACGCTGGAACATGCTGCACCCACTGGAAACCCCGCGCGTTCCGTACATCGCTCAGGTGATGAACGACGCGCCGGCTGTAGCATCAACTGACTATATGAAACTGTTTGCCGAACAGGTTCGTACTTATGTACCGGCTGATGATTATCGCGTACTGGGTACCGACGGTTTCGGTCGCTCTGACAGCCGTGAAAACCTGCGTCACCACTTCGAAGTGGATGCTTCCTACGTGGTAGTCGCGGCACTGGGCGAACTGGCTAAACGTGGCGAAATCGATAAGAAAGTGGTTGCGGATGCAATTACCAAATTCAACATCGATGCAGAAAAAGTTAACCCGCGTCTGGCGTAAGAGGTAAAAGAATAATGGCTATCGAAATCAAAGTACCGGACATCGGGGCAGATGAAGTTGAAATCACCGAGATCCTGGTCAAAGTAGGCGACAAGGTAGAAGCCGAACAGTCGCTGATCACCGTAGAAGGCGATAAAGCCTCTATGGAAGTTCCGTCTCCACAGGCTGGCGTTGTCAAAGAGATCAAAGTCTCTGTTGGCGACAAAACAGAGACTGGCAAATTGATCATGATTTTCGATTCCGCTGACGGTGCAGCAGCCGCTGCACCTGCTCCGGCAGAAGAGAAGAAAGAAGCCGCTCCGGCAGCAGCACCTGCAGCTGCAGCAGCGAAAGACGTCCATGTACCCGACATCGGCGGTGACGAAGTTGAAGTGACTGAGATCATGGTCAAAGTGGGCGATACCGTTGCCGCTGAACAGTCCCTAATCACCGTAGAAGGCGACAAAGCTTCTATGGAAGTGCCGGCGCCGTTTGCGGGTACCGTGAAAGAGATCAAAATCAACACCGGCGACAAAGTGTCTACCGGCTCCCTGATCATGGTCTTCGAAGTGGCGGGTGCTGCACCTGCTGCCGCGCCTGCACAGGCCGCTGCTCCGGCCCCGGCTGCTGCACCAGCAGCCACTGGCGCGAAAGACGTTAACGTACCGGATATCGGCGGTGACGAAGTTGAAGTGACCGAAGTGATGGTGAAAGTGGGCGATAAAGTGGCCGCTGAGCAATCACTGATCACCGTTGAAGGCGACAAAGCTTCTATGGAAGTGCCGGCGCCGTTCGCGGGTACCGTTAAAGAAATCAAGATCAGCACCGGCGATAAAGTGAAAACCGGCTCTCTGATTATGGTCTTCGAAGTGGAAGGCGCAGCACCTGCTGCTGCCGCGCCACAGCAGGCTGCCGCACCGGCTCCAGCCGCTGCATCTGCACCTGCGCCAGCTGCCGCTGCTCCGGCCGCAAAAGCTGAAGGCAAATCTGAGTTTGCTGAGAACGATGCTTACGTTCATGCGACCCCACTGATTCGCCGTCTGGCGCGCGAGTTCGGCGTGAACCTGGCGAAAGTGAAGGGCACAGGCCGTAAAGGTCGTATCTTGCGCGAAGACGTTCAGGCTTACGTGAAAGACGCTATCAAGCGTGCGGAAGCTGCTCCGGCAGCCGCAGCAGGTGGTGGTATCCCGGGCATGCTGCCATGGCCGAAAGTCGACTTCAGCAAGTTTGGTGAAATCGAAGAAGTGGAACTGGGCCGCATCCAGAAAATCTCTGGTACTAACCTGAGCCGTAACTGGGTGATGATCCCGCACGTTACCCACTTCGACAAAACCGATATCACCGACCTGGAAGCGTTCCGTAAACAGCAGAACGCTGAGGCTGAGAAGCGCAAACTGGACGTGAAATTCACCCCAGTGGTCTTCATCATGAAAGCGGTTGCTGCGGCTCTGGAACAGATGCCACGCTTCAACAGCTCCTTGTCCGAAGACGGCCAGCGCCTGACGCTGAAGAAATACATCAACATCGGTGTGGCGGTAGATACCCCGAATGGTCTGGTGGTTCCGGTCTTTAAAGACGTGAACAAGAAGAGCGTGACCGAGCTGTCTCGTGAACTGACGGCTATCTCTAAGAAAGCGCGTGACGGTAAGCTGACGGCTGGCGAAATGCAGGGCGGTTGCTTCACCATCTCCAGCATCGGCGGCCTGGGTACGACCCACTTTGCACCGATTGTGAACGCGCCTGAAGTCGCGATCCTGGGTGTCTCCAAGTCCGCGATGGAGCCAGTGTGGAATGGTAAAGAGTTCGTACCGCGTCTGATGATGCCGATCTCTCTGTCCTTCGACCACCGCGTGATTGACGGTGCTGATGGTGCGCGTTTCATTACCATCATTAACAATATGCTGTCTGACATTCGCCGCCTGGTGATGTAAGCAAAAAAGCCGGCCCGACGGCCGGCTTTTTTCTGGTAATCTCATGATGGTTTTGGGGTTATTAGTGCTAAAGATAAATCGTTGCCGTTTTGTTGTTTCAAAATTGTTAACAATTTTGTAAAATACGGACGGATAGAACGACCCGGTGGACGATGGGCGACAAGACCAGGGATCGCCGGAAATAAATTAAGAGGTCATGATGAGTACTGAAATCAAAACTCAGGTCGTGGTACTTGGGGCAGGCCCCGCAGGTTACTCTGCAGCCTTCCGTTGCGCTGATTTAGGTCTGGAAACCGTAATCGTTGAACGTTACAGCACCCTCGGTGGTGTTTGTCTGAACGTCGGCTGTATCCCTTCTAAAGCACTGCTGCACGTAGCCAAAGTTATCGAAGAGGCCAAAGCGCTGGCAGAACACGGTATCGTCTTCGGCGAGCCGAAAACCGATATCGACAAGATTCGTACCTGGAAAGAAAAAGTAATCACTCAGCTGACCGGCGGTCTGGCTGGCATGGCGAAAGGCCGTAAAGTGAAAGTGGTTACCGGTCTGGGTAAATTCACCGGGGCGAACACCCTGGAAGTGGAAGGTGAGAACGGTAAAACCGTGATCAACTTCGACAACGCGATCATCGCGGCGGGTTCCCGTCCGATCCAGTTGCCGTTCATTCCGCATGAAGATCCGCGCGTGTGGGATTCCACCGACGCCCTGGAACTGAAATCCGTACCGAAGCGTCTGCTGGTCATGGGTGGCGGTATCATCGGTCTGGAAATGGGTACTGTGTACCACGCGCTGGGTTCAGAGATTGACGTGGTTGAAATGTTCGACCAGGTTATCCCGGCGGCGGACAAAGATATCGTTAAAGTCTTCACCAAACGCATCAGCAAGAAATTCAACCTGATGCTGGAAACCAAAGTGACTGCCGTTGAAGCGAAAGAAGACGGTATTTACGTTTCCATGGAAGGCAAAAAAGCCCCTGCTGAAGCGCAGCGTTATGACGCCGTGCTGGTGGCAATCGGTCGTGTGCCGAACGGTAAAAACCTCGACGCTGGCAAAGCAGGCGTGGAAGTGGACGATCGTGGCTTCATCCGCGTTGACAAACAGCTGCGCACCAACGTGCCGCACATCTTTGCTATCGGCGATATCGTCGGTCAGCCGATGCTGGCGCACAAAGGGGTTCACGAAGGTCACGTTGCCGCTGAAGTTATCGCCGGCATGAAGCATTACTTCGATCCGAAAGTGATCCCATCCATTGCCTACACTGAACCAGAAGTGGCATGGGTAGGTCTGACCGAGAAAGAAGCGAAAGAGAAAGGCATCAGCTACGAAACCGCCACCTTCCCGTGGGCTGCTTCTGGCCGTGCTATCGCTTCCGACTGCGCAGACGGTATGACTAAACTGATTTTCGACAAAGAAACTCACCGCGTCATCGGTGGTGCGATTGTCGGTACCAACGGCGGCGAGCTGCTGGGTGAGATCGGTCTGGCAATCGAAATGGGCTGTGACGCGGAAGACATCGCGCTGACCATCCACGCGCACCCGACTCTGCACGAGTCCGTGGGCCTGGCGGCAGAAGTGTTCGAAGGTAGCATCACTGACCTGCCGAACGCAAAAGCGAAGAAGAAGAAATAATCTTCAGCCTTCCGGTAACGAAAAAGCGGCGTAAATGCCGCTTTTTTTATGCCTGCTACTCCACCGGCTTCCACGGCTCGTGTGGCGTAAATTTCTCTATGGCGATGGCTTTTAGCCCGCTATCTTCCCCTAAATTCGTCTGATACACCCGGTCGTCCTGACTTACCATGAAGCTCATCACACCCGTTTCGCCCCAGGTCACCGGCCAGGCAAGCAGCGCAAATCCTTTCGCGTTATCGCTGGCAATAATGCGGAAATAATAGCCGTGATACCCTTCGCCAGGTGACTCAGGACTGAAAGCCGGCCCTAAGGGACTGGGCGTTTCACCTGGTTTTACCGGCCAGTAGAGACCGTCCTGTTGACCTGCATGGCTGATAATTCGGCTGGCAAATGCTTGTTTGCGCTGCCAGTAGTCATACTGGGCGTCGACATAGGCACGCATGGCCTGTATCGCCGAGAGTTCATTGCGGCCAATCGTGCGCGTGAGGATCTCATCCTGCGCGGCAGACATATCAAAATGCCAGCCTTTACTCGCCTTCACGATGGGGATGGGCAACTGCCAGTTCTCCTGGCCGACGTTCAGGTGAGCGACGTTACCTTGTTGCACAATCTGGTGGCTGACTTTCCAGTCGCGGTTAAAGCGCGCAATGGCTTCGGGGTCCGCGCCTTCAGGGGGCAAAAACTGTCGCCAGTTATCGCCTAACAGGGTAGTCATTTGCGCATCGTTATTGTCGGCAATTGCACGGGCAAAAGAGCTGGCGGCCTCGTCTGGCGTGGCGAACATCTGCTGGGCGTAGCTCATTAACGGAAGCGAGAGCAGCAGGGTGCTTAACAGTACTTTTTTCATTATCGGCTCCCGTTAACGACGGCGAAATTCATGGTGTTCAGATGCGCGTTCGCGCATGTGGGCTCGTTGCTCATTACTGATGTTACTCAGACGGCGGCTTTCCTGACCGCGCTGCTGCTGCGATTGCCAGTTCGGCGAACGGCTGTCGTTACCGCTAAATACATTCGCATGGTTTTGCTGAAACGCCTGACGCTGCTGTGGCGAGGAGGATTCGACGCGCTGACGTACCGTCTCCCGCTGCGGTTGAGAAATCGGGCGTTGCTGCGCTTTGGCCCTGAGATCGTCACGATGCAGTTGTTGCGCTGTCGTAGTCGATTGTTTCAAGGTCTGTTGCGCATTCTGACGACGCGCGTTGTTGCTGTTGTCGTCATAGCCGCGATAGTTATTGCGTTGGGCAACCTGATTCAACTGTTGAGCGGCCGCTTTGCGCTGGGCATCACGCGTTGTGGCTATCGGTTGCTGAGCCAGCGCTTTAGACGCATCCGGATGACGCTGTTGCAGTTGTGCCATCGCTGCCTGACGCTGGCTGTCGCGGGATGCCGTCGCAGCAGGCTGCTGTGTAGCGCTGAGACCGCCGCTGACGTCGGTCGGGTGGAAACGCGGGGCGGTCGTGCCATTCTGATACGGTACGCCGCCGCGCCAGGCCGGGTTGTGCTGCCAGGTCATGTTCTGTGTTTTCAGATTCTGTCCGGAGATGCGGTTGAAATTATCGACGTTGATATTGATGTTATCGCCATTGTGTTGATAACCGTGACCGTCGTGATGATCGTCATCATGATGGTGATCGTCATCGTGGTGATGATCGTCGTCATCCCAGTCGATATTGCTGAACAGCGCATAGGTGGTGGCGACGCCCAGGCTGTAGCCGAATCCTTTAACAAAACTGCCAGCGAACTGCTCGCCTGGCGTAGGCGGGAGATACACCGGCGGGTATGCGGTGTTGGGCCAGGTGCCATAAACCGTAGCGGGATTATAGCTGGGGACGTACACCACCTGCGGATCTGCAGGTTCAATTTTAATTACCGTGGAGGCTGGGGCGGCGGAAACGGCGCTGGATTTTGTTGCGGAGGAGGTGGTTGAGGGGGCTGCCGCGACGCTCTTTTTCGGCGTGCTGGTCACCGTCTGCTGCGGCGTAGATTTCAGCGAGCCGGTCTGCTGGGCCAGTAAGCGCAGGCGTTGCACGGAGTCCATCACATCCTGCGGTTGCGCCAGAAATGCATCACCGAGGTTTTGCACCCACTCCGTGTTTTCCCCCATCAGCGTCATAAGTTGCGGAAAGGCGACCAGCGACTTCACGCTGGGATCCCACGGCTGGTTTGCGACAGCCTGAATGGCGGCATCGCCTTGCCGTGTCGGATTATCGCGCGACCATTGTGCTGCCTGGACGACGTTAGCCGGATAGGTCGAGGCCATCAGAACCTGCGAAAGCAGCGGGTCCGGATAGAGGGCGATCGGCGCGACCCATTGATCGATTTGCGCCGTGGTAAAGCTCACTTTCGCAACGGGAGTCGCTTCGGCTGGCGCGAGCGGTTGCGCAGCGATGGGGGGCGTGGGCAGCGTAGGGGCTTCCGGTGTGCGGCTTTTGACATACAGCACGCCTGAAGCAGCGAGTAGTCCGGCGCTACAGAACAACGCAAGCACGTGGGGTTTAAAGGGCAACGTCATATTCTTACTCCCGATTTCCTGGAAATCGCAATGGTCGAAGTGCTGCCACCCGCAGGTGCAGTGTTGCGTGAGTATAAAGAGACGATAGTTTAATTTTTGACTAATCTTGGGATCGGTACAGTAGAGTGATTATAAGAATGCGAAATAGTGTGACGATTCGTAACAGCGATAAATTTCCCGCTTCTGAAATCGAAAAGGGCATTAGACCATCCTTAACGATTCAGCCACTTTTTTATGTTGCTTTTTTGTAAACAGATTAACACCTCACTAAAATCCTGTTATTCTGCCCATTGCGGTACCGGGCATTTACCCTACAAACTGCTGTCTCACAGGAGCGTGAAGAGAATCGCCCATCGATAAAGCGCCGCACTATGACAATGAGAGCGAGGAGAACCGTCGTGCTAGAAGAATACCGTAAGCACGTAGCAGAACGTGCCGCCGAGGGGATTGTGCCCAAACCCTTAGATGCAACCCAAATGGCCGCGCTCGTCGAGCTGCTGAAAGCACCGCCTGCGGGCGAAGAAGAATTCCTGTTAGACCTGTTGATCAACCGTGTTCCCCCGGGCGTCGATGAAGCCGCCTATGTCAAAGCCAGTTTCCTCGCTGCCGTCGCGAAAGGCGAAACGACTTCCCCACTGATTACGCCTGAAAAAGCGATTGAACTGCTCGGCACCATGCAGGGTGGTTACAACATTCATCCGCTGATTGACGCTCTGGACGATGCAAAACTGGCGCCGATTGCCGCCAAAGCGCTCTCCCATACGCTGCTGATGTTCGATAACTTCTATGACGTAGAAGAAAAAGCCAAAGCAGGGAACGAATATGCGAAGCAGGTGATGCAGTCCTGGGCGGAGGCTGAATGGTTCCTGAGCCGTCCGCCGCTGGCTGAAAAAATGACCGTCACCGTTTTCAAAGTCACCGGTGAAACCAATACCGATGACCTGTCTCCTGCACCTGATGCGTGGTCTCGTCCGGATATCCCGCTGCACGCGTTAGCGATGCTGAAAAACGCCCGTGAAGGCATTGAGCCGGATCAGCCGGGTGTCGTTGGCCCAATCAAACAGATCGAAGCCCTGGCGAGTAAAGGTTACCCGCTGGCTTACGTCGGTGACGTCGTCGGGACCGGTTCTTCACGTAAATCCGCCACCAACTCCGTGCTGTGGTTCATGGGTGACGACATTCCGCACGTGCCGAACAAGCGCGGCGGCGGTCTGTGCCTCGGCGGTAAAATCGCCCCTATCTTCTTCAACACCATGGAAGATGCAGGCGCACTGCCGATCGAAGTGGATGTGTCAAACCTGAACATGGGTGATGTGATTGACGTTTACCCGTTCAAAGGGGAAGTACGTAACCATGAAACCGGCGAACTGCTGGCAAGCTTTGAACTGAAAACTGACGTGCTGATTGATGAAGTGCGTGCCGGTGGCCGTATCCCGCTGATCATCGGTCGCGGTCTGACCACCAAAGCGCGTGAAGCGCTGGGTCTGCCGCACTCAGACGTTTTCCGTCAGGCGAAAGATGTGGCGGAAAGCAGCCGTGGTTACTCGCTGGCGCAGAAAATGGTGGGTCGTGCGTGCGGCGTAGCCGGTATCCGTCCGGGTGCGTACTGCGAGCCGAAGATGACCTCCGTAGGTTCTCAGGATACCACTGGCCCGATGACCCGTGACGAACTGAAGGACCTGGCGTGCCTGGGCTTCTCTGCGGACCTGGTGATGCAGTCTTTCTGTCACACCGCCGCCTATCCGAAGCCGGTTGACGTCACCACGCACCACACGCTGCCTGACTTTATTATGAATCGCGGCGGTGTTTCGCTGCGTCCGGGTGATGGCGTGATCCACTCCTGGCTGAACCGTATGCTGTTGCCGGATACCGTCGGTACGGGTGGTGACTCCCATACCCGTTTCCCGATTGGTATCTCCTTCCCGGCGGGCTCGGGCCTGGTGGCGTTTGCTGCGGCGACCGGCGTGATGCCGCTGGATATGCCGGAATCGGTGCTGGTGCGCTTCAAAGGCAAAATGCAGCCGGGTATTACCCTGCGCGATCTGGTACACGCCATTCCGCTGTATGCGATCAAACAGGGTCTGCTGACCGTTGAGAAAAAAGGCAAGAAGAACATCTTCTCTGGTCGTATTCTCGAAATCGAAGGTCTGCCGGATCTGAAAGTCGAGCAGGCGTTTGAGCTGACCGATGCATCCGCCGAGCGTTCTGCGGCAGGTTGCACCATCAAGCTGAACAAAGAGCCGATCGTGGAATACCTGACCTCCAACATCGTTCTGCTGAAGTGGATGATCGCAGAAGGCTACGGCGACCGTCGTACGCTGGAACGTCGTATTCAGGGGATGGAAAAATGGCTGGCCGATCCGCAACTGCTGGAAGCCGATGCTGACGCAGAGTACGCGGCGGTGATCGACATCGATCTGGCGGATATCAAAGAGCCTATCCTTTGTGCACCGAACGATCCGGACGATGCGCGTCTGCTCTCTGATGTTCAGGGCGATAAAATCGACGAAGTGTTCATTGGTTCCTGCATGACCAACATTGGTCACTTCCGTGCGGCCGGCAAGCTGCTGGATGCGCACAAAGGCCAGTTGCCGACGCGTCTGTGGGTGGCGCCGCCAACCCGTATGGATGCGGCACAGCTGACCGAAGAGGGCTACTACAGCGTCTTTGGTAAGAGCGGTGCGCGTATTGAAATCCCGGGCTGTTCACTGTGCATGGGTAACCAGGCGCGTGTCGCAGACGGCGCGACGGTGGTATCGACTTCTACGCGTAACTTCCCGAACCGTTTAGGTACCGGTGCGAACGTCTACCTGGCGTCTGCGGAGCTGGCGGCGGTTGCGGCACTGATCGGTAAATTGCCGACGCCTGAAGAGTACCAGACCTATGTGGCGCAGGTGGATAAAACCGCTGTAGACACCTACCGCTATCTGAACTTTGACCAGCTCTCTCAATACACTGAGAAAGCGGACGGTGTGATTTTCCAGACCGCCGTGTAATGCGCTAACACCTTTCGCGTAAAAACGCATCAATGCCCGGTGAAGCGTGCTTCTCCGGGCATTTTTATTTCCATTCCTTATACGCGATCCGCTTTTTTTCTGCGTCCAGGCTGCGATAATTAAGACAAGGCGCAATGCGGTAATGGCGCATTGCCGGGAGCAGAGGACTACATTATGGATTACGAATTTCTGCGCGATGTTACCGGTCGGGTTTTGGTGCGCATGTCCATGGGTCACGAAGTGGTCGGGCACTGGTTTAATGAAGAAGTGAAAGAAAACCTGGCCCTGCTGGACGAAGTGGAACAGGCGGCTCACGCGGTAAAAGGCAGCGAACGTTCCTGGCAACGGGCGGGGCATGAATATACGCTCTGGATGGACGGCGAAGAGGTGATGATCCGCGCCAACCAGCTGGAGTTTACCGGCGACGAAATGGAAGAAGGGATGAATTACTACGATGAAGAAAGCCTGTCGCTGTGCGGCGTCGAGGATTTCCTGCAGGTGGTAAACGCCTATCGGGAATTTCTGCGTCAATCCTGAATAATTTCAATCATCAGTGGAGCCGGGCGTCTGCGTCCGGTTTTTTTTTACCGAAAAATGATTGTTTGATTTTTATTAATCATTTTAAAACTGTGATCTGGCCCATTTGTGATCTAAAATTGATTAAATATAATCGTTGTGATTTTATTTAATCACAACACAACAACAGGCGGGAAGACCATGAACATCAAGAAGGCAATAGAACGCGTACCCGGCGGCATGATGGTCGTGCCATTGGTTATCGGTGCCATTATCAATACCTTTGCCCCGCAGGCGCTGGAGATCGGCGGATTTACTACCGCGCTGTTTAAAAACGGCGCCGCGCCGCTAATCGGTGCATTCCTGTTGTGCATGGGCGCAGGGATCAGCGTGAAGGCGGCACCTCAGGCTTTATTGCAGGGCGGTACGATTACCCTGACCAAACTGCTGATCGCCATTGCGCTCGGTCTTGGCGTTGAGCACCTGTTCGGGACTGAAGGGATCTTTGGCTTAAGCGGACTGGCGATTATTGCTGCCATGAGTAACTCGAATGGGGGGCTGTACGCGGCATTAGTCGGCGAGTTCGGTAACGAGCGTGACGTCGGCGCAATCTCTATTCTGTCTCTTAATGACGGTCCATTCTTTACCATGATCGCGCTGGGTGCTGCGGGAATGGCCAACATTCCGATCATGGCACTGGTGGCGGTCCTGGTCCCGCTGGTGGTTGGCATGATCCTCGGTAACCTCGATCACAACATGCGTGACTTCCTGACCAAAGGCGGACCGCTGTTGATCCCGTTCTTCGCCTTTGCGCTGGGGGCTGGCATCAACCTCGAAATGCTATTGCAGGGCGGTCTGGCGGGCATCCTGCTGGGGGTGTTAACCACGTTCGTCGGCGGCTTCTTTAACATCCGCGCAGACCGTCTGGTGGGCGGTACCGGGATTGCCGGAGCGGCGGCCTCCAGTACTGCCGGTAATGCCGTTGCAACGCCGCTGGCGATAGCCCAGGCTGACCCTTCGCTGGCGGAAGTCGCTGCTGCTGCCGCGCCATTGATTGCCGCCTCCGTGATCACCACCGCGATCCTGACGCCGATCCTGACCTCGTGGGTTGCCAAAAAACAGGCTCGTCAGGTTACTCAGGAGAATAAAGCATGAAAATGATCGTCATTGCCGATGATTTTACGGGCTCTAACGATACCGGCGTGCAACTGGCGAAAAAAGGCGCACGCACAGAGGTAATGCTCACCCCGACGCAGAAGCCTTCCCGTCGTGCTGATGTGCTGGTGATCAACACAGAGAGCCGGGCAATCCCGTCGGCGCAAGCCGCGCAGGCGGTACAACAAGCGTTAGCCCCCTGGTGTGAAGGGGAAACCGCGCCGCTGGTGTATAAAAAAATTGATTCTACGTTTCGTGGCAACGTCGGCGCCGAGGTGACGGCGGCGATGCGCGCCGCTAACCGGACGCTGGCCGTGATTGCGGCGGCGATCCCCGCCGCAGGGCGCACAACACGCGATGGACTGTGCCTGGTCAACGGAACACCATTACTGGAGACCGAATTTGCCAGCGATCCCAAAACACCGATTATCTCTTCGCGCATTGCGGAACTAGTCTCGTTGCAAAGTGACATTCCGGTGCATGAAGTGTCGCTCGACGATGTCCGTCGCGGACGACTGAGCGCGCTGTTAGCCGCTTTCGCTGCTGAAGGTGAGTGCATGGTGGTGGTGGATGCCGTTGAGGACCGTGATTTGTCGCTGATTGCGCATGCAATCTGTGAGCAGGAGACGCTGCCGTTACTGGTCGGCGCGGCTGGTCTCGCCAATGCCCTGCCGGTCCGCCTGTTTATGCAGGAAAAGCAAGCGTTGCCGGTGCTGGTCGTCGCGGGTTCGATGAGTGAAGCCACGCGACGTCAGGTAGACAAGGCGCTGTGTCAGGACCGGGCAAAGGTTGTCGATATCGATGCCTCACGACTGGCCTCTGCCGGTTTCGAACAGGAAATCGCGTCGGTGGTGGAGCAGGCCTGCGCGTTACTGAGCCGTCACCACCATACGATTTTACGTACCAGTCGTAGTGCGGACGACCGACAGATGATCGACACGCTGTGTGCCAGCGTCGGGATGAGCCGTCAGGCGCTTGGCGAACGGTTAAGCCAGCGTCTTGGAAACATCACGTTACGCATTATTGAGCAGGCGCGTATTGGCGGCCTGTTCCTGACCGGAGGGGATATTGCGACCGCCGTTGCCAGTGCGCTGGGGGCGGAAGGCTATCGCATTCAGAGCGAGGTAGCGCCGTGCATTCCGTGCGGAACGTTCGTGAACAGCGAGATTGACGATCTGCCGGTGATCACCAAAGCAGGAGGATTCGGCTCCGACAGTACCCTTTGTGATGCGCTTTATTTTATTGAGGAGATGTACAGTGGTAACTAAAACCGTCGCGATTACGATGGGCGATCCTGCGGGGATCGGCCCGGAAATTATTGTTAAAGCGCTCAGTGAAGATGAACTTAACGGCGCGCCGCTGGTGGTAGTGGGATGCCTGCAAACCCTGAAGCGGTTACAGGCCAACGGTCTGGCGGAGGGCGTGACGTTTCGCGCCATTACGCAGGTGGCGGACGCCCGCTTCGTGCCTGGTGTGATTCATGTGATTGATGAGCCGCTGGCGG
Organism: Citrobacter sp. Ca225; assembly: GCF_030337175.1. Lineage (NCBI taxonomy): Bacteria > Pseudomonadati > Pseudomonadota > Gammaproteobacteria > Enterobacterales > Enterobacteriaceae > Citrobacter > Citrobacter sp. Ca225. The sequence goes on along the minus strand of NZ_JAOWCD010000061.1, from coordinate 69,780 downwards.
ACCCGGACGCACTGGAGCCGGGTAAAGTGCAGGCTCAGGCAGGCGATCTGGCTTATCGCTGCGTAAAACGGGCAACGGAACTGGCGATGAAAGGCGACGTTCATGCTATCGCCACTGCGCCGTTGAACAAAGAAGCCCTGCATCTTGGCGGGCACCATTTCCCCGGACACACCGAGCTGCTGGCGACGCTGACGGAAAGTCGCGACTACGCGATGGTGCTTTATACCGATAAGCTGAAAGTCATTCACGTTTCCACCCATATCGCCCTGCGTAAGTTCCTAGATACCCTGAACGGTCAGCGCGTGGAGACTGTTATTAGTATCGCCGATACCTTCCTGAAGCGTGTGGGTTATGCGCAGCCGCGTATAGCCGTGGCGGGGGTGAATCCACATGCTGGTGAGAACGGGCTGTTTGGCGATGAGGAGATTCGCATCGTCGGTCCGGCGATTGAGAACATGAAGGCAAAGGGGATGGATGTTTACGGCCCGTGCCCGCCGGACACTGTATTTTTGCAGGCGTATGAAGGTCACTATGACATGGTGGTGGCGATGTACCACGATCAGGGCCATATCCCGCTGAAGCTGCTGGGGTTCTATGACGGCGTCAACATCACTGCCGGTTTGCCGTTTATTCGCACCTCTGCCGATCACGGGACGGCATTTGATATCGCCTGGACGGGAAAAGCAAAATCTGAGAGCATGGCCGTATCGATTAAACTGGCAATGCAACTGGCATAATTTCCTGTTATGAAAGGACAACACCGTCTGGATCAGATTGTGGCGTATTTGAAAAATCATACGCTGGTGACCGTGGAACAACTGGTGGATGCCGTTGAGGCCTCTCCGGCAACGATCCGCCGCGATCTGATCAAACTGGATGAACAGGGGGTGATCAGTCGCAGCCACGGTGGTGTGGCGTTACGGCGTTTTGAAGCAGTGCAACCGACCACCAACGAGAAGCAACTGCGATCGCCCGCCGAAAAACGGGCGATTGCGCGTTATGCGGCCTCGATGGTGCATGCGGGCGATGCCGTGGTGCTTGATGCCGGAACCACGATGCTGGAGCTGGCAAAATGTTTAACCCATCTTCCCCTCAGAGTCATTACCGTTGATCTGCACATCGCCCTGTTTTTATCCGAGTTTCGCCAGATAGAGGTGACTATTGTCGGTGGGCGAATTGATGACAGCAGCCAGTCATGCATCGGCGAGTTTGGCCGCAAAATGCTGCGCAGCGTCTATCCTGATATCGCGTTTATGAGCTGTAATACCTGGAGTATGGAAAAGGGCGTGACCACGCCGACTGAGGACAAAGCGGGACTGAAGCAGGAAATTATCGCCAATGCGCAACGAAAAGTGCTACTGGCCGACAGCAGCAAATACGGCGCGCATTCGCTATTTAATGTGGCTTCTCTCAGTCGCTTTACCGACGTCATTACCGATGTTAATTTACCGCAAGCCGTACAGGCCGAACTGAAAGCGCAATCCGTCGCCCTGACGCTGGTACAGCCTGAGTAATTAACGTTGGGATAACCCCAGGAGATGAGTGATGGGTAATGAAATACCACTGAAATATTATGACATTGTGGATGAGTATTCGACGGAATCCGCAGAACCGGTTAACGCGTCGGAGCGTGATCCTCTTGCTCGCTATTTCCAGCTACTGATTGCTCGCTTAACAAATAACGAAGAGATCAGCGAAGAAGCGCAGCAGGAGATGGCGGTCGACGCTGGCATTGACGCGCAACGCATCGATGATATCGCAGAATTCCTGAATCGATGGGGAAATGAATAGTCTCGGATTCGGCTCAGGCACTCCGCAGAGTGCCTGAGCATTTTTCTTACACGCTCGGGATATTGCGCCCGTAGTAAATCTCTCGCATCTCTTTCCACAGCGCAGCGGTAATCTCTTTACGCTCTGCGTCGGTCAAGTCTTCTGGTCGGGTATGGAACATGTAGTGCTTAAGGTCGAACTCTTTAAGCAGCATTTTGGTATGGAAGATATTTTCCTGATACACGTTCACATCCACCATGTCATACAACGACTTCATATCCTCGGACATAAAGTTCTGAATGGAGTTAATCTCATGATCGATAAAGTGCTTCATCCCGTTGATATCACGGGTAAAGCCACGCACGCGATAATCGATGGTCACGATGTCGGATTCAAGCTGGTGGATCAAGTAATTCAGCGCCTTCAAGGGAGAAATCACACCGCAGGTTGAAACCTCAATATCGGCGCGGAAGGTGCATAATCCGCCTTCCGGGTGGCTTTCCGGATAGGTATGCACGCAAATATGGCTCTTATCAAGATGGGCGACCACCGTTTCCGGCAGCGGGCCGGGATGCTCGGTTTTATCTATCAACTGCGGATCGACAGGTTCTTCACTCACCAGAATGGTGACGCTGGCACCCTGAGGTTCGTAATCCTGACGGGCAATATTCAGGATATTGGCGCCGATGATAGAGCAGGTTTCTGACAGAATTTCGGTCAGACGGTTGGCGTTGTAGAGTTCGTCGATATAGGCGATGTATCCGTCGCGCTCTTCGGCGGTTTTGGCATAGCAGATATCGTAAATACAAAAACTCAGACTTTTAGTCAGGTTGTTAAAGCCATGCAGTTTCAGTTTTTTCAATTTCTTATCTTCTCCTTAGGACGATGCTGTCGCCAGCGCGTCTTGCAGATACTGGGGTAAGGCAAACGCTGCCGTGTGGATTGCCGGGTTGTAATAGCGACACTTAAGGCCAGAGGTGTGAAAACGTGCCTGGATGATTTCAGTCGACAGGTGGCGCAACGCTTCGTTATCGGTCGCCCACGCAAAAGTCATTATGCCGCCGTAGTAGGTGGGGATCGCCGCCTGGTAGAAGCCAACGTCGGCGAAGTAATGGCTGAGCTTACGGTGGCTGTCGAGGGCTTCATCCTGTTGCAGGAAGCAGACGCCGTTCTGCGCGACAAAGATCCCGCCCGGATTCAGGCAGCGTTTACAACCTTCGTAGAATGCCGAGGTGAACAGACTCTCACCGGGACCGATCGGATCGGTGCAGTCGGAGATGATCACATCAAACGTGTTCTGCGTCTGGTTGACGTAATTCACGCCGTCGTCGATCACCAGCGTAAAGCGCGGATCGTCATAGCTACCGGCGTTGTGGTTGGGCAGATACTGGCGGCAGAACGAGACAACGCCAGCATCGATTTCCACCATCGTGATAGTTTCAACGTTTTTGTGCCGGGTGACTTCGCGCAGCATCGCACCGTCGCCACCGCCGATAATCAGTACGTGTTTCGCGTGACCGTGAGCCATCAACGGAACGTGCGTCATCATCTCATGATAGATAAATTCATCGCGCTCGGTGGTCTGCACCACGCCGTCCAGCGCCATTACGCGACCAAAGGCGGCGTTTTCGAAGATGATGAGATCCTGATGCGCGGTCTTCTCGTGATAAAGAACGTTATCGACGGCAAAGTACTGCCCAAACTGGTCGTGTAGCGTTTCATACCACTGTGGTTTTTCGGCCATAGGGTGATGCCTCCTTTGTTAACACCCGTAAAAAAAGGGCGCAACATCATAGCTAACAATGACCGTTGATGCACGGTCATTATTTCAGCAACAGGGACGGGAGGTTATTTAACGTAAGCCAGCAGGCTCAGGGAGTCGCGCGCCAGCGCTTTGCATTTTTTGGCGACAGGGATACCGATACCGCTGAGATCGCGATAGCTGTCTTCGCCGAGGGATTTCATATCGAAGGTGTCGTAATTGCTGAGGTCCCACTGGTTTTGCTGAGCAAAGAAGACCAGTGCGCGACGAATCTGCCCGTTGGGTAAATTCTGGTAGCCGCAGTCATTTTTCAGAAAGACAAAAACGGCCGTCAAATCGGCCATATCTTCGGCTTCAGATTCACTGAGCGCATAGCTGTTTGCGCATACGGCCATCAGGCTGCCGAACAACATGGTTCTGAAAAACGTCTTCATTGCTTCTACCACTGCATTACGGAAAGTCAACGTTAGCATACTGGAGGCGAAGCGACGACTTTTATTATCTATTAAGTGATATCCCTGGCTTGACCTTGCCGTAAGGGGAGGGTCTATGCTCAGAGATTAGCGTTATTTCGCCTGCAGCAAAATAAGGAAATAATTATGCAACGTCGTGATTTCTTAAAATATTCTGTGGCTCTGGGGCTGTCGTCAGCCTTACCGCTCTGGAGCCGCACCGTTTTTGCCGCCCAACGCCCCACGTTGCCCATTCCCGAGCTTCTCACCGCCGACGCACGTAACCAGATCTCGCTGATGGTGAAAGCGGGTCAGTCGACCTTTGCCGGAAAAGCGGCAACCACCTGGGGCTATAACGGTAATCTGCTCGGGCCTGCGCTGAAGTTGCAAAAAGGCAAAGCGGTGACGGTGGATATCCACAACCAGCTTCAGGAAGAGACCACAGTGCACTGGCATGGGCTGGAGGTGCCGGGTGAGGTGGATGGCGGGCCGCAGGGGATTATCCCGGCGAGCGGAAAACGTACCGTTACGTTTACGCCGGATCAGCGAGCGGCGACCTGCTGGTTTCATCCCCATCAGCATGGGAAAACCGGGCATCAGGTGGCGATGGGCTTAGCGGGGCTGGTTCTGATTGAGGATGAAGAAATTCATAAGCTGCTGCTCCCGAAGCAGTGGGGAATCGACGATATCCCGGTCATCGTGCAGGACAAACGGTTTAACGCGGCCGGGCAGATTGATTATCAGCTTGATGTGATGACGGCTGCTGTAGGCTGGTTTGGCGATACGCTACTGACCAATGGCGCCATTTATCCTCAACATGCTGCGCCGCGCGGCTGGTTACGTCTGCGGTTGCTTAACGGTTGTAACGCCCGTTCACTCAATTTTGCCGCCAGCGATAAGCGTCCACTGTACGTCATTGCCAGCGACGGCGGGCTGCTGGCGGAACCGGTAAAAGTAAACGAACTGCCCATGCTGATGGGCGAGCGTTTTGAAGTACTGGTGGACATCAGTGACGGTAAACCGTTTGATTTGGTTACCCTGCCAGTCAGCCAGATGGGGATGGCGATTGCGCCGTTTGATAAGCCGCATCCGGTCATGCGTATTCAGCCGGTTGCCGTGAATGCCTCCGGTACGCTGCCGGACACCCTAAGTACCATGCCTGCGCTACCTGCGGTTGACGGTCTGACGGTGCGTAATCTGCAACTGTCGATGGATCCGATGCTCGACATGATGGGAATGCAGATGCTGATGAAAAAGTATGGCGATCAGGCGATGGCGGGCATGCATCACGGGCAGATGCAGGGGCATATGGGCAACATGCAGCATGGCGACATGGGTCATATGAACCACGGCGGTCAGTTTGATTTCCATAACGCGAATAAGATAAACGGCGTGGCGTTCGATATGAACAAGCCGATTTTCGCGGCCAGCAAAGGTCAATATGAACGCTGGGTCATCTCCGGGGTGGGCGATATGATGCTGCATCCGTTCCATATCCACGGTACGCAGTTCCGCATCCTGTCGGAGAACGGCCAGACGCCTGCGGCCCATCGTGCGGGCTGGAAAGATACCGTTCGGGTGGAAGGCAGCGTCAGCGAGGTGTTAGTGAAATTTGATCACATCGCGCCCAAAGAGCATGCCTATATGGCGCACTGTCATCTGCTGGAACATGAAGATACCGGCATGATGTTAGGCTTTACGGTATAAGCGACGGATGGCGATGTCGGTTTTCCCGGAATCGCCATCCATCAGTAATAAGAATAATACCACTCTCATCCTTAATTTCTGAAAATAGATTAAGGCCGTATTTTTATTCCTCTTTCGGGATATACTCGCGGAATCTGACTATCAAACCTGAGGTGAAAAATGGATATTTTCCGTAAAATTGTGGCGGCTTCTTTTGCTATGTTAGTGGCGATTTCTGCTCATGCCGGAATGGACATGGAGCGTAAACACTTTCCTGAACTGAAGTTAAGCATCGAAATTCCGCAAACGCTGACGCCTATGTCGGCGGAAATGGCGAAAATTAAATACCCGTCTGAGAATCGTCCACAGATCATTTATGGCGACGAGAGAGGTAAAGCCTCACTGGGCGTGACGGCGGGTCGCAACGCACTGCCTGTGGCGCAGCTGGATATGATGAAAGATGCGATGTTGAAAATGTTAGCTAACTACAAACCAGAGGCAGAAGCCGTTACGGTTGATGGGCATAAGGCATGGCTAGTGACTTTCCGCTCTCAGGCTGCGGATAGCGAAATTCTGAATCTGATGCTGATTACCAGTCAGGATAATAAAGCTGTGCAGGTTGCCTTTAATATGACGAAGGATTTAGTTGACCAGTATCAGGATGTCGCAAAAGCGTCATTAATGTCGCTTAAGTTTGACTAATCATTATCGCTAAATATCGATAAGCGCCCGCAAGTATTGCGGGCGTTTTGCGTTAAAAAAAGACAGCGCGGTATTTCCACGCTATCTCTGCTCAGAACAGAATGGTTTTATTTCGCGTCGTCAGGCAAGGCGTAAGCGACAATATAATCGCCCATCTTCGTACCAAACGAGCCGTGGCCACCGGCTGAAATCACGACATACTGTTTACCGTTCACCTCATAGGTCATCGGTGTGGCTTGTCCACCGGCTGGCAGACGCCCCTGCCACAGTTTCTCACCGTTGCTCATGTTATAGGCGCGCAGGTAGTTATCCGCCGTGGCGGCAATAAACAACACGTTGCCCGCCGTTGAGATAGGACCGCCCAGCATTGGCATCCCCATATTGAACGGTACTGGAACCGGCATCGGGAACGGCATGCTGTCCTGCGGCGTGCCAATGCGTTTTTTCCAGACTACCTCATTGGTCTTCAGATCCAGCGCGGAGATATAACCCCAGGCCGGTTGCTTACATGGCAGACCAAACGGCGACAGGAATGGGTTCAGCGTGACGCCAAACGGCACGCCATATTGCGGCTGGATACCGGATTCGGTGCCTGTGCCTTTTGCATCTTTCGGCTGTTCCATCGGATTACCCGGACCGCGTGGGATCAGCTTCGAGACGAACGGCAGCGCCATCGGGTTGGCAATCGCCACCTGACGGTTCGGATCGACCGAGATACCACCCCATTCGAACATCCCGAGGTTACCCGGGAACACCAGCGTGCCCTGCTCAGACGGCGGAGTAAAGATGCCCTCATAGCGCATCTGGTGGAACATCACGCGGCACACCAGTTGATCGAACATGGTGGCGCCCCACATATCCGCTCCGGTCAGATCTTTTTTCGGACGGAAACTCAGTTCAGAGAACGGCTGCGTTTTGCTGACGTAATCGCCTTTCGCGGCACCCTGCGGAACCGGTTTTTCTGGTGCCGGAACGACCAGTTCACCGTTACGGCGGTCGAGGACAAAGATGTTACCGGTTTTCGCTGGCGCGTAGATAACAGGGACTTTCTCACCGTTGACGGTGATATCCGCCAGCGTCGGCTGGGACGGCATGTCCATATCCCACAGATCGTGGTGAACGGTCTGATAGCTCCAGGCAAGTTTACCGGTGGTCGCGTTCAGCGCCACAATCGAGCTGGCGTAGCGTTCCTGCTCTGGCGTACGGTTACCCCCCCAGATATCCGGCGTAGTCACCCCCATCGGCAGATAGACCAGATCCAGCTTCGCGTCGTAGGCCGCCGGAGCCCAGGAGTTCGGCGAGTTAAAGGTAAAAGAGTGCTCATCGGAAGGGATTGCATTCGGGTCTTTCGCACCCGGATCGAACGCCCACAGCAGTTTGCCGTTATTGACGTCAAAACCACGGATCACGCCCGAGGTTTCGCGCGTGGAGAAGTTATCCGTTACCGAACCAGCAATCACAATCGTTTTATCGGTGATGATTGGCGGCGATGTTGGCTCATACAGACCCGGCGTGGTGTCCGGCATGTTGGTCTGCAGATTCAGAATGCCTTTGTTGGCAAAGGTTTCGCACAGCTTGCCGGTTTCGGCGTTCACCGCAAACAGACGACCGTCGTTGACGGGCAGGATGATACGGCGCGGACAGTCGGCAACCACTTCCGGGGAAGCGTTATCGGCTTTCGCTTCATGGTACGACACGCCACGGCAGGTCACGTGCTGGAAGCTGGTGTTGGTATTGAGTTGCGGATCGAAATGCCACTTCTCTTTACCGGTAGCGGCATCCAGCGCGAACAGACGCTGATGGGCGGTACAAAGATACAGCGTATCGCCAACCTTAATCGGCGTCACTTCATTGGTGATTTCACCCGGATCGTTCGGCTGCTTCAGGTCACCGGTGCGGAACACCCACGCTTCTTTCAGATTGTGGACGTTATCGGCGTTGATCTGTTTGAGCGGCGAGAAACGCTGGCCTTCCTGATTACGACCATACGCGGGCCAGTCGTTGTCCGAAATGGCGGAGATAGGTTCGGCTGGTGTGGCGTCGGCGCTCAGCGTGCCGTTGATCTCCTGCGGATCATGAAAGCCCGCCCAGGTGAGGATCCCGCCGCTGATCAGCAGGGCCACCACCAGAGCAGCTACGGCACCGCGGGAAGGGACGATCAGGCGATGCCAGACGAACGGTAAAATCAGCCAGATGCCGAAGAAGACCAGAATATCGCTGCGCGGCGTCAGCGCCCAAAAGTCGAACCCGACCTCCCACACGCCCCAAATCAGGGTGGCGAGGAGCAGGGCGGCGTACAGCCAGAGTGCGGAACGTTTGCTGCGCCAGAGCAATACGGCAACGCCCAGCATCACCAGTCCCGCAATCGGGTAGTACCAGGAGCCGCCAATGGCGACCAGCCAGCCTCCGCCGATCAAAAGATAAAGCCCGCATAGCGCTGCAAAGAGGGCCGTTAGCGTCACGAGTAACCGTGGCGAACGTGCGTTGTTATTTGCCATAAAAATACACCATCTCAATTTGTTAATTTTTTAGTAGCAATTAATTATAGGATTTAACATATGTGATCGTCATCACAAAATGAGCTTTATTAAGAGATGCCGCGAATAAATACTTTTACTGGTATACTGCGTGCCTTGCGCTTAGATGCTGACTTATCAAGAGCAGGCATTGAGTGATTTGTTTTTAAATCATATGGTTAGAGATATGAAACATACTGTAGAAGTCATGATCCCCGAAGCGGAGATCAAAGCGCGTATCGCTGAACTGGGTCGTCAGATTACTGAGCGTTATAAAGACAGCGGCAGTGATATGGTGCTGGTGGGTCTGCTACGTGGCTCATTCATGTTTATGGCGGACCTGTGCCGTGAAGTGCAGGTATCTCATGAAGTCGATTTTATGACCGCCTCCAGCTACGGTAGCGGCATGTCCACCACCCGTGACGTCAAGATCCTCAAAGATCTCGATGAAGACATTCGCGGCAAGGACGTGCTGATTGTGGAAGACATTATCGACTCCGGTAACACGCTGTCGAAAGTGCGTGAAATCCTGAGCCTGCGTGAACCGAAATCTCTGGCGATTTGCACCCTGCTGGATAAACCCTCCCGCCGTGAAGTGAACGTTCCGGTCGAGTTCATCGGGTTCTCCATTCCGGATGAGTTCGTGGTGGGCTACGGTATTGATTATGCGCAGCGCTATCGTCATCTGCCGTATGTCGGCAAAGTGGTGTTGCTGGACGAATAAGCGTAAAAAAGCCGGGAAAATCCCGGCTTTGACTGGATACATCCCTGGTGTATGACCGGGGATTTTTATTTGTGATTGACGTGCTTCTGGCTGAGGTTAGACACGCCCTGACGATAACGCTGCTCCAGGGTGGCGCGACTGGTCGCGGTCACTTCCAGATCGCGCAGCAGGCCGTCGTGAATACCGTATGCCCAGCCGTGGATGGTCACTTTCTGACCCCGTTTCCAGGCTGACTGCATGATGGTGGAGTGGCCCAGGTTATACACCTGTTCCATCACGTTCAGCTCGCACAGCGTGTCCATACGGCGCTCTTGCGGCATTTCACCCAGCAATGAGCTATGTTTGAACCAGATATCACGGATATGCAGCAGCCAGTTGTCGATGAGGCCCAGTTCCGGGTTATCGACCGCAGCCTGTACGCCGCCACACCCGTAGTGACCACAGATAATAATGTGTTCAACTTCGAGGACATCAACGGCATACTGAACAACAGAGAGGCAGTTGAGGTCGGTGTGGATGACCAGGTTGGCCACATTACGGTGGACAAATAATTCGCCCGGTTCAAGACCGGTTAAACGTTCTGCGGGAACGCGACTGTCGGAACATCCAATCCATAGAAAGCGCGGTTTTTGCGCTTGCGCCAGTTTCTCAAAAAATCCGGAATCCTCTTCCACCAGCATTTTTGACCATAGTGCATTGTTGCTGATGAGTGTATCTATGTCTTTCATGGAGGTTAACGACCTGTAACCAAATAAGTGCGTTGGGCTAATATAGGGCAACTCCGGGATTATTTAAACCACATATAAAGTGTAAGTACGTAAGGTAAGTAAAAATTTATGACCATTGCACTGGAACTTCAACAACTTAAAAAAACCTATCCTGGCGGTGTTCAGGCACTGCGCGGGATAGATTTACAGGTCGAAGCGGGAGATTTTTACGCGCTTCTGGGGCCGAACGGGGCAGGCAAGTCGACCACTATCGGTATCATCAGCTCGCTGGTGAATAAATCGTCCGGGCGCGTCAGCGTCTTTGGTTACGATCTCGAAAAAGATGTCGTCAACGCCAAACGTCAACTCGGGCTGGTGCCACAGGAATTTAACTTCAACCCGTTTGAGACCGTACAGCAGATTGTGGTCAATCAGGCGGGCTACTACGGCGTGGAGCGAAAAGAGGCGGTTGAGCGCAGCGAAAAGTATTTAAAACAGCTCGATCTGTGGGAAAAACGCAACGAACGTGCGCGGATGTTATCCGGCGGGATGAAGCGCCGTCTGATGATCGCCCGCGCGCTGATGCACGAACCGAAGCTACTGATTCTCGATGAACCGACAGCGGGTGTCGATATTGAACTTCGCCGCTCAATGTGGGGGTTTTTGAAGGATTTAAACGATAAAGGCACCACGATCATTCTGACCACTCACTATCTGGAAGAGGCAGAAATGCTCTGCCGCAACATCGGGATTATTCAGCACGGCGAGCTGGTCGAAAACACCTCGATGAAGAACCTGCTCTCTAAGCTCAAGTCCGAAACCTTCATTCTCGATCTGGCAGCGAAAAGTCCGTTGCCGCAGCTGGAGGGCTATCACTATCGGCTGGTGGATACCTCAACGCTGGAAGTGGAAGTATTGCGTGAGCAGGGAATTAACAGCGTGTTCAGCCAGCTCAGCGCGCAGGGCATTCAGGTATTGAGTATGCGTAACAAAGCGAACCGCCTTGAAGAGCTGTTTGTGTCACTGGTTCATGAAAAACAAGGAGATCGCGCATGATGCAGCTTTACTGGGTCGCGCTGAAAAGCATCTGGGCGAAAGAAATTAACCGCTTTATGCGGATCTGGATCCAGACGCTCGTGCCGCCCGTCATCACCATGACGCTCTATTTTATTATCTTCGGTAACCTGATTGGTTCCCGCATTGGCGAGATGCACGGTTTCAGCTATATGCAGTTTATCGTGCCGGGTCTAATCATGATGGCGGTCATCACCAACGCGTATGCGAACGTGGCGTCGTCATTCTTTAGCGCCAAATTCCAGCGCAACATTGAAGAGCTGCTGGTTGCGCCGGTACCGACACACGTGATTATCGCCGGTTTTGTCGGCGGCGGAGTGGCGCGCGGACTGTGCGTTGGGGTGCTGGTGACGGCGATTTCCCTGTTCTTTGTTCCGTTCCAGGTGCATTCGTGGCTGTTTGTGGCGCTGACGCTGGTTCTGACGGCGATTCTGTTTTCGCTGGCGGGGCTGTTGAACGCCGTATTTGCGAAAACCTTTGATGACATCAGCCTGATCCCGACGTTTGTCCTGACGCCGCTGACCTATCTCGGTGGGGTGTTTTACTCCCTGACGCTGCTGCCGCCGTTCTGGCAGGGGTTATCGCAACTGAACCCGATCGTCTATATGATTAGCGGTTTCCGCTACGGCTTCCTCGGCATTCACGATGTGCCGTTAGTGACTACGTTTGGCGTGCTGGTGGTCTTTATTGTGGTGTTTTATCTGCTGTGCTGGTCTTTAATCCAGCGCGGTCGCGGGTTGCGTAGCTGACCGTTTTCACCCTCTCCTCCCGGTGAGGAGAGGGTGATTGTTGACCATTGTCATCATTCTCCATTTGTCACTCTGATAAACTACTTGCCTGCTAATGAGGTGAGAAATGCTAGGCTGGGTCATAACCTGTCATGACGATAAGGCTGAGGAACTGCTGAGCCTTCTGGAAAAAAAACACGGCCCACTGGCGCAATGCCGGGCGGTGAATTTTTGGCGTGGATTGAGCGCGAACATGCTGAGTCGGATGATGTGCGACGCATTGCATGCTACGGATTCCGGTGATGGCGTCATCTTTCTGACCGACCAGCCCGGTGCGGCGCCGTATCGCGTGGCTTCACTGCTGAGCCATAAACATCCGCAGTGTGAAGTCATTTCCGGCATTTCTGTAACGTTGCTGGAGCAAATGCTCCCAACACGAGAATCCATGAGTAGTCAGGCGTTTCGCGACCAGATAGTTGCTCTTGGTGGGCCAGAGGTGACCAGTCTTTGGCATCAGCAACAGAAAAATCCTCCCTTTGTTCTGCTGCACGATTTGTATGAGTATTGATCATTCTTATTAATGAGGTGAATTGATACAATCGCTGCGTTGTTTCTTGCCCCGGTTATGGTTAATGATGAAATATCTGTTTCTGCTGCTGCTGTCCCTCTCTACAGTCGTCAGTGCGGCGTTGCCTGCTCGCTATATGCAAACCACTGAAGATGCGGCTATTTGGGCGCAAATAGGCGATGACATGGTGACCGTGGGAAATATTCGCGCCGGACAGATTATTTCTGTCATTCCGGTCGCGGCGGATTATTACGAATTCAAATTCGGCTTCGGTACCGGGTTTATTGACAAAGGCCATCTGGAACCGGTGCAGGGTAAACAACGCGTTGAGGACAGCCTCGGCGATCTTAATAAACCGCTCAGCAATCAGAATCTGATCACCTGGCAAGCCACTCCCGTTTATAACGCACCGAATATTGGTAGTGCGCCGTTTGGCGTACTGGCGGATAACCTGCGTTATCCCATCATCAGTAAACTGAAAGACCGGCTGAATCAAACCTGGTATCAGATTCGCATTGGCGACCGGCTGGCCTGGATAAGTGCCCTCGATGCCCAGGAAGACCGTGGATTGCCGGTGCTGACCTATCACCATATTCTGCGCGATGAAGAGAACACCCGTTTTCGTCATACCTCCACCACCACGTCAGTTCGCGCCTTCAGCAACCAGATGACCTGGCTGCGCGATCGCGGATACCGTACGCTGACGATGGCGCAACTGGAAGGCTATGTGCGTAACAACATGAATCTGCCCGCGCGAGCGGTGGTGATTACCTTTGATGACGGCCTGAAGTCAGTGAGTCGTTATGCTTATCCGGTGCTGAAGCAGTATGGGATGAAGGCCACGGCGTTTATTATCTCGTCGCGAATTAAAGTTCGCCCACAAAAATGGGACCCCAAATCGCTGCAGTTCATGAGTATTTCAGAGCTTAATGGTATCCGCGACGTGTTTGACTTTCAGTCCCATACGCACTTTTTACATCGGGTCGACGGCTATCACCGGCCAATCCTGCTCAGCCGCAGCCATCACAATATTCTGTTTGATTTTGCACGCTCCCGGCGCGCGCTGGCCCCGTTTAATCCCCACGTCCTTTATCTTTCGTATCCGTTTGGCGGTTATAACGCGACGGCTGTAAAAGCCGCGGAAGAGGCTGGATTTCACCTGGCGGTGACTACGATGAAAGGGAAGGTGAAGCCGGGGGATAATCCGTTTTTACTGAAACGCCTGTATATCTTAAGAACGGATTCGCTGGAGACGATGTCGCGGCTGATTAGCAATCAGCCGCAGGGGTAGTTCGCTTACGCAACCTGAACCGGAATGGCTTTCGCGGTGCGTTTCATTTCATTGTCGCCTTCGAAGTAAGCGACCTTTGGCTGCCAGCGGCGCGCTTCTTCGTCAGACATGGTCACGAAGCTGGCGATGATCACAATGTCGCCCACGCTGGCACAGTGTGCCGCTGCGCCGTTGACGGAGATGATTCTGGAACCGCGCTCGGCGGCAATCGCATAGGTGGAAAAGCGTTTACCGTTGCTCACGTTCCAGATATCGATGGCTTCATTTTCAAGGATCCCGGCGGCATCCAGAAAATCCTGATCGATGGCGCAGGAACCTTCATAGTGCAGGTCCGCCTGAGTTACTTTCACGCGGTGGAGTTTGCCCTGCAGCATAGTGCGAATCATAACGTCTACCTTAAACTCGTATCGATAACGAAGCAGGTCGAAACCTGCTTTGAGAAATTTCTCAGGCAGTATTGCCCGATTTTTAACCCCTGTCTACTGGGTTAATGCAACCGTCTGATTGTCAATTAACCGTGCCTGGCCAAGCCATGCGGCAACCAGAATCACCGCACGCTGGCTGCTTTCGGTTAGCTCAAGCAGCGTGTCAGCATCGCGGATCTGAATGTCATCGGGGCGGAAGCCTTTTTCCGTCAGCTCCTGTTCAGCGATGGCAATAATCTCTTCCAGTTCACGCTCGCCGGCCTGCAGTTTCTCCGCGATGCGGCCCATCACTTTGTACAAACCTGGGGCGATTTTGCGTTGTTCGGCCGTCAGATAACCGTTACGCGAACTCAGGGCTAAACCGTCTTTGGCGCGAATAATCGGCACGCCGACGATCTCGATGTCGTAGCCCATGTCGGCAACCATTTTGCGGATCAGCGCCAGTTGCTGGAAGTCTTTCTCGCCAAAGCAGGCGACATCCGGTTGTACCAGATTGAACAACTTGCTGACGATGGTTGAAACCCCACGGAAATGGCCCGGGCGGCTGGCGCCTTCCAGCATCGTCGAAAGGCCGGGGACATCCACGTAGGTCTGCCCGTCGGTGCCCTGAGGATAGATTTGGTCCGGTGCGGGAGCAAAGACGAAATCCACCTTACGCTTGTTCAGTTTTTCGCAGTCTTCCTGCAGCGTGCGGGGGTAGCGCACCAGATCGTCCGGACGGTCAAACTGCATTGGGTTGACGAAAATACTCACCACCACGATGTCCGCACGGGCTTTGGCTTCATCCACCAGCTTCATGTGACCATCATGCAGGTTGCCCATCGTCGGCACCAGCGCAATGCGCTTCCCTTCCTGACGGGCTCTGCGGATATGCTGGCGCAGCAGCGGCAGGGTTTCAATAATCAGCACAACAAGACTCCTTAATGGAAACTGTGTTCTTCGCCCGGATAGACGCCGGACTCAACCTCGGCAATATACTGCCGTACCGCGGCGCGCATGTCGCCTGCTTGCGTAAGGAAATTTTTGGCAAATTTCGGAATATGGCCGCCGGTGATGCCAAAGGCGTCGTGCATGACTAAAATTTGTCCGTCGGTCACGTTGCCGGCACCGATACCGATAACCGGAATGGAGAGTGCCTCCGTCACGCGTTTGGCCAGTTCAACCGGAACGCATTCCAGAACGATGAGCTGCGCGCCTGCGGCTTCCAGCGCCAGGGCATCGTCCAGCAAAACCTGTCCGGCATCGCCACGGCCCTGAATTTTATAGCCGCCGAAAATATTGACCGACTGTGGCGTCAGGCCCAGGTGTCCGCAGACGGGGACCGCGCGCTCGGTGAGCATTTTCACGGTCTCCACCAGCCAGGCGCCACCTTCAATCTTGACCATGTTCGCGCCCGCGCGCATGACGGTGGCCGAATTTTCAAAGGCCTGTTCCGGCGTCGCGTAAGCCATAAACGGCAGATCGGCGAGCAGCAGGCAATTCGGCGCGCCGCGACGCACCGCCTGCGTATGGTAAGCGATATCCTCAACCGTCACCGGCAGGGTGGAGTCATGCCCCTGTACTGTCATCCCCAGGGAATCCCCGACCAGCATCACATTGATCCCTTCGTCGGCAAACAGTCTGGCGAAACTGTAGTCATAAGCAGTAATGGTGGCGAAGCGTTTTTTCTCTTGTTTGCACTTCTGCAACAGCGAGAGGGTGGTCGGTTTCATAACATTTCCTGATGGTGAACGTCATATTTACCGGCATTCTAACAGTCACATTCAGGGGGGCAATTGTTTTAAGCAACTGTTTGCGCGAAAGCAATAAACAGGAAATGAGGTGAGGGCCATTACCAGTGTGCGGGTTTTTCTGCACCAAGATGAGTGAGTCTCTGTTGCAGTGAGATACCGTCAGGGAAGTGCAGGTCAGGGGCGATTTCGAACAGCGGCCAGAGCATAAAACCGCGATTTTTCATATCGTAGTGTGGCACGGTCAGGCGTTCGCTGTTGATGACGCGATCGCCAAACAGCATGATATCCAGGTCTAACGTGCGCGGTCCCCAGCGTTCGGCCTTGCGTACCCGGCCCTGCTGGAGTTCGATGCGCTGGGTGTGGTCGAGCAGGGCTTCTGGTTCGAGCGTTGTTTCCAGCGCCACGGCGGCGTTCAGGTAATCGGGCTGATCCTGCGGGCCCAGCGGCGGGGTTCGATAAAAAGAAGAGATGGCGACAATCTGGCTTTCGGGGATCTCGCCTATCGCGTTGACGGCAGCATTGACCTGCTCCAGAGGAGAGGCCAGATTACTGCCCAGTGCGATATAAACGAGGGTCATGCCGTTCCTTCACGACGCGGCGCACGCTTGCGCGGACGACGGTGACGACGGCGCGGCGATGGATCTTCATCCAGCTCGTTCAGCATGCCTTTCTGCTCGGGTGGCGCAGAAACCTGGAATTCTCCCCACCACTGCGCCAGACGCTGCAGTTCGGCATTGTTTTCCACTTCAGCACGCAGAGCGAGTAAATCATATGCGGCGCGGAATTTCGGATGCTCCATCAGCTTCCACGCGCGTTTACCCTGACGACGGGACATGCGCAGCTGTAGCTGCCAGATATCGCGAGTCAGCGACGTGAGGCGTTTCGGGATTGCCAGCGAACGGCAGGCTTCATCGAGCACTTCATTCATTGCCAGCGCAAACGCGTCATAGTAGGCCAGACCGCTTTCCTGGGCGATTTTCTGCGCCATTTCCAGCAGCGGATACCAGAACATCGCGGCAAACAGGAAGGCCGGGTTAACGCGCATATCGTTATGAATGCGGTTATCGGTATTTTTCAGTACCTGCGCGATGATACGTTCCATTGCGCTGTCGCCATTCTCGGTAAAATAGCGCGTAATGGTCGGGAACAATGGCTGGAACAGGCTGTATTCGCGCAGCTTTTTATAAGTTTCATAGCCGTAGCCCGCCTGTAGCAGCTTCAGCGCCTCTTCAAACAGACGCGCAGGCGGGATATCGTTGAGCAGCGTGGCCAGGCGCGGGATCGGCTCTGCCGTTTCCGGGCTGATCTTCATATCGAGCTTGGCTGCGAAACGCACGGCGCGCAGCATCCGCACCGGATCTTCGCGATAGCGGGTTTCCGGATTGCCGATCAGGCGAATCACGCCATCTTCCAGATCCTGCATGCCGCCGACATAGTCGCGAACGGTGAAATCGGCGACGCTGTAATAAAGGCTGTTAATGGTGAAGTCACGGCGCTGGGCGTCTTCTTCGATGGAACCGAAAATGTTGTCGCGCAGCAGCATGCCGTTTTGTCCGCGCTGGGACGTGGTGCGGTCGCTTTCGCTGCCTTCGTGGTGACCTCGAAAGGTGGCGACTTCAATAATTTCAGGGCCAAACATGACGTGCGCCAGACGGAAACGGCGGCCAACAAGACGGCAATTGCGGAACAGCTTGCGCACCTGGTCCGGCGTCGCATTGGTTGTGACGTCAAAATCTTTCGGTTTTTTGCCGAGCAGAAGGTCGCGGACGCCACCGCCAACCAGCCAGGCTTCATATCCCGCTTTATTCAGCCTGTACATTACCTTCAGGGCATTTTCACTGATATCTTTGCGTGAAATAGCGTGCTGCTCGCGCGGGATGACCGTCATACGCGGACGGGCGACGGCAATTTCGGCCTCGCTCTCCTCGCGGCTTAGCACCTTGCGGCAAAAATTAGCGACTCGGGTAAAAATAGTGCACCTCGGTAGTGTCAAACAATATTCAGAATTCAGTTCAAATCGTTGGCTGTGTAAAAATAGCGGCTAATCATAGCTCAGCACGACGTATTTGAGAATGCCGGATTTACAATCGCTGATTCAGGTATCGTCGAAAGCGTCCAGTTTGTCACGGCGGATGCCAGGATCTCATCGACGCGCATCTCCTGCCACGGCAAATCGCTCTGTTGCCCGAGAAAGCGTAGCGCGTCGATAAGAACAGGGCGTGGATCGCCGTGCGGCAAGGCAGGGGCATGATTCTGTTTGGAAAGTTTAGCGCCTTGTTCATTGAGCGCCAGCGGTAGATGAATATAGTCGGGAGGCGTCCAGCCGAACTGCTGGTACAGTGAAATTTGTCGCACCGTCGGTTCGATCAAATCGGCGCCGCGCACGATTTCGCTGACCCCCTGAAAATGGTCATCCACCACCACCGCCAGGTTATAGGCGAACAGCCCATCACGGCGATGGATAATAAAATCCTCTCTCGCCAGTCGTTCGTCAGCCTGAATGTCTCCGCGCAGCCGATCGTGAAAACGGGTGACAGGATGCCGCTGTTTAATCCGCACCGCCGCCTGTTCCGGCCCGTGATGTAACTCACGGCAATGACCATCATATATTCCGCCAATGCTCTGGATCCGCGCACGGGTACAGGTGCAGTAGTAGCTCAGCCCCCGGTCGTATAACCAGGCGAGCGCTTCGCGGTAGGCGTCATGGCGTTGTGACTGCCATAAAATGTCGCCATCCCAGTGCAGGCCGTAATGTTCCAGTTGACGCAGAATAGTGTCAGCGGCACCGGGAACTTCACGAGGGGGATCAATATCTTCTATACGTACTCGCCATATTCCCTGACGGGCGCGAGCCTGTAAGTAGCTGCCCAGCGCAGCAATGAGGGAGCCAAAATGCAGTTCACCGGAAGGCGATGGAGCGAATCGGCCAATGTAGTGTGAGTCAGTCATCTTTGTGTAAAAATGAACAGGCGGGGAAAGCCCCGCCTGTTGTAAACGTTTCAAACGCCAGGCTTTAGCCCGCCATTTGTTTTTCGCGAATTTCAGCCAGCGTTTTGCAGTCGATGCACAGATCGGCTGTTGGACGCGCTTCCAGGCGACGAATACCAATTTCCACACCGCAGGATTCGCAGTAGCCGAAATCTTCGTCTTCAACCTTTTTCAGCGTTTTCTCGATCTTTTTGATCAGTTTGCGCTCACGGTCACGGTTACGCAGTTCGAGGCTGAACTCTTCTTCCTGTGCGGCACGGTCTACCGGGTCCGGGAAGTTGGCAGCTTCATCCTGCATATGAGTAACGGTGCGATCGACTTCATCCCTAAGTTGATTACGCCATGCTTCAAGAATACGCCTGAAGTGCGACAGCTGGGCTTCGTTCATATACTCTTCGCCCGGTTTCTCCTGGTACGGCTCCACCCCAGCGATGGCGAGAATACTCAGGGACGATGTTTTACGGTTTTGCCCTTCTTGCATGTTGCTTCTCCTTAACACGCACTATCGATCCCCATGTTCGGGGGAAAAATCAGGTCGCTATAAATAGCAGATGCTTTTCCGGATAGCAATTAACTAAACGTAACACTTGACAACCCTGTGAGGAAAAGCGTATTTGCGCACGCGACCAGAATACTAAATAACCAATTGTTTACAACACTATAAAGTGACAGTTAATGGCTCTATCAGAGTCATACTATCGGCAGAAAGTTCCGCTTTATAAACCAGAATTTCTACCCCCTTACGCTGTGCTTCGAACAATAGTTGCGCATATTTCGCGTCAATATGGCGCGCGGGTGAAAACCGTGTAATGGCGGAGTGCAGGACGGCAAAGAAAATCACTGCGCGTTTGCCCTCAGCCGCTACGCTCATCAGTTCCCGAAGATGTTTCTGACCTCGTTCAGTGATGGCATCGGGAAAATAACCAAAATCCTTTTCCGCTAACGTTACCGATTTCACTTCAATATAGCAGTCAGGCCGCGAATCTGCCTGTAACATAAAATCAATGCGGCTCCGTTCGGCGCCGTATTTTACTTCGCTTCTCAGCGTGGAATAACCTGAAAGTTCTGAAACTCGCCCCTGTTCAATGGCCTCTTTCGTCAGCCTGTTAGCCCATAACGTATTCACACAAATTAACGCGCCCGTCTGGGTTTGCGTTAATTCCCAGGTGTGCGGATATTTGCGTTTACTATTCTCCGACGTCGAATACCAGACCGTATCACCGGGCGTTGCACACCCGGTCATCGCCCCGGTGTTAGGGCAGTGTAGCGTGAGTTCAGTCCCGTCAGGTGTGATCACATCGGCTAAAAAGCGTTTATACCGCTGAACCAGCGTCGCGCGCTGGAGAGAAGGAGTAAATTGCATCGCGCATTTCCTTAATTAGTCGCTGAGCGTCCAGCGCTGAAGTTCCGTATAACGCGTGCGACCGCGTGCAAAGGTCGAGGCATAGAGGGCAAATTCTGTCACCGGAAAGGACCAGCAAAAGCCCGGCGGCGGGATCGCCACCGTATGGCTTGCATCGCGCAGCAGCGTGACGTGAGGGTGAAACGGCTGCGGACTCTGATAACAACCGCTACGCGCTGCCTGGGCTCGCAGCATATTGGCCAGTTGCAACAGCCCACGTGGGGACTGACGCGTCCCCAGCCAGACTACGCGAGAGCGTAACCACTGCCCGGCATCATCGAGATTGAGCGTAAAACCGGGCTGGCGAATGCGTCCGGCAAGGGCGATCAACGCCTGTTGTTTGTCTGCGCTCACATCGCCTAAAAACGCCAGCGTTAAATGCAGGTTTTCGGCCGCGACCGGTCGCCCCGCTTCAGGGGGGAAATGCGCCGCTCGCCACTGTATTATCTCTTCGCGCACGGTGGTGGGGAGTTCGAGGGCAAAAAACAGCCGTTTCGGCTCAGACATCTTAGGTACTCGGTTATGAATTAACGCGATGCTACAATGCGGCGCGAAGAATGTTAACCCTCTGGAGCCATTTGTGACGTCGTTACCTGTTGCCGCTGTACTGCCTGAATTGCTTACCGCCCTGGATTCTGCGCCGCAGGTTCTGCTGAGCGCGCCGACGGGTGCCGGTAAGTCAACCTGGTTACCGCTACAGTTTCTGGCACATAAAGGGTTCGAAGGGCGGATTATCCTGCTGGAACCGCGTCGTCTGGCGGCACGAAACGTGGCGCAAAGGCTTGCGGAACTGCTCAATGAAAAGCCCGGTGAGACGGTCGGTTACCGGATGCGGGCACAATCCTGCGTCGGGCCAGCAACACGGCTTGAGGTGGTTACCGAAGGGGTTCTGACGCGTATGATCCAGCGTGACCCGGAACTCAGTGGCGTTGGGCTGGTGATCCTCGATGAATTTCACGAACGCAGTTTGCAGGCGGATCTCGCGCTGGCGCTGCTGCTGGATGTGCAGCAGGGGCTGCGCGACGATCTCAAACTGTTGATCATGTCCGCTACGCTGGATAACGATCGCCTGCAACAGTGCCTGCCGGATGCGCCGGTGATCGTTTCCGAAGGGCGCGCCTTTCCCGTTGAGCGGCGTTATCAACCGCTGGCGTCGCAATTGCGTTTCGACGAAGCCGTGGCGGTCGCCTGCGCCGAGCTGCTGCGCAGAGAGCCAGGCTCGCTGCTGCTGTTTCTACCCGGTGTCGGGGAGATCCTGCGCGTACAGGAGCAATTAAGTACGCGAGTCGGCACCGGTGTGCTGCTGTGTCCGCTGTATGGCGCGCTGTCGCTCAACGATCAGCGCAAAGCGATTTTGCCGGCCCCGGACGGGATGCGCAAAGTTGTGTTGGCAACCAATATTGCGGAAACCAGTCTGACCATTGAGGGGATTCGACTGGTGGTGGATTGCGCGCAGGAGCGGGTGGCGCGGTTTGATGCGCGAACCGGGTTGACTCGGCTTATCACTCAGCGCATTAGCCAGGCCTCAATGACCCAGCGCGCCGGGCGTGCCGGGCGTCTGGAGCCGGGGATTTGTCTGCATCTGCTGGCGAAAGAGCAGGCGGAACGCGCGGCAGCACAGGGGGATCCTGAGATGTTGCACAGCGATCTCTCCGGTTTGCTGATGGAGTTGTTGCAGTGGGGATGTCGCGATCCCGCGCAACTCACCTGGCTGGATTTGCCACCCGCCGTCAACGTACAGGCGGCGAAACGATTACTGCACATGCTGGGCGCGCTGGATGGCGAGCAGCTCAGTGCGATAGGGCAAAAAATGGCGGCGTTGGGTAACGATCCGCGCCTGGCCGCGATGCTAGTCAGTGCTGCCACGCCCGACGATGCAGCTACGGCAGCAAAGCTGGCAGCCATTCTTGAGGAGCCGCCGCGGATGGGCAATACCGATCTGGGCGTGGCGTTTTCCCGCCATCAGCCTGCCTGGCAGCAGCGCAGTCAGCAACTTCTCAAACGTCTGAATGTTCGTAACGGCGAAGCGGATGCGTCGCGCATCGCCCCACTGCTGGCCCAGGCCTTTGCCGATCGCATCGCGCGTCGACGCAGCCAGGACGGGCGTTATCAACTGGCGAACGGTATGGGCGCGGCGCTGGATGTCGATGATGCGCTGGGGCGGCACGAATGGTTGATTGCGCCTCTGTTGCTGCAGGGGAGCGCGTCGCCGGATGCGCGGATCCTGCTGGCGCTGCCGCTCGATATCGACGCGCTTATCTCGCGTTGTCCTGAACTGCTACAGCAGTCTGATACCATTGAGTGGGATGAGGCGCAGGGGACGCTGAAAGCCTGGCGTAGAATGCGGATAGGCGAACTGACGGTTAAAGTCCAGCCGCTGGCAAAACCGTCTGAAGACGAGTTGCATCTGGCGATGCTTAACGGTATCCGCGATAAAGGCCTGAGCGTGCTCAACTGGACGCCTGCGGCAGAACAACTGCGGTTACGTTTGCATTGTGCGGCGAAATGGCTGCCGGAGTATGACTGGCCTGCGGTGGACGACAGGACATTGCTGGCCACGCTGGAGAACTGGCTGCTGCCGCATATGAGCGGCGTGCATTCGCTGCGCGGCCTGAAATCGTTGGATGTTCACCAGGCATTGAGCGGATTACTGGATTATTCCCTGCAGCAACGTCTGGTGAGTTCGTTACCCACACATTACACTGTGCCGACGGGAAGTCGGATAGCCATTCGTTATCACGAAGATAACCCGCCGGCGCTGGCGGTCAGAATGCAGGAGATGTTTGGCGAGGCCAAAACGCCGACTATTGCGGAGGGCCGCGTGCCACTGGTGCTGGAGCTCTTATCCCCCGCGCAGCGACCGTTGCAGATTACTCAGGATTTGGCCGCGTTCTGGCAAGGGTCGTATCGCGACGTGCAAAAAGAGATGAAAGGGCGCTACCCCAAACATGTCTGGCCGGACGATCCGGCGAACACGGCGCCGACGCGGCGAACCAAAAAGTATTCGTAGGCCGGATAAGGCGTTTATGCCGCATCCGGCAAAAGAGCAGTAAAATTGAGAGATTTCTTCTTCTGTCTTCTGACGGAAGAACAGAGAATCAGGCCTTTGCGCCTGAATGTTGCGGAGAAAAAGCATGGCCGGGAATGACCGCGAGCCAATTGGACGCAAAGGGAAACCCACGCGTCCGGTGAAACAAAAGGTGAGCCGTCGCCAACTCAGAGATGATGAGTACGACGACGAATATGATGATGACTATGAGGATGAAGAACCGATGCCGCGTAAAGGTAAAGGCAAAGGGCGTAAGCCTCGTGGTAAGCGCGGCTGGTTGTGGCTGCTGCTGAAAATTGCGATTGTTTTTGCGGTACTGCTTGCCATTTACGGCGTCTATCTGGATCAAAAAATCCGTAGCCGTATCGATGGCAAAGTCTGGCAGTTGCCGGCGGCGGTATATGGCCGGATGGTCAACCTTGAGCCTGAGATGTCGGTCAGCAAAAACGAAATGGTTAAGCTGCTGGAAGCCACCCAGTACCGTCAGGTCAGCAAAATGACGCGTCCTGGCGAGTTTACCGTGCAGGCGAACAGTATTGAGATGATCCGCCGTCCGTTTGATTTCCCGGACAGCAAGGAGGGTCAGGTGCGCGCGCGTCTGACGTTCGATGGCGGCCGCCTGGATACCATCGTCAACATGGACAACAACCGTCAGTTCGGTTTCTTCCGTCTCGATCCGCGTTTGATTACCATGCTGTCGTCGCCAAACGGTGAACAGCGTCTGTTTGTCCCGCGTAGTGGCTTCCCGGATCTGCTGGTGGATACGCTGCTGGCGACGGAAGACCGTCATTTCTATGAACATGACGGGGTGAGTCTGTACTCCATCGGTCGCGCCGTGCTGGCAAACCTGACCGCCGGACGCACGGTACAGGGGGCAAGTACCCTGACCCAACAGCTGGTGAAAAACCTGTTCCTCTCAAGCGAACGTTCGTACTGGCGTAAGGCTAACGAAGCCTATATGGCGCTGCTGATGGATGCGCGCTACAGCAAAGATCGTATTCTTGAGCTGTATATGAACGAGGTGTATCTCGGTCAGAGCGGTGATAATGAGATCCGTGGCTTCCCGCTGGCGAGCCTGTACTACTTTGGCCGTCCGGTAGAGGAACTGAGCCTTGATCAGCAGGCGCTGCTGGTAGGGATGGTGAAAGGGGCCTCAATCTACAACCCCTGGCGCAACCCGAAACTGGCACTTGAACGTCGTAACCTGGTGCTGCGCCTGCTGCAACAACAACAGGTGATCGATCAGGAACTTTACGACATGCTGAGCGCGCGTCCGTTAGGCGTGCAGCCGCGCGGTGGGGTGATCTCACCACAGCCCGCGTTTATGCAGATGGTGCGTCAGGAGTTGCAGGCGAAGCTGGGTGATAAAGTAAAAGATCTCTCCGGCGTGAAGATCTTCACCACCTTTGACTCTGTCGCCCAGGATGCCGCTGAGAAAGCCGCCGTTGATGGCATTCCGGAACTGAAGAAACAGCGCAAACTGAGCGATCTGGAAACGGCGATTGTAGTGGTAGACCGCTTCAGTGGCGAAGTCCGCGCTATGGTCGGCGGCGCTGAGCCGCAGTTTGCAGGCTATAACCGCGCGATGCAGGCACGTCGCTCGATTGGTTCACTGGCCAAACCGGCAACCTATCTGACCGCGCTGAGCCAGCCGAAAATCTATCGCCTGAACACCTGGATTGCCGATGCGCCGATTGCGCTGCGTCAACCAAACGGCCAGGTGTGGTCGCCGCAGAACGATGACCGTCGCTACAGCGAAAGCGGAAAAGTGATGCTGGTGGATGCGTTGACGCGTTCTATGAACGTGCCGACGGTCAATCTGGGGATGGCGCTTGGCTTGCCGGCTGTCACCGACACCTGGCTGAAGCTGGGCGTGCCGAAAGAGCAGTTGCATCCGGTTCCGGCTATGCTGCTGGGGGCACTGAACCTGACGCCGATCGAAGTGGCACAGGCGTTCCAGACGATCGCCAGCGGCGGTAATCGTGCGCCGCTTTCCGCGCTGCGTTCGGTCATCGCTGAAGACGGCACTGTGCTGTATCAGAGCTTCCCGCAGGCGGAGCGTGCCGTTCCGGCGCAGGCCGCCTATATGACGCTGTGGACGATGCAGCAGGTGGTGCAGCGTGGTACTGGTCGTCAGCTGGGCGCGAAGTACCCGAATCTGCATCTGGCGGGTAAAACCGGGACCACCAACAACAACGTCGATACCTGGTTTGCCGGTATTGACGGTAGTCAGGTGACCATCACCTGGGTGGGTCGCGATAACAACCAGCCGACGAAGCTGTACGGGGCGAGCGGGGCGATGTCGATTTATCAGCGCTATCTGGCTAACCAGACGCCAACGCCGCTCACGCTGACGCCACCGGAAGATATTGCGGAGATGGGCGTCGACTATGACGGCAACTTTGTCTGCAGTGGCGGTATGCGCACGTTGCCAGTCTGGACCTCCGATCCCGACTCGCTCTGCCAGCAGGGCGAAATGATGCAGCAGCCGACCGGGAACCCGTTCGATCAATCCTCTCAGCCACAGCAACCGCAGCAACAGCCGCCGAAGGAAGAGAAGAAAGACAGCGATGGCGTGGCGGGATGGATTAAGGATATGTTTGGCGGTAACTAACCGCCGTGCCGGATGGCGCTTCGTTTATCCGGCCTACCGGCTCATGCAGGTTTTGGGTGGTAGGCCGGATAAGGCGTTTTCGCCGCCATCCGGCAATGCCTTCACAGAAACATTTCCGGCTTCTTTTTAACCCTTTCTTTTCATCTGGATATTTCTTAACCCCTCAGTTTTGGTAGGGACGCGTATCGCTTGCTATCGCGGCCGCGTTTCGAATATTATTCTGCCGTCATAATAATAATTCTCGTTTACGTTATCATTCACTTTCCATCAGAGATATACCAATGGCGCGTCAAAAAACTGCTCAGCCAAAACACTCGCTGCGTAAAATTGCAGTCGTAGTAGCCACAGCGGTTAGCGGCATGTCTGTCTATGCACAGGCGGCGGTTGAACCGAAAAAAGAAGACACTATCACCGTCACTGCGGCTCCTGCTCCGCAGGAAAGTGCATGGGGACCGGCGGCAACCATCGCGGCACGCCAGTCAGCCACCGCGACCAAAACGGATACCCCGATTCAGAAAGTTCCCCAGTCTATTTCTGTGGTGACTGCCGAAGAGATGGCGCTACACCAGCCGAAGTCCGTGAAAGAGGCGCTCAGCTATACCCCAGGCGTTGCCGTGGGCACGCGTGGCGCATCTAACACCTATGACTACCTGATCATTCGCGGTTTCGCTGCCGACGGCCAAAGCCAGAATAACTATCTGAATGGCCTGAAGATGCAGGGGAACTTTTACAACGATGCGGTGATTGATCCTTATATGCTGGAACGCGCGGAAGTGATGCGTGGGCCGGTTTCTGTTCTGTACGGTAAGAGCAACCCAGGCGGTTTGTTGAACATGGTCAGCAAGCGTCCAACCACCGAGCCGCTGAAAGAAGTTCAGTTTAAAATGGGCACTAACAGCCTGTTCCAGACCGGTTTTGACTTCAGCGATGCGCTGGATGACGACGGCGTTTACTCTTATCGCTTAACGGGTCTGGCCCGCTCGGCGAATGCGCAGCAGCAGGGGGCGGAAGAACAGCGTTATGCTATTGCGCCGTCCTTTAGCTGGCGTCCGGATGACAAAACCAACTTCACGTTCCTGTCCTACTTCCAGAACGAACCTGAGACCGGTTACTACGGTTGGCTGCCGAAAGAGGGGACTGTCAGCACGCTGCCGAACGGTAAGCGTCTGTCGACAGACTTCAACGAAGGCGCGAAAAACAATACCTACTCTCGTAATGAGAAGATGGTCGGTTATAGCTTCGACCATGAATTCAACGATACGTTTACCGTGCGTCAGAACTTGCGTTACGCGGAAAACAAAGTGTCGCAGAACAGTGTATATGGTTACGGCATGTGTTCCGATCCGCTCTATTCGAGCAACCCGAGCACCAGCCCTTGCGCCAGCGTACCGCAGTCACAGTGGGGGCATACGCTGACCCGTCAGTATGTGGATGATAACGAAAAACTGCAGAACTTCTCTGTGGATACCCAACTGCAAAGCAAGTTTGCGACCGGTTCTCTGGATCATACCCTGCTGACCGGCGTTGATTTTATGCGTATGCGTAACGACATCGACTCCTGGTTTGGCTGGGCTGGTTCAGTTGCGCCATCTGACATCTACAACCTTGATCGCAGTGATTTCGACTTCGGATCCCATCCAGGGCCTGGCGCCGCCTATCGCGTGCTGAACAAGCAGAAGCAGACCGGCGTGTACGCCCAGGATCAGATGCAGTGGGATAAAGTGCTGGTGACGTTGGGCGGACGTTATGACTGGGCGCAGCAGGATACTCTGGATCGTGAAGCGAATACTCAGCACTCGCGTAATGATAACGAGTTTACCTGGCGCGGCGGCGTAAACTACCTGTTCGACAACGGCGTGACTCCGTACTTCAGCTACAGCGAGTCGTTCGAACCGGCTTCTACCGTGGGCGCGAACGGCAGCATCTTTGCGCCGTCTAAAGGCAAGCAGTACGA
Source organism: Citrobacter sp. Ca225 (assembly GCF_030337175.1). Taxonomy (NCBI): domain Bacteria; kingdom Pseudomonadati; phylum Pseudomonadota; class Gammaproteobacteria; order Enterobacterales; family Enterobacteriaceae; genus Citrobacter; species Citrobacter sp. Ca225. Next base: position 41,635 of record NZ_JAOWCD010000061.1, on the reverse strand, counting down.
AGCGGGCGTGAAATATGTCCCGAACGATCGTCCGATCGTGATCACCGGTGCGGTCTATCAGTTGACCAAAACCAACAACCTGATGGCCGATCCTAACGGTTCGTTCTTCTCGGTTGAAGGCGGTGAGATTCGTTCACGCGGCGTTGAAGTGGAAGCAAAAGCGGCGCTGTCTGCCAGCGTTAACGTGGTCGGTTCCTACACTTATACGGATGCGGAATACACCACCGACACCAACTACAAAGGCAACACCCCGGCGCAGGTGCCAAAACATATGGCGTCGCTATGGGGCGATTACACGATGTTTGACGGCCCGCTTTCCGGTCTGACTCTGGGCACCGGCGTTCGCTATACCAGCTCCAGCTATGGCGATCCGGCTAACTCCTTTAAAGTCGGCAGCTACACCCTGGTGGATGCGCTGGTTCGGTACGATCTGGCACGCCTTGGCATGGCAGGTTCCAACGTCGCGCTGCATGTCAACAACCTGTTTGACCGCGAATACGTCGCCAGCTGCTTTAACACCTATGGCTGCTTCTGGGGCGCGGAACGTCAGGTCGTTGCTACCGCAACCTTCCGTTTCTAATTTTTCTTTGGGCACGCATTGCGTGCCCGCTTTACAAGTTGGCCGCTATGCAGGAACAGACTCATCATCCCGATACCACGTTTGCACTGCGTGATGTCTCCTTTCGCGTGCCAGGTCGCACGCTTCTGCACCCTCTGTCGTTAACTTTTCCCGTCGGTAAAGTGACTGGCCTGATTGGTCACAATGGTTCAGGTAAATCCACGTTGTTAAAAATGTTGGGTCGCCATCAGCCGCCGTCAGAAGGGGATATCCTGCTCGATGCGCAACCGCTGAACAGTTGGAACAGCAAAGCGTTTGCCCGTAAGGTGGCGTATTTACCGCAGCAGTTGCCGCAGGCGGAAGGGATGACCGTACGTGAACTGGTGGCGATTGGTCGCTATCCGTGGCACGGGGCGCTGGGCCGTTTTGGCGTCGCAGACAGAGAAAAAGTGGAAGAGGCGATCACGCTGGTTGGGTTAAAACCCCTGGCGCATCGTCTGGTCGACAGTCTTTCCGGCGGTGAACGTCAGCGCGCGTGGATTGCGATGCTGGTGGCGCAGGACAGTCGCTGTCTGCTGCTCGATGAACCCACCTCGGCGCTGGATATTGCCCACCAGGTGGATGTGCTGGCGCTGGTTCATCGACTCAGCCAGGAGCGTGGCCTGACGGTGATCGCTGTGCTGCATGATATCAACATGGCTGCCCGCTACTGTGACTACTTAGTCGCCTTGCGCGGGGGCGAAATGATTGCCCAGGGAACGCCCGCCGACCTAATGCGTAGCGAAACCCTGGAACGTATTTATGGCATCCCGATGGGGATCCTGCCGCATCCGGCAGGCGCTGCACCTGTGAGTTTTGTGTATTGATGAGCGGCTTACACCACATAACACGTCGTCGTTTATTAACGGCGATGGCACTTTCCCCGCTGCTCTGGCAGATGAAACCGGCGCGCGCAGCCGCTGTCGATCCACATCGTATCGTGGCGCTGGAGTGGCTGCCGGTCGAGCTGTTGCTGGCGCTTGGCGTGACGCCCTATGGCGTGGCAGACATTCCTAACTACCGCCTGTGGGTGAATGAACCGCCGCTGCCTGCGTCGGTGATTGATGTCGGATTACGCACTGAGCCGAACCTTGAGCTGCTGACCGAAATGAAACCCTCCTATATGTTCTGGTCGACAGGGTACGGCCCTTCTCCCGAAACGCTGGCGCGAATTGCGCCCGGACGTGGCTTCAACTTCAGCGATGGCAAACAGCCCTTAGCCGTGGCGCGTCGATCTCTGATCGATATGGCGCAGATGCTGAATCTGGAATCTGCAGCTGAGCGACATCTGGCGGAATACGACCAGTTTATCGCCAGCCGGAAATCGCGCTTTGTGCAGCGTGGAGAACGCCCGCTGCTGTTGATCACTCTCCTCGATCCTCGCCATATGCTGGTTTTCGGCCCGAACTGCCTGTTCCAGGACGTGCTGGATGAATACGGGATTCGCAACGCCTGGCAGGGAGAAACCAATTTCTGGGGCAGTACGGTGGTCGGGATCGATCGCCTTGCAGCCTACAAAGATGCCGATGTGCTTTGCTTTGATCATGGGAATAACAAAGAAATGGCCACGCTGATGGCAACGCCGCTCTGGCAGGCGATGCCGTTCGTGCGTGAAGGGCGTTTCCAGCGCGTACCGCCCGTGTGGTTTTATGGCGCCACACTGTCGACCATGAATTTTGTCCGTATTCTGGATAATGCGCTGGGGGGCAAGGCGTGAGTCAACGTATTGCACGTTTCCCGGCGTTATTGCTGGCGCTGTTGTTTATCGTCGCCGTAGGGTTAACCTGGACGAATTTCACCATTGCGCTGCCGCGTACCCAGTGGCAGCAGGCGCTGTGGTCACCGGATATCGACGTCATCGAGCAGATGATTTTCCATTACAGCCTTCTCCCTCGTCTGGTGATCTCCCTGCTGGTTGGGGCCGGGCTGGGTCTGGTTGGCGTGCTCTTTCAACAGGTGCTGCGTAACCCGCTGGCCGAACCGACCACGCTGGGCGTGGCGACCGGCGCACAGTTAGGGATGACGGTCACGACATTGTGGGCGATACCGGGCGTGATGGCCGGGCAGTTTGCCGCTCTGGCGGGCGCCTGTATTGTCGGGGCGCTGGTGTTTGGCGTCGCCTGGGGAAAACGACTTTCTCCCGTCACGCTGATCCTCGCCGGTCTGGTGGTCAGTCTGTACTGCGGGGCCATCAACCAACTGTTAGTCATCTTTCACCACGATCAGTTGCAGAGCATGTTCCTGTGGAGTACCGGAACGTTGACGCAAACTGACTGGGGCGGTGTGCAGCGTCTGTGGCCGCAGCTGCTGGGCGGCGTCATGCTCACTCTGTTGTTGTTGCGCCCGCTAACCCTGATGGGGCTGGATGATGGCGTTGCGCGCAACTTAGGGCTGGCGCTGTCGCTGGCGCGTCTGGCGGCGCTGACGCTGGCGATTGTACTTAGCGCGCTGCTGGTCAATGCGGTAGGGATTATCGGTTTTATCGGTCTGTTTGCGCCGCTGTTGGCGAAAATGCTGGGCGCGCGTCGTCTGCTGGCGCGCCTGATGCTGGCTCCGCTGATTGGGGCGCTGATTCTGTGGCTGTCCGATCAGGTTATTCTCTGGCTGACCCGCGTATGGATGGAAGTGTCCACCGGTTCTGTGACGGCACTGATCGGCGCACCGCTGCTGCTGTGGCTGCTACCGCGCCTGCGTAGTATGAGCGCGCCGGACATGAACGTCAGCGACCGGGTGACGACGGAACGTCAGCATGTGCTGGGTTATGCGCTGATCGGCGGCGTGCTGCTGTTGATCGGGGCATATGTAGCGCTGTCGCTGGGGCGTGACGCGCAGGGCTGGAGCTTGGCCAGCGGCGTGCAACTGGAAGAACTGATGCCCTGGCGCTGGCCGCGCATTCTGGCGGCGATGATCGCCGGGGTGATGCTGGCGGTGGCGGGGTGTATCATCCAGCGGCTGACCGGGAACCCGATGGCGAGTCCTGAGGTGCTGGGGATCAGCTCCGGCGCGGCGTTCGGCGTTGTGCTGATGCTGTTTCTGGTGCCGGGCGATGCGTTTGGCTGGCTGTTGCCCGCCGGGAGTCTCGGTGCTGCCGCCACGCTGTTGATCATTATGATTGCCGCCGGACGGGGAGGGTTCTCCCCCCACCGTATGCTGCTGGCCGGGATGGCGCTCAGCACGGCCTTCACCATGCTGCTGATGATGCTACAGGCAAGCGGCGATCCGCGCATGGCCGGGGTACTGACCTGGATCTCCGGTTCGACCTATAATGCGACGGGTCAGCAGGTGCTGCATACAGGGGTGGTGATGGCGATCCTGCTGGCGATCACGCCACTGTGCCGTCGCTGGTTGACGATTTTGCCGCTGGGCGGTGATACCGCCCGTGCAGTCGGTATCGCGCTGACACCGTCGCGGGTTGGCCTGCTGCTGCTGGCAGCCAGTCTGACGGCTGCCGCCACAATGACAATCGGCCCACTGAGTTTTGTCGGGCTGATGGCGCCGCATATCGCGCGGATGTTAGGTTTTCGTCGAACGATGCCGCATATTGTGATGTCGGCGCTGGCGGGAGGATTATTGCTCATCTTTGCCGACTGGTGCGGGCGGATGGTGCTGTTTCCGTATCAGATCCCGGCGGGGATACTCTCGACGTTTATCGGTGCGCCGTACTTTATTTATCTGTTACGTAAGCAGAGTCGTTGATTCGGATGTTTTTCGTGTAGGCCAGATAAGACGCTTCGCGTCGCCATCCGGCAATAAAAAAGCCGGGTGGCGGCTTCGCCTTACCCGGCCTACGGTTTAAAACGTACTCTATTACAGCTTTGCAAACACCCGACGCGCGGCGTCGATAGTGTTATTGATGTCTTCCATGCTGTGCGCTACGGACATAAAGCCCGCTTCAAACGCGGATGGCGCAAGGTAAATCCCCTCGTCCAGCATCATGTGGAAGAAGCGCTTGAAGCGTTCCACGTCACAGGCCATCACGTCCTGATAGCAGGTGACAGTTTTCGCGTCGGTGAAGAAAATCCCGAACATGCCGCCAACGTGGTTAACGACCAGCGGGATCGCGGTTTCCTCTGCCGCTTCCAGCAGACCTTCCGCCAGGCGCGTCGTGAGTTCATCCAGCGTTTCGTGAATGCCCGGCTGCGCCACTTCGGTCAGACAGGCAAAACCGGCCGCCATGGCAATGGGATTGCCGGAGAGGGTGCCCGCCTGATAAACCGGGCCGGTCGGGGCCAGCGCGTCCATCACGTCGCGACGACCGCCGAACGCTCCTACAGGCATACCGCCGCCAATGATTTTGCCCAGACAGGTCAGATCCGGCACCACGCTGTAGTAATCCTGTGCGCCAGCCAGCGCCACGCGGAAGCCGGTCATCACTTCGTCGATAATCAGCAGCGCGCCGAACTCATCGCACAGTGCGCGCAGACCCGGCAGGAATTCCGGCAGCGGCGGGATGCAGTTCATATTGCCTGCCACTGGCTCAACGATGATACAGGCGATCTCCTGCGGGAACTGCTCGAACGCGGCACGCACGGAATTGAGATCGTTATAAGTACAGGTCAGGGTATGCTTTGCAAAATCTGCCGGCACGCCGGGAGAGTTCGGCTGGCCCAGCGTCAGTGCGCCGGAGCCGGCTTTTACCAGCAGACAGTCCGCGTGGCCGTGGTAGCAGCCTTCAAATTTGATGATCTTATCGCGGCCAGTGAAACCACGCGCCAGACGAATGGCGCTCATGGTCGCTTCGGTACCGGAGTTGACCATTCGTACCATGTCCATCGTCGGTACCAGTTCGGTCACAAGCTCCGCCATTTTGACTTCCATCTCGGTCGGCGCGCCGAAGCTCAGGCCGCGCTCAGCCGCTTCGATCACCGCGTTGCGGATCGCCGGATGGTTGTGTCCCAGCACCATCGGTCCCCAGGAGCCGACGTAATCGATATAGGCTTTGCCATCGACATCGTACAGATACGCGCCGTCCGCTTTTTCGATAAACAGCGGAGTACCACCCACGCCAGTAAAGGCGCGAACAGGGGAGTTAACGCCGCCGGGGATTAGCTCGCGTGCTGCGCTGTAGAGGTTTTCAGACTTACTCATGGATGGGTTCCTGGTTCGTAGAAAAAGTGAATGCCCGCTATTCTAGTTATTCAGAGAAGGTTATGAAAGTTTTGCGCATTTGAAACATTACGATTTGCAGGGGATTTTCGGGTAAGAGGCGAGTACAATGCCGCCTCTGCATTTGTATTACCAATTAATGATCATCTGATGAAGACAGAAACTCCCTCTTTTGAAGCACAGCAAATTGTGCGCTTACGGCGCAGGGACCAAATCCGTCGACTGCTGGAACGAGATAAAACGCCGCTGGCGATCTTAATGATGGCGGCAGTGGTGGGGACGCTTACCGGTCTGGCAGGCGTGGCGTTCGAAAAAGCGGTGAGCTGGGTGCAAAACCTGCGTATCGGTGCGCTAGTGAATGTGGCTGACCATCCGATGCTGCTCTGGCCGCTGGCGTTTATTCTCTCTGCATTACTGGCGATGGTCGGCTATTTTCTGGTGCGTAAATTTGCGCCGGAAGCTGGCGGGTCGGGGATCCCGGAGATCGAAGGGGCGCTGGAAGAGCTTCGCCCCGTCCGCTGGTGGCGTGTGCTGCCGGTGAAGTTTATCGGTGGGATGGGCACGCTGGGTGCAGGGATGGTGCTGGGACGCGAAGGGCCGACGGTACAAATCGGCGGAAATATTGGCCGCATGGTGCTGGATATCTTCCGCATGCGTAGCGCCGAAGCGCGCCATACGCTGTTGGCAACCGGGGCAGCGGCAGGGCTTTCTGCCGCCTTCAACGCACCGTTGGCGGGCATTCTGTTTATCATTGAGGAGATGCGCCCGCAGTTTCGCTATAACCTTATCTCGATCAAAGCCGTCTTTACCGGCGTGATCATGTCGAGCATTGTTTTCCGCATTTTCAACGGTGAATCGCCGATCATCGAAGTGGGGAAACTGTCCAACGCACCGGTCAATACGCTGTGGCTGTATCTGATCCTCGGGATGATTTTTGGCTGTGTAGGACCGGTTTTCAATAAGCTGGTGCTGCGTACTCAGGATATGTTCCAGCGCTTTCACCATGGAAACACCACTAAATGGGTGCTGATGGGCGGGGCGATTGGCGGTCTGTGTGGCATTTTGGGGCTGATTGAACCAGCGGCGGCTGGCGGCGGTTTTAACCTTATCCCTATTGCGGCGGCGGGCAATTTTAGCGTCGGACTGTTGCTGTTTATCTTTATCGCGCGAGTGATCACCACGTTGCTCTGTTTTTCTTCCGGTGCGCCCGGCGGGATCTTTGCGCCGATGCTGGCGCTGGGTACGTTGTTGGGCACCGCATTTGGTATGGCAGCAGCGGCAGGCTTTCCGCATTATCAGCTTGAGGCCGGAACGTTCGCCATTGCCGGAATGGGCGCGTTGCTGGCGGCATCGGTGCGCGCGCCGTTGACCGGGATTGTGCTGGTGCTGGAGATGACCGATAACTATCAGCTCATTTTGCCAATGATTATTACCTGTCTTGGCGCAACACTATTAGCACAATTCCTGGGCGGAAAACCGCTATACTCCACTATCCTTGCCCGCACGCTGGCGAAGCAGGAAGCGGAGCAGGCGGCAAAAAGTCAGACGACCACCGCTGGCGAGAATACTTGAATGAAATACCAGGGTATTAGATAATGGCGTTAATATTGGGTCAGAATTTGCCCAATTGCCGATGTCGTTTGGAGCAAAAATATGAGTGATGACGTAGCGCTGCCACTGCAATTTACTGAAGCAGCAGCCAATAAAGTAAAAAGCCTGATCGCGGACGAAGAAAACCCGAACCTGAAACTGCGTGTCTATATCACCGGTGGCGGTTGCAGCGGTTTCCAGTATGGTTTTACCTTTGATGACCAGGTCAACGAAGGCGATATGACCATCGAGAAACAGGGCGTTGGCCTGGTGGTTGACCCTATGAGCCTGCAGTATCTGGTCGGCGGTTCCGTTGACTACACCGAAGGTCTGGAAGGTTCTCGTTTTGTAGTTACCAACCCGAATGCGAAAAGCACCTGCGGGTGTGGCTCTTCCTTCAGCATCTGAGTGCTGTCTGTAATGCGCCCGGTAAGCGCAGGCGCTACCGGGCAAAGCGCCTAATCCGGCCTGGATTTAACGGCTATTCTCATCTAACGCAAATGTCGGCAGCTTCAGATGCCAGCGGATCGCCGCGAGGCGAATGACCAGCGTCACAACCATCCCCATCATACTGGCGGCTTCCAGCGGCATCGCGAAGGTGTAATACGCGGTTGCGTGGACAATCCCGCCGATAATACAGGCCGTTGCGTAGATTTCCGTACGCAGGATCATCGGGATTTCTCGTGCCAGCACATCGCGAATAATACCGCCGCCCACGCCGGTGATGACACCCATACAGATAGCCACCAGCGGCCCCGTCCCTGCTATAAACGCTTTGTTGACGCCGATCCCGACAAACACCGCCAGGCCGACGGCGTCCAGCACCGGCAGCATCCATTTAGGCAAGCGTCTGGGCTGACGCACCAGCAGGATCGTCAACATGCTGGTGACCATCGCCACCACCAGATCGGTTGGGTCTTTAACCCAGAAAACGGGACCGTTATCTAATGCCATATCACGGATCGTCCCGCCGCCCACGGCGGTAACGACGCCCAATACCAGCACGCCAAACGGGTCCATACGCAGTTTCCCGGCCAGTAACACGCCAGAGATAGCAAATACTGCTGTGCCTACAATATCCAGCCAATAGACGAGCATGATCAAATCCTCACAACACACCTGTTGGGGCAGGCGCTAATTCACCAGGGAAAGCGCATTACAGAGTTGTTTTGCGGCGAGGATAATACGCGGGCTTGCGCGTTCAAACCAGTCACTGTTGAGAGGAATTACCGGAATTTGTAGTTGATCACCCCAGTATTGCTTAATTTTGAGAATTTCACCTGCATCGCCGGCGACAACGATCGCTTGCGGCGCGCGCGCCAGCACCTGTTCACGACTGACCTGCGGCCAGGGAACCCGACTGCCGGCAAAGATGTTTTCTCCCCCGCAGAGCTCAATAACCTCGTTTTGAATCGATCCTTTTCCGCTGGTAAAGGGCGGATTGATACCAAACTGCAAAAACACGCGTTTTTTCGCTTTGCCTGCATACTGAGATTTTAGCTGCGAATAGTCGTCCAGCAAGGTTTGCGCGGCGTGCTTTGCCATTTCGGGATGCGGGCTAAAGTCGGCCAGCTTCTGCAACGTGTCGGCAATCTGTTCGATGGTGACGGCATCGATCCACATGACCTTGATGCCCAGCGAGGAGAGTTGATTGACCTGTCGTTCGGCATTACCGCCGCGCCAGGCGAGGACCAGATCCGGCTTCAGCGCCACAATCCTTTCCAGATTCATGCCTTGCCAGGTCGAGATCTGCTCGATACGTTGCGCCTGTGGCGGATAGTCTGAATAGCTGCTGACGCCAACGGGGGTGATCCCGGCGGCAAAGGCGAGTTCCGTGTTGGCGGGAGAGAGTGAAATCACGCGCGGTGCGGCATGCAGCCACACCGGGAGGGCTAACAGCAGGGCGACAAGCGCCCTGGAGAAGGATTTAGCCATGCGCCAGTTTCTGTACCAGCGATTCAACCATCAGCGTGGATTGCTTCGCGGCAACGGCCAGGAACTCATCAAAGCTGAGATGGGACTGCTGATCGGCAACGTCCGAGATCGCGCGGACCACCACAAACGGTACCTTGAAGTTATGGCAAACGTGCGCAATCGCGGTGGCTTCCATCTCAACGGCAATGGCCTGCGGGAAGTTGTGACGGATTTTCGCCAGCCCCACGGAGCCGTTAATAAAGGCATCGCCGCTGACAATCAAGCCGCGTACCGCGTTCAGGTTCAGCTCAGCGATGCAGGATTCCGCTGCGGCAATCAGTTTTTCATCGGCTTTAAAACCGGCCGGGCAGCCCGGCAGTTGGCCGAACTCATAACCAAATGCGGTGACGTCAGCGTCGTGATAGCGCGCTTCATCAGAGACCACAATGTCGCCCACTTTCAGGGTTGGAGCGAGGCCGCCTGCGGAACCGGTGTTAATAATGACGTCCGGCTTGCAGCGTTCAAGCAGCAGCGTAGCGCCCAGCGCCGCCGCCACTTTACCAATACCGGATTTCAGCAGCGCAACGTCGATTCCGTTAAGCTGACCGGTGTAAATTTCACAACCGCCCAGGGTGAGAGTTTGACGGTTTTCGATTTTGTCACGCAGCAGCGTAACCTCTTCTTCCATTGCACCAATGATGCCGATTTTCATAGATTTACTCGCGCCAGGTGAGATTTAAAGGCATAGTCTATCATGCGCTTAAGGCGAAGTGCATTCTCACGCGGGAGAGGACATGTCACAGATTGATTTCCGGAAAAAAATAAACTGGCACCGTCGTTTTCGTTCACCGCAAGGGGTCAAAACTGAGCATGAGATCCTGCGCATTTTTGAAAGCGACCGTGGACGCATTATTAACTCTCCGGCGATCCGTCGCCTGCAGCAGAAAACCCAGGTGTTTCCCCTTGAGCGTAATGCCGCCGTGCGTACGCGCCTTACCCATTCGATGGAAGTTCAGCAGGTGGGGCGTTATATCGCCAAAGAGATTTTAAGCCGCCTCAAAGAACAAAAACTGCTGGAACCATACGGCCTGGATGAGTTAACGGGACCGTTTGAGAGCATCGTCGAAATGTCCTGCCTGATGCATGACATTGGCAACCCGCCGTTTGGGCATTTTGGCGAGGCGGCGATCAACGACTGGTTTCGCCAGCGCTTACATCCGGCGGATGCGGAAAGCCAACCCTTAACCGAAGATCGTTGCATTGTGGCGACGTTGCGTCTGCGCGAAGGCGAGGAGTCGTTGAACGATATCCGCCGTAAAGTACGCCAGGACCTGTGTCATTTCGAAGGGAATGCTCAGGGGATTCGGCTGGTACATACCTTGATGCGAATGAACCTGACATGGGCCCAGGTCGGCGGGATCTTAAAATATACCCGTCCGGCATGGTGGCGGGGAGAAACGCCCGCGACGCACAACTATTTAATGAAAAAACCCGGCTATTACCTTTCTGAAGAACCGTATATTGCGAGGTTACGTAAAGAACTCGATCTCGCGGTTTACAGTCGCTTTCCGTTAACGTGGATAATGGAAGCCGCCGACGATATCTCTTATTGCGTCGCCGATCTGGAAGATGCGGTAGAGAAAAGAATCTTCAGCGTTGAGCAACTCTATCATCATTTATATGAGGCCTGGGGGGAGCATGAGAAAGGTTCGCTCTTTGCGCAGGTTGTCGAAAATGCCTGGGACAAATCACGGGCGAATTATCTGAGCCGCAGTACTGAAGATCAATTTTTCATGTATTTGCGGGTGAATACACTTAATAAACTGGTGCCCTACGCCGCGCAGCGTTTTATTGATAACCTGGAACAAATCTTTGACGGAAGGTTTAATCAGGCATTGCTGGAAGACGGCAGCAGCTTTAGTCGCCTGCTGAAAATCTATAAAAATGTTGCGATGAAACATGTGTTTAGCCATCCTGATGTGGAGCAACTCGAATTACAGGGCTATCGGGTGATCAGTGGCTTACTCGATATCTACCGTCCTTTATTAAGCCTGCCGCTTGCGGATTTCAGTGAGCTGGTGGAAAAAGAACGTCTGCAGCGCTTTCCTATCGAATCCCGCTTATTTCAGAAATTGTCAACGCGTCACCGACTGGCCTATGTGGAGGCCGTGGGTAAATTAACACCAGATTCGCCTGAGTATCCCGTGCTGGAATATTATTATCGTTGCCGGCTGATCCAGGATTATATCAGTGGCATGACAGACCTCTATGCATGGGATGAATACCGCCGCCTGATGGCGGTCGAACAATAGACTGAGTTTTGTAAAGACGGACAATAAATTTTTACCTTTTCCATAAACTTCTGTCCGGAACTTAGCGCTATAAAATGAATCTGACGTACACAGCAATTTTGCGTTATCTGTTAATTGAGATTGAGACACATGAAAAAAACCACATTAGCAATGAGTGCACTGGCTCTGAGTTTAGGTTTGGCGTTATCCCCGCTTTCTGCAACGGCGGCTGAAACTGCATCAGCGACGACCGCACAGCAGATGCCAAGTCTGGCACCGATGCTCGAAAAAGTGATGCCATCGGTGGTCAGCATTAACGTGGAAGGTAGCACAACCGTCAATACGCCGCGGATGCCGCGTAATTTCCAGCAGTTCTTTGGTGATGATTCCCCGTTCTGCCAGGACGGTTCCCCGTTCCAGAGTTCGCCTTTCTGCCAGGGCGGCCCGCAGGGCGGTAATGGCGGCGGCCAGCAGCAGAAGTTTATGGCACTGGGTTCCGGTGTCATCATTGATGCCGCGAAAGGCTATGTCGTCACCAACAACCACGTGGTGGATAACGCCACGGTGATTAAGGTTCAACTGAGCGATGGCCGTAAATTCGACGCTAAGATCGTCGGCAAAGACCCGCGCTCTGATATTGCGCTGATCCAGATTCAGGATCCGAAAAACCTGACGGCGATTAAGCTGGCTGACTCCGACACCCTGCGAGTGGGGGATTACACTGTCGCCATCGGTAACCCGTTTGGTCTCGGCGAGACGGTCACTTCCGGTATCGTCTCTGCGCTGGGCCGTAGCGGCCTGAATGCGCAGAACTATGAAAACTTCATTCAGACCGATGCGGCGATCAACCGCGGTAACTCCGGCGGCGCGTTGGTTAACCTGAACGGCGAGTTGATCGGTATTAACACGGCGATCCTCGCGCCGGACGGCGGCAACATCGGTATCGGATTTGCGATCCCGAGCAATATGGTGAAAAACCTGACCTCTCAGATGGTGGAATTCGGCCAGGTGAAACGCGGCGAACTGGGTATCATGGGTACCGAACTGAGCTCCGAACTGGCGAAAGCGATGAAAGTCGATGCACAGCGCGGTGCCTTTGTCAGCCAGGTCATGCCGAACTCGTCCGCTTCGAAGGCCGGTATTAAAGCCGGTGATGTGATCACCTCCCTGAACGGTAAGCCGATCAGCAGCTTTGCCGCACTGCGTGCGCAGGTTGGCACCATGCCGGTGGGCAGCAAAATTACCCTCGGCCTGCTGCGCGACGGTAAGCCGGTTACCGTGAATCTGGAACTGCAGCAGAGCAGCCAGACTCAGGTTGATTCCAGCTCCATCTTCAGCGGTATTGAAGGGGCTGAAATGAGTAATAAAGGTCAGGATAAAGGCGTCGTGGTGAACAACGTGAAAGCGAACACCCCGGCGGCGCAGATTGGCCTCAAGAAAGGGGATGTGATTGTCGGCGCTAACCAGCAGCCGGTGAAAAACATCGCCGAACTGCGTAAAATCCTCGACAGCAAACCGTCTGTCCTGGCGTTGAACATTCAGCGTGGCGACAGCAATATCTACCTGTTGATGCAGTAATCTCCCCAAAACCCCTTCCTGCCACAGGAAGGGGTTTCTTTTTGTGATATTTCCCACAACTCCATACTTCTTCCCTTTGCTTTGTGCATCTGCACAATGTCAGCGTTTGTTATCTTCTTTATGCTGGAGCTCTGCTCACAGGAGGGCTTTATGGCTGGCTGGCATCTTGATACCAAAATGGCGCAGGATATCGTGGCACGCACGATGCGCATTATTGATACCAATATCAACGTGATGGATGCCCGTGGACGGATCATCGGCAGCGGCGATCGCGAGCGAATTGGGGAATTGCACGAAGGCGCGCTGTTAGTCCTCTCTCAGGGCCGCGTGGTGGACATCGATGATGCCGTTGCGCGTCATCTGCATGGCGTTCGTCAGGGGATCAACCTGCCGCTGCGCCTGGAAGGCGAAATTGTGGGCGTGATCGGCCTGACCGGCGAACCGGAACATCTGCGCAAATATGGCGAACTGGTGTGCATGACGGCGGAGATGATGCTGGAGCAGTCGCGCCTGATGCATCTGCTGGCCCAGGACAGTCGCCTGCGTGAAGAGTTGGTGATGAACCTGATTCAGGCGGAAGAGAACACGCCAGCGTTGACCGAGTGGGCGCAACGTTTAGGGATCGACCTCAACCAGCCGCGCGTGGTGGCGGTGGTGGAAGTGGACAGCGGACAACTCGGCGTGGACAGCGCTATGGCGGAGTTGCAGCAGTTACAGAACGCACTGACCACCCCGGAGCGTAATAACCTGATTGCGATCGTTTCGCTGACCGAGATGGTGGTGTTAAAACCGGCGTTGAATTCGTTTGGCCGTTGGGATGCCGAAGATCACCGCAAGCGCGTTGAGCAGCTGATTGCGCGCATGAAAGAGAACGGACAGTTGCGCTTTCGCGTTTCGCTGGGCAACTATTTTACCGGGCCTGGCAGTATCGCGCGTTCGTACCGTACTGCGCGCACGACGATGATGGTCGGCAAACAACGAATGCCGGAAAGCCGCAGCTACTTTTATCAGGACTTAATGCTGCCGGTACTGCTCGACAGTCTGCGCGGCGGCTGGCAGGCCAATGAGCTGGCGCGTCCGTTGGTGCGGCTGAAGGCGATGGACAATAACGGCCTGTTGCGCCGCACTCTGGCGGCGTGGTTTCGCCACAACGTGCAGCCACTGGCAACCTCTAAGGCGCTGTTTATTCACCGGAATACGCTGGAGTATCGACTGAATCGCATCTCGGAATTAACCGGGCTGGATTTGGGGAATTTCGACGATCGGCTGCTGCTGTATGTGGCGTTACAGCTGGATGAGCAGCATTGATTCATTGCCTGATGGGGCTACGCTTATCAGGCCTACCCGGATGTGCCTGTAGGCCTGATAAGGCGTATGACGCCGCCATCCGGCAACAAACTGCTTATTTTCGCGTCAGTTTTTCCAGATCGGCTTCGATTTCGGTGATCTTATTCGCCACCACGCTTTCCAGATGGCGTAAATCATCAAGGATCTTACGTTTCAGATCCACTTCCGTGCGATCGCGCTGGCAGATCTGATCGAGTTCGTCGATCACATAGCGCAGGTTGGGACTGATCTCCTGTACCTCTTTGTATCCCTGACCCACTCCATCGGCAACCACGGTTTTGCGCTGGCGGGGGTATTTAAACTTCACGCTTTTGGCAAAGAACTCACCTTTATCCTTCTGGAAATAGATTTTCAGGATATCGTTATTGGCTTCTTGCCGCAGGCTGTAACGATCGATTTCTTCAGGATTAGTAATGCCCAGACTTTTCAGATTGTCATACATAGCGGTACCCTTAAGCTCACTATAACTATTGAATAATTAACGAAAAGCCCTGTTTCTGCCACTCGCAGATGTAAAAAAAGCGGGCTTAGCCCGCTTTTTCAAATCGCCGTTAGTCGATGGTACGCAATAACTCGTTGATGCCGACCTTGCCACGGGTTTTGGCGTCGACTTTTTTCACAATTACCGCACAGTACAGGCTGTACTTGCCATCTTTCGACGGCAGGTTGCCGGAAACGACAACGGAGCCTGCCGGAACGCGACCATAATGGACTTCACCGGTTTCACGGTCGTAAATGCGGGTGCTCTGACCAATATAAACGCCCATCGAAATCACCGAGCCTTCTTCGACAATCACGCCTTCTACGACTTCAGAACGTGCTCCGATAAAGCAGTTATCTTCGATGATGGTCGGGTTCGCCTGCAGCGGCTCCAGTACGCCACCGATGCCGACGCCGCCGGACAGGTGAACGTTCTTACCGATCTGCGCGCAGGAACCGACGGTTGCCCAGGTATCGACCATCGTGCCTTCATCAACGTAAGCGCCGATGTTGACATAGGACGGCATCAGCACGGTGTTACGGGCGATAAACGCACCCTGACGAACTGCCGCAGGCGGAACCACACGGAAGCCTTCTTTCTGGAAGCGTGCTTCGTCGTAGTCGGCGAATTTCATCGGCACTTTATCGAAGTAGCGGCTTTCCGCGCCATCGATCACCTGGTTATCGTTGATACGGAAAGAGAGCAGCACCGCTTTCTTCAACCACTGGTGAGTCACCCACTGACCGTCTACCTTTTCTGCCACGCGCAGCGCGCCGGAGTCCAGCAGGGAAATCACCTGATTCACCGCTTCACGGGTCACGGTATCCACATTGGCCGGAGTAATGTCGGCACGGCGCTCAAAAGCGGTCTCAATAACGTTCTGTAACTGCTGCATTGTTAAACTCTTTCCCTATAAATAAACACACTACCCTTTATCGTTTGGATTGAGGGCCTCTGTCAACCGTTGATGCACTTCCTGCTGCAGCGCATTATTAAGTGCACGCCGGTCTGCTGTAGCGATTATGAATAAATCTTCTACTCGCTCACCAATGGTTGTAATTCGGGCGCCATGAAGCGAAATTCCCAGATCGGCAAAAATTTGCCCGACCCGCGCCAGCAGCCCTGGCTGATCGAGCGCGATAAGCTCGAGGAACGATTTGCGGTCGGTGTGCGTGGGCAGGAATGTGACCTCGGTATCGACGGTAAAGTGGCGTAATTTTGCCGGCTGTCGGCGCGGCTGCGGCGGCTGCCAGCTGCGCTGGGTGATTGCCTGTTCCAGCCCAAAGCGGATGGCTTCATGCCTGTCTGACGACAGCGGGCTGCCGTCCGGTTCCAGTACGATAAAGGTATCCATCGCCATGCCATCGCGGGTGGTGAAAATCTGCGCATCGTGGACGCTGAGGTTACGTCGGTCCAGCTCGGCGCAAACGGCGGCAAACAGATACGGGCGATCCGGACTCCAGATGAAGATTTCCGTCCCGCCGCGTGTTGCCTGCGGGCTGAGCAGAATTAGCGGCTCGCTGAGATCGTGCTGCAACAGATGACGCGCATGCCAGGCCAGCTGGTTCGGGCTGTGGCGCACGAAGTAGTTGGCGCGACAGCGCGACCAGATATGGTGCAATGCTTCTTCATCAATGTTATCCATCCGCAGCAGCGCCAGCGCCTGCAACTGGTGATGGCGCACGCGTTCACGCATATCCGGCGTGTTTTGCATTCCCCGACGCAGCTGTTTTTCCGTGGCGAAGTACAGCTCGCGCAGCAAACTTTGCTTCCAGCTGTTCCATAGCGTTTCGTTAGTGGCGCATATATCCGCCACCGTCAGGCAAACCAGGAAGCGCAGGCGATGTTCCGTCTGTACTTCTTCGGCGAACTGCTTAATCACTTCGGGATCCTGAATATCCCGGCGCTGAGCGGTCACCGACATCAGCAGGTGCTGGCGAACCAGCCAGGCAATCAGCTGCGTTTCGCGCGAGTTCAGGCCGTGCAGTTCCGCAAACTTGAGCACGTCCTGTGCGCCCAGCACCGAGTGGTCGCCGCCGCGTCCTTTGGCAATATCATGAAATAGCGCGGCGATAAAAATGAGCTCAGGCTGGCGCAGACGCGGCCAGAGATCCACGCACAATGGGTGGCGCTGACGGGTCTCTTCTTTGGCAAAACTTTCCAGCTTCAGCATCACGCGAATCGTGTGTTCGTCCACCGTGTAAGCATGGAACAGGTCAAACTGCATCTGCCCGACAATACGTGACCACTGGGGCATGTAGGCCCACAGCACGCTATGGCGGTGCATCGGCAGCAGACCGCGGCTGACCGCACCAGGATGGCGCAGCATACTAAGAAACAGCGATCGCGCCTCCGGGATGTAGCACAGCGGCTGATTCAGATGGCGGCGCGCATGGCGCAGATGGCGCAGGGTGGTGGAGTAGATCCCGGTGATCGCACTGTTGCGTACCATGGTGTAGAACATCCGCAGGATCGCTTCCGGTTCGCGGATGAACAGATCGTCCTGACGCAGATCGATCAGCGTGCCGCGTAGCTGGAAATCGTCATCAATAGGACGCGGCTTTTCGTCGGCGGACAGCGCGAGGATCGCTTCGTCAAACAGCTGCAGCAGCATCTGGTTGAGTTCCGTGACGCGGCGGGTGACGCGGAAATAATCCTTCATCATCTGCTCAACCGGCTCGTTGCCTTCGCCGCTGTAATTCAGGCGCTGAGCGACGCTCAACTGGCGATCGAACAGCAGGCGGTTATCGTAACGACTGACCACTAAATGCAGGGCAAAACGAATGCGCCACAGAATGTGCAGGCACTCGTTGAGCTCAGCGCGTTCTGCCTGAGTCAAAAAGCCGAAGCCGACCATTTCGTCGAGCGAGGTAGCGCCGAAATGGCGACGGGCGACCCACTGCAGCGTGTGGATATCGCGCAGACCGCCGGGGCTACTTTTGATATCCGGCTCGAGGTTATAGCTGGTGCCGTGATAGCGCTGGTGGCGCTGATGCTGCTCTTCCACTTTGGCGGCGTAGAACTTGTCGGAGGGCCAGAAACCTTCGCTGAAGATATGTTTTTGCAGCGCCAGAAAAAGGGCCACGTCGCCAATCAACAGACGGGTTTCAATCAGGTTGGTGGCGACGGTCAGGTCCGACAACCCTTCCAGCAGGCATTCTTCCAGCGTACGTACGCTGTGCCCGACCTCCAGTTTGACGTCCCACAGCAATGTCAGCAGCTCGCCGACCTTTTGCGCCTGATCGTCCGGTAATTTTTTACGACTCAGGATGAGCAGGTCGATATCAGAAAGCGGGTGCAGCTCACCGCGTCCGTAGCCACCGACGGCGACCAGCGCCAGATCGGCAATCTGCCCAAAACCGGCGTCGATCCACAGACGTTGCAGCAACTGGTCGATAAATTCGGTCCGGGCTTCAATTAGCTGTTCGGCGGAAATCCCGCTGTCGAAGGCATCGCCCAGCCATTGCTGGAACGCGTCGATATGCGTTTTGATTCCGGCGACGGTGAGTTCGTCGCGAGACCAGGTCCCCGGGTTCTGCGGCTGACCGGGGAGGGTGGGGAGTGCGGTATTCGCGTGTTGTTCAGGAAGTGTATTCATTATGCGCCACCCATTAAAAAAGCCGGATATGGCGAAAGTGCCTTATCCGGCCTACGGAATAGTGCCATTTGTAGGCCTGATAAGCGAGAGCGCCATCAGGCAAAAAAGTTATGCGTCGTGCGTAATGACCGCCGGGATGGTGTCATCCTTACGTAACGTCAGAATTTCACAGCCGTTATCGGTCACCACAATAGTATGCTCGTATTGTGCAGACAAGCTCCGGTCTTTGGTTTTGACCGTCCAGCCGTCTTTCATTGTGCGGATACGGTAATCACCGGCGTTGAGCATCGGTTCGATGGTAAAGGTCATGCCCGGTTTCAGCACCACGCCGCCGTCATCCGCATCATAGTGCAGCACCTGCGGCTCTTCGTGGAAGCCACGACCAATGCCGTGTCCGCAGTATTCACGCACCACGGAGAAACCTTCTCCTTCCGCATATTTCTGGATCGCCGCACCGAGCGTACGCAGACGGATACCTGGTTTCACCATTCGCAGCGCCAGATACAGGCTTTCCTGGGTGACGCGGCACAGACGCTCGCCCAGTATGGTCGGTTTGCCAACGATAAACATTTTGGAGGTATCGCCGTGGTAATCGTCTTTAATGACGGTCACGTCGATGTTGACGATATCGCCATCTTTTAGATGTTTGGCATCATCCGGAATCCCGTGACATACCACTTCATTAATAGAGATGCAGACGGATTTCGGATAACCGTGATAGCCGAGACAGGCCGAGATCGCATGCTGCTCGTTAACGATGTAGTCGTTACAGATACGATCCAGTTCACCCGTGCTAACGCCCGGTTTGATATACGGTTCGATCATCTCCAGCACTTCCGCGGCCAGACGGCCCGCGACGCGCATTTTTTCGATTTCTTCAGGGGTCTTGATTGAGATAGCCATGAATTCTGTCCATCAGTGTCGATTATTTCGACAATAATTGTGTAAGTGCTGTCAATGGTATCAGTCCAGCATACATGCTGCCAAATTGAGAATCATTAACAGCACAGCAAGCCAACAATTATTGGTGTCCACGGCGTATTTGTGGTATAAAGCGCGCCGGACTTCCGATCTCATTTCGTATACACAGAATGGACGGAAGCGACAAATCTCACTTTGTGTAACAACACACACGTATCGGCACATATTCCGGGGTGCCCTTTGGGGTCGGTAATATGGGATACGTGGAGGCATAACCCCAACTTTATCTATAGAGGTTTTAATCATGGCAACTGTTTCCATGCGCGACATGCTCAAGGCTGGTGTTCACTTCGGTCACCAGACCCGTTACTGGAACCCGAAAATGAAGCCGTTCATCTTCGGTGCGCGTAACAAAGTTCACATCATCAACCTTGAGAAAACTGTACCGATGTTCAACGAAGCGCTGGCTGAACTGAACAAGATTGCTTCTCGTAAAGGTAAAATCCTTTTCGTTGGTACTAAACGCGCTGCAAGCGAAGCGGTGAAAGACGCTGCTAACAGCTGCGACCAGTTCTTCGTGAACCATCGCTGGCTGGGCGGTATGCTGACTAACTGGAAAACCGTTCGTCAGTCCATCAAACGTCTGAAAGACCTGGAAACTCAGTCTCAGGACGGTACTTTCGAAAAGCTGACCAAGAAAGAAGCGCTGATGCGTACTCGTGAGCTTGAGAAACTGGAAAACAGCCTGGGCGGTATCAAAGACATGGGCGGTCTGCCGGACGCTCTGTTCGTCATCGATGCTGACCACGAGCACATTGCTATCAAAGAAGCAAACAACCTAGGTATTCCGGTATTTGCTATCGTTGATACCAACTCTGATCCGGATGGTGTTGACTTCGTTATCCCGGGTAACGACGACGCAATCCGTGCTGTTAGCCTGTACCTGGGCGCTGTTGCTGCAACCGTTCGTGAAGGCCGTTCTCAGGATCTGGCTTCCCAGGCGGAAGAAAGCTTCGTAGAAGCTGAATAATAAGGCTTGATAACTTCCCTGAAATAGTGCGAGTTGCAGGAAGGCGGCAAGCTCGAGAATTCCCGGGAGCTTACATCAGTAAGTGACTGGGATGAGCGAGCGAAGAAAACGTTCCTGCGGTTCGGAATATGAAGGGGAAGAGCCCTTATAAACCAGGTAGTATCATGTTTGGTTAGGGGGCCTGTATATGGCCCCCTTTTTCACTTTTAAATCTGTGCGGTTTGACGCCGGGCAGATCAAATCTTCCGAGGATTTTAGAATGGCTGAAATTACCGCATCCCTGGTAAAAGAGCTGCGTGAGCGTACTGGCGCAGGCATGATGGATTGCAAAAAAGCACTGACTGAAGCTAATGGCGACATCGAGCTGGCAATCGAAAACATGCGTAAGTCCGGCGCTATCAAAGCGGCGAAAAAAGCAGGCAACGTTGCTGCTGACGGCGTGATCAAAACCAAAATCGACGGCAACATCGCTTTCATT
Organism: Citrobacter sp. Ca225; assembly: GCF_030337175.1. NCBI lineage: Bacteria > Pseudomonadati > Pseudomonadota > Gammaproteobacteria > Enterobacterales > Enterobacteriaceae > Citrobacter > Citrobacter sp. Ca225. Next base: position 20,703 of record NZ_JAOWCD010000061.1, on the reverse strand, counting down.
CTGGAAGTTAACTGCCAGACTGACTTCGTTGCTAAAGATGGTGGTTTCCAGGCATTTGCTGACAAAGTGCTGGATGCCGCTGTTGCTGGCAAAATCACTGACGTTGAAGTGCTGAAAGCGCAGTTCGAAGAAGAGCGCGTTGCGCTGGTAGCGAAAATCGGTGAGAACATCAACATCCGCCGTATCGCTTCCCTGGAAGGTGACGTTCTGGGTAGCTACCAGCACGGTGCGCGCATCGGTGTTCTGGTTGCCGCTAAAGGCGCAGACGAAGAGCTGGTTAAGCAGCTGGCAATGCACGTTGCTGCAAGCAAGCCTGAATTTGTTAAGCCGGAAGACGTGTCTGCTGAAGTGGTAGAAAAAGAATACCAGGTTCAGCTGGACATCGCGATGCAGTCTGGTAAGCCGAAAGAAATCGCAGAGAAAATGGTTGAAGGCCGCATGAAGAAATTCACCGGCGAAGTTTCTCTGACGGGTCAGCCTTTCGTTATGGAGCCAAGCAAGTCTGTTGGTCAGCTGCTGAAAGAGCACAACGCTGACGTTACTGGCTTCATCCGCTTCGAAGTGGGCGAAGGCATCGAGAAAGTTGAGACTGACTTTGCAGCAGAAGTTGCTGCGATGTCCAAGCAGTCTTAATTGTCGAAAAGGAGCCGCCTGAGGGCGGCTTCTTTTTGTCACCCGTCTCGCAAAATCAGTATGGCTCTTATTTCGTTGTACTGAGTAGCGACATATCATTGTCGCCAGAATTTACCCCCATTTTTAATCGTTGACAGTCTCAGGAAAGAAACATGGCTACCAATGCAAAACCCGTCTATAAACGCATTCTGCTTAAGTTAAGTGGCGAAGCTCTGCAGGGTTCGGAAGGCTTCGGTATTGACGCAAGCATACTGGATCGTATGGCTCAGGAAATCAAAGAACTGGTTGAACTGGGTATTCAGGTTGGTGTGGTGATTGGTGGCGGTAACTTGTTCCGTGGTGCTGGTCTGGCGAAAGCGGGTATGAACCGAGTTGTGGGCGACCACATGGGCATGCTGGCCACCGTGATGAACGGCCTGGCAATGCGCGATGCGCTTCACCGCGCCTATGTGAACGCCCGCCTGATGTCCGCTATCCCACTGAATGGCGTATGCGACAACTACAGCTGGGCAGAGGCTATCAGCCTGCTGCGTAATAACCGCGTGGTTATCCTCTCTGCGGGTACCGGTAATCCTTTCTTCACCACTGACTCTGCGGCGTGCCTGCGTGGCATTGAAATCGAAGCCGACGTGGTGCTGAAAGCGACGAAAGTCGATGGCGTCTTTACTGCCGATCCGGCGAAAGATCCTGCTGCTACGATGTACGAGCAGTTGACCTACAATGAAGTTCTGGATAAAGAACTGAAAGTGATGGATCTGGCGGCGTTTACGCTGGCGCGTGACCACAAATTGCCGATTCGTGTCTTTAACATGAACAAACCTGGCGCACTGCGTCGCGTCGTCATGGGTGAAAAAGAAGGCACATTAATTACGGAATAATTCCCGTATTGGCCAATTACGGGTAAGATTTGCCTTTACCCGGCGGGACTTTTATATCCTGTGTCATAAATTAAACGAGACTATACTGAGCACATTCTGAATACACAAAGTCATTCATGCTGCGTCAAGGCGACAAGAGCGTGAATCTCCAGGAGCGTACCTGAGTACGTGACTGGAGTGAACGCTTGCAGTCAACGCAGAGGCAGCTTGAAGGATGAAGTGTATTGTGTGCTGTCTGGTCTGACTGAGACTAGTATCCAAGGATTCGTAACGTGATTAGCGATATCAGAAAAGATGCTGAAGTACGCATGGAAAAATGCGTAGAAGCGTTCAAAAACCAAATCAGCAAAATACGCACGGGTCGTGCTTCTCCCAGCCTGCTGGATGGCATTGTCGTGGAATATTACGGCACGCCAACGCCGTTGCGTCAGCTGGCAAGCGTAACGGTAGAAGATTCCCGTACCCTGAAAATCAACGTGTTTGATCGCTCCATGAGCCCGGCCGTTGAGAAAGCGATTATGGCTTCTGACCTCGGTCTGAACCCGAGCTCCGCAGGCAGCGATATTCGCGTTCCGCTGCCTCCGCTGACGGAAGAGCGTCGCAAAGATCTGACGAAAATCGTTCGTGGTGAAGCTGAACAGGCGCGTGTTGCCGTACGTAACGTCCGCCGTGACGCGAACGACAAAGTGAAAGCACTGCTGAAAGACAAAGAGATCAGCGAAGATGACGATCGCCGTTCTCAGGACGACGTACAGAAAATGACGGATGCCGCCATCAAGAAAGTGGATGCGGCGCTGGCAGATAAAGAAGCAGAACTGATGCAGTTCTGATTCCGCTGTACGCTCAAAACGCCGCTCAGAAGATCATACGATCGGCTGGCGGCGTTTTGCTTTTTATCCTGTCTCATTTTTTCGGATGTTTGATGAAGCAATTAACCATTCTGGGTTCGACCGGCTCTATCGGTTGCAGCACGCTGGACGTGGTGCGTCAAAACCCTGAGCACTTCCGCGTTATCGCGCTGGTGGCAGGTAAAAATGTCAGCCGTATGGTGGAGCAGTGCCTGGAATTCTCCCCGCGTTATGCCGTGATGGACGATGACGCCAGCGCGCGCCTTCTCAATGACGCGCTAAAGCAGCATGGTAGCCATACGGACGTTCTCAGCGGGCAACAGGCGGCTTGTGATATGGCGGCGCTTGATGAGGTCGATCAGGTCATGGCGGCCATCGTTGGCGCGGCGGGCCTGCTGCCAACGCTTGCCGCCATTCGCGCGGGAAAAACCATTCTGCTGGCAAACAAAGAATCTTTGGTGACCTGTGGACGCCTGTTCATGGACGCCGTGAAGCACAGTAAAGCCCGACTTTTACCGGTAGACAGCGAACATAACGCTATTTTTCAGAGTATGCCCCAACCCATTCAACACAATCTGGGATACGCTGACCTGGAGCAGAATGGCGTGATGTCCGTTTTGCTTACCGGGTCTGGTGGCCCGTTCCGGGAAACGCCGCTGCATGAACTGGTGTCGATGACGCCCGATCAGGCATGCCGTCATCCGAACTGGTCGATGGGACGTAAGATCTCCGTCGACTCAGCCACTATGATGAATAAAGGTCTGGAATACATTGAAGCGCGTTGGTTGTTTAACGCCAGTGCCCGTCAGATGGAAGTGCTGATTCACCCGCAGTCGGTGATTCACTCGATGGTGCGTTATCAGGACGGCAGCGTTCTGGCGCAACTGGGTGAGCCAGACATGCGCACGCCTATCGCACATACGATGGCCTGGCCGAATCGCGTAACCTCTGGTGTTGCACCGCTCGATTTCTGCAAACTCAGTGCGTTGACGTTTAGCGCGCCGGATTACCAACGTTACCCGTGCCTGAAACTGGCGATGGAGGCGTTTGAGCAGGGGCAGGCCGCTACAACCGCGCTGAATGCAGCCAATGAAATTGTCGTTGCTGCATTTCTTGCTGAAGAAATACGCTTTACCGATATCGCCGATCTCAATTTAGCCGTGCTGGAGCAGATGGATCTACAAGAACCGCAGAGCGTCGATGACGTACTTAAGGTCGATGCGATTGCGCGAGAAGTCGCCAGAAAACAAGTGATGCGACTCGCAAGCTGAGGATTATCCTCCCGGAGGAGATCGTGCTATTTGTTAGCGTTGTGCTTCAGTGATATAGTCTGCGCCACCTGATCGCAGGTATTTGGCTTTTTTCGGTCAGGTAAGCCGTGGTTTGACACGGCTTTTTTGTGGATGCACAAAATCATTCAGGTTGCATCAAGGTGGCAAGTGAATGAGTTTCCAGGCGCATACAAAGAGTATGTGACTGAGGCGAATGATCACAGCCAACGAAGAGGCAGCCTGAAGGATGAAGAGCAAAAGGCTTCAGTATTCCTGAGTACCGCTAAATCCTTTCAGGGACTATAAACGCGTTATGTTGTCTGCAACTCAACCAGTAAGCGAAAATTTGCCTGCACATGGCTGTCGCCATGTCGCGATCATTATGGATGGCAATGGTCGCTGGGCGAAAAAGCAAGGGAAGATTCGCGCATTTGGGCATAAGGCCGGAGCGAAATCCGTCCGCCGTGCCGTCTCTTTTGCTGCCAACAATGGTATTGATGCGTTAACGCTGTATGCCTTTAGTAGTGAAAACTGGAACCGACCGGCGCAGGAAGTGAGTGCGTTAATGGAGCTATTTGTGTGGGCGCTTGATAGTGAAGTGAAAAGCCTGCATCGCCATAACGTCCGCCTGCGCATTATTGGCGACACCAGTCGATTTAACTCGCGTTTGCAAGAACGTATTCGTAAGTCTGAAGCGCTTACCGCCCAGAATACCGGGCTGACGCTGAATATTGCGGCGAATTACGGCGGACGTTGGGACATTGTCCAGGGAGTCAGACAACTGGCAGAACAGGTGCAGGAAGGTTTACTGCGTCCTGATCAGATTGATGAAGACATGCTCAACCAACAAATCTGTATGCATGAGCTGGCTCCGGTGGATTTAGTAATTAGGACTGGGGGAGAGCATCGAATAAGTAACTTTTTGCTTTGGCAAATTGCCTATGCCGAACTTTACTTTACAGATGTTCTTTGGCCCGATTTCGATGAACAAGACTTTGAAGGTGCACTGCATGCCTTTGCTAATCGAGAGCGTCGTTTCGGCGGCACCGAGCCCGGTGATGACAAAGCCTGATGGGGGTCGCTTTTGCTGAAGTATCGCCTAATTTCTGCTTTCGTTTTAATACCCGTGGTCATCGCGGCGCTGTTTCTGCTGCCGCCGGTGGGGTTCGCCATTGTGACGTTGGTTGTTTGTATGCTGGCCGCGTGGGAATGGGGACAGTTAAGCGGTTTTGCCACGCGCACGCAACGCGTCTGGCTGGCGGTGCTGTGTGGGTTATTGCTCGCACTGATGCTGTTTCTGTTGCCGGAATATCATCATAATATTCATCAGCCGATGGTCGAAGCCTCGTTGTGGGCATCGCTGGGCTGGTGGGTTGTTGCGTTAGTGCTGGTGTTTTTTTACCCCGACTCGGCGACGATCTGGCGTAATTCGAAGACATTACGCATAATTTTTGGCGTGCTCACGATCGTTCCCTTCTTCTGGGGAATGCTGGCGCTGCGTGCATGGCACTATGACGAGAATCATTACAGTGGCGCAATATGGCTGCTCTATGTCATGATCCTGGTCTGGGGGGCGGACTCCGGGGCGTATATGTTTGGCAAACTGTTTGGCAAACATAAACTGGCGCCGAAAGTGTCGCCGGGGAAAACCTGGCAGGGCTTTTTTGGTGGCCTTGCCACAGCGGCTGTGATCTCCTGGGGTTACGGCATGTGGGCGAATCTGGATGTTGCGCCTGTCACCTTATTAATCTGTTCTATTGTCGCTGCGCTGGCCTCCGTGCTGGGCGATCTGACTGAGAGCATGTTTAAGCGTGAAGCAGGAATTAAAGACAGCGGTCATTTGATTCCAGGACACGGTGGTATTCTGGACCGTATTGACAGCCTGACGGCGGCAGTACCGGTCTTTGCTTGCCTGTTGTTACTGGTATTCAAGACGCTTTAACGGAAGGTTTTATGCTGAGTATTCTCTGGAATCTGGCTGCATTCATTGTCGCACTGGGTGTGCTGATCACCGTGCATGAATTTGGTCATTTCTGGGTTGCCCGGCGCTGCGGTGTCCGTGTCGAGCGCTTTTCCATTGGATTTGGTAAAGCGCTCTGGCGCCGTACCGATCGGTCTGGGACCGAATATGTCATCGCCCTGATCCCGCTGGGCGGCTATGTCAAAATGCTGGATGAGCGCGCGGAACCGGTGATCCCGGAGCTGCGCCACCACGCTTTCAACAATAAAACCGTCGGCCAGCGCGCCGCGATCATTGCCGCCGGTCCGGTTGCCAATTTCCTCTTTGCCATCTTCGCTTACTGGCTGGTGTTTATCATCGGCGTCCCCGGTGTTCGTCCGGTTGTTGGTGAAATTACGCCCAACTCGATTGCCGCTCAGGCGCAAATTATTCCTGGCACGGAACTTAAAGCCGTTGATGGTATCGAAACCCCTGATTGGGACGCAGTGCGTTTACAGTTGGTCGCAAAAATTGGCGACGAACAGACGACAATCAGCGTGGCGCCTTTCGGCAGCAACCAGCGACAGGAAAAAACGCTGGATTTGCGGCAGTGGGCATTTGAGCCTGATAAGGAAGATCCTGTATCTTCTTTAGGGATTCGACCGCGCGGACCACAGATTGAACCGGTGCTGTCAGAAGTCCAGGCTCAGTCCGCCGCAAGTAAGGCGGGTTTGCAAGCTGGCGACAGGATCGTTAAAGTCGATGGTCAACCGCTAACGCAGTGGATGACGTTCGTGAACCTGGTGCGCGATAATCCGGGTCAGCCGTTAGCGCTGGAAATTGAAAGGCAGGGCAGTGCCTTGTCTTTAACATTAATTCCGGATTCGAAACCGGGTAATGGGAAGGCAGAAGGGTTTGCCGGTGTTGTGCCGAAAATCATTCCTCTGCCGGATGAGTACAAGACAGTACGCCAGTATGGGCCATTCAGCGCCATTGCACAGGCCACGGATAAAACGTGGCAGTTGATGAAGCTGACGGTCAGTATGCTGGGAAAATTGATAACCGGTGATGTGAAACTGAACAACCTCAGTGGGCCGATTTCTATCGCTCAGGGGGCTGGGATGTCAGCGGAGTTCGGGGTGATTTATTATCTGATGTTCCTTGCGCTGATTAGCGTGAACTTAGGGATAATCAACCTGTTTCCGTTGCCCGTTCTTGACGGGGGGCATCTGCTGTTCCTGGCGATTGAAAAGCTTAAGGGCGGACCGGTATCCGAGCGGGTTCAAGACTTTAGTTATCGCATTGGCTCGATATTGCTGGTGCTGTTAATGGGGCTTGCACTTTTCAATGATTTCTCTCGGTTGTAAGAGAGTTAGTTAGGAAGAACGCATAATAACGATGGCGATGAAAAAGTTGCTCATAGCGTCGCTGCTGTTTAGCAGCGCGACCGTATACGGTGCTGAAGGGTTCGTAGTGAAGGACATTCATTTCGAAGGCCTGCAGCGTGTCGCCGTTGGTGCGGCCCTCCTCAGTATGCCGGTGCGCACAGGCGACACGGTTAATGATGAAGATATCAGTAATACCATTCGCGCACTGTTTGCCACTGGCAACTTTGAGGATGTTCGTGTCCTTCGCGATGGCGATACGCTTCTGGTTCAGGTAAAAGAACGTCCGACTATTGCCAGCATCACCTTCTCCGGTAACAAATCGGTGAAAGATGACATGCTGAAGCAAAACCTCGAGGCTTCTGGCGTGCGTGTTGGCGAATCTTTGGATCGCACCACCATTGCCGATATCGAGAAAGGTCTGGAAGACTTCTACTACAGCGTCGGTAAATACAGTGCCAGCGTGAAAGCCGTTGTCACGCCGCTGCCGCGCAACCGTGTTGACCTTAAACTGGTGTTCCAGGAAGGGGTATCGGCGAAGATCCAGCAGATCAATATCGTCGGTAATCATGCCTTCAGCACGGATGAACTGATCTCTCACTTCCAGTTGCGTGATGAAGTTCCGTGGTGGAACGTTGTTGGCGATCGCAAATACCAGAAGCAGAAACTGGCGGGTGACCTTGAAACCCTGCGCAGTTACTACCTGGATCGCGGTTACGCGCGTTTCAACATCGACTCAACGCAGGTCAGCCTGACCCCGGATAAGAAAGGGATCTACATTACCGTGAACATCACGGAAGGCGAGCAGTATAAGCTTTCTGGCGTTCAGGTAACGGGGAACCTGGCGGGGCATTCTGCGGAGATCGAAAGCCTGACCAAAATTGAGCCGGGCGAACTCTATAACGGCACCAAAGTGACCAAAATGGAAGATGATATTAAGAAGCTTCTGGGTCGCTATGGTTACGCCTATCCGCGTGTTCAGTCACAGCCGGAAATCAACGATACTGACAAAACCGTTATGCTGCGCGTAAACGTTGATGCGGGTAACCGTTTCTACGTGCGTAAGATCCGTTTTGAAGGTAACGACACGTCCAAAGATGCCGTCCTGCGTCGCGAAATGCGCCAGATGGAAGGGGCATGGCTGGGCAGTGATATGGTTGATCAGGGTAAAGAGCGTCTGAACCGTCTGGGTTACTTTGAAACGGTCGACACCGACACGCAGCGTGTTCCGGGCAGCCCGGACCAGGTAGACGTGGTCTATAAGGTGAAAGAGCGTAACACCGGTAGCTTTAACTTTGGTGTCGGTTACGGTACGGAAAGCGGCGTAAGCTTCCAGGCCGGTGTTCAGCAGGATAACTGGCTGGGCACGGGTTACGCGGTAGGGATTAACGGTACCAAGAACGATTACCAGACCTACAGCGAACTGTCCGTCACCAACCCGTACTTCACTGTTGATGGCGTGAGTCTGGGTGGGCGCATCTTCTATAACGACTTTGATGCGAACGATGCGGATCTGTCTGACTATACCAACAAAAGTTATGGTACAGACGTCACGCTGGGCTTCCCGGTCAACGAATACAACACCCTGCGTGCGGGTTTAGGGTATGTGCATAACTCCCTGTCTAATATGCAGCCGCAGGTCGCGATGTGGCGTTATTTGAACTCCGTGGGTGAATACCCGAGTGAATCGAATGACCGCAACTCCTTTAGCGCCAACGACTTCACCTTCAACTATGGCTGGACTTATAACAAGCTTGACCGTGGCTTCTTCCCGACGGAAGGGACGCGTATCAACCTGAACGGTAAGGTGACGATCCCTGGCTCTGATAACGAGTTCTACAAAGCGACACTGGATACCGCAACCTACGTACCGATCGACGACGATCATAAGTGGGTGGTCCTCGGTCGTACCCGTTGGGGTTATGGGGATGGAATCGGCGGTAAAGAGATGCCGTTCTATGAGAACTTCTATGCCGGTGGCTCCAGCACCGTGCGTGGCTTCCAGTCCAATACCATTGGTCCGAAAGCCGTTTATTATCCATCCAGCAGTCGTCATGATGGCGATAGCGACTACGATAACGAATGTGAAAGCACGCAATCGGCGCCGTGTAAATCGGATGATGCAGTGGGCGGTAACGCCATGGCTGTCGCCAGCTTGGAGTTCATTACCCCAACGCCGTTCATCAGTGATAAATACGCCAACTCGGTACGTACTTCGTTCTTCTGGGATATGGGTACCGTCTGGGATACTAACTGGGATTCAAGTGCATATTCCGGTTATCCAGACTACAGTGATCCAAGCAATATCCGTATGTCTGCTGGTATCGCATTACAATGGATGTCCCCATTGGGGCCGTTGGTCTTCTCCTACGCCCAGCCGTTTAAGGATTACGATGGAGACAAAAAAGAGCAGTTCCAGTTTAACATTGGTAAAACCTGGTAATTGTTCTTCGCAAAGGAATGTAATGGTAGTGTAGCGATGACTTAAGGCGATCATCTTGCATGGGATCGCCTGGCCACGCAAAGAACTGCACCTTCGGGTGCAAATGGGATGGTAAGGAGTTTATTGTGAAAAAGTGGTTATTAGCGGCAGGTCTCGGTTTAGCAATGGTTACGTCTGCACAGGCTGCTGACAAAATTGCTATCGTCAACATGGGTAGCCTGTTCCAGCAGGTTGCACAGAAGACCGGTGTTTCCAACACGTTGGAAAATGAGTTTAAAGGCCGCGCGAGCGAACTGCAGCGTATGGAATCCGATCTGCAATCTAAAATGCAGCGTCTGCAGTCCATGAAAGCGGGCAGCGATCGTACTAAGCTGGAAAAAGACGTGATGGCTCAGCGCCAGACCTTCTCTCAGAAAGCGCAGGCTTTTGAGCAGGATCGTGCACGTCGTTCCAACGAAGAACGTGGCAAACTGGTTACCCGTATCCAGACTGCAGTGAAATCTGTTGCGAGCAGCCAGAGCATCGATCTGGTCGTTGACGCAAACACCGTTGCTTATAACAGCAGCGATGTAAAAGACATCACCGCTGACGTACTGAAACAGGTTAAATAAGTAATGCCTTCAATTCGACTGGCTGATTTAGCAGAACAGTTGGATGCAGAATTACACGGTGATGGCGATATCGTCATCACCGGCGTTGCGTCCATGCAATCTGCGCAAACGGGTCACATCACCTTCATGGTGAATCCAAAATACCGTGAGCACCTGGCCTTATGCCAGGCGTCTGCCGTTGTCATGACGCAGGACGATCTTCCTTTTGCTAAGAGTGCTGCGCTGGTAGTGAAAAATCCTTACCTGACGTATGCGCGAATGGCGCAAATTTTAGATACCACGCCGCAGCCGGCACAGAACATTGCACCGAGTGCAGTGGTTGATGCGACGGCAACGCTGGGTAGCAATGTTTCAATTGGCGCAAATGCGGTGATTGAGTCTGGCGTGGAGCTTGGCGATAACGTGGTTATCGGCCCGGGCTGCTTCGTCGGGAAAAATACGAAAATTGGGGCCGGTTCGCGTCTGTGGGCGAATGTATCGGTTTACCACGACATTCAGATCGGTGAGAATTGCCTGATCCAGTCCAGTACGGTCATCGGTGCTGACGGTTTTGGCTATGCCAACGATCGCGGCAACTGGGTGAAGATCCCGCAGTTAGGTCGCGTTATTATTGGCGATCGTGTGGAGATCGGCGCCTGTACCACCATCGACCGTGGCGCGCTGGATGATACTGTGATCGGCAATGGGGTTATCATTGATAACCAGTGTCAGATTGCACATAACGTTGTGATTGGCGACAATACGGCAGTTGCCGGTGGCGTCATCATGGCGGGTAGCCTGAAGATTGGCCGTTATTGCATGATCGGCGGTGCCAGCGTAATCAACGGGCATATGGAAATATGCGACAAGGTTACCGTGACGGGCATGGGAATGGTGATGCGTCCCATCACTGAACCTGGCGTCTATTCCTCAGGCATTCCGCTGCAACCTAATAAAGTATGGCGTAAGACAGCCGCACTGGTGATGAACATTGATGATATGAGCAAGCGCCTCAAAGCCATTGAGCGCAAGGTTAATCAACAAGACTAAACTCTCACCCGGTCACACATACTTTACGGCCTGTCGGCATTCATACGATTGCGGCAGGCCGTGTTATTATTGGCTTTTAGCATATTTGGACAGGAAGAGTATTTTGACTACTAACACTCATACTCTGCATATTGAAGAGATTTTAGAACTTCTGCCGCACCGTTTTCCGTTTTTACTGGTTGATCGCGTGCTGGACTTTGAAGAAGGTCGTTTTCTGCGCGCAGTGAAAAATGTCTCCGTTAACGAGCCGTTTTTCCAGGGGCATTTCCCGGGTAAACCGATTTTCCCTGGCGTGCTGATTCTGGAAGCCATGGCACAGGCTACCGGTATTCTGGCGTTTAAAAGCGTTGGTAAACTGGAGCCGGGAGAACTCTATTATTTCGCCGGTATCGATGAAGCGCGCTTTAAGCGTCCTGTCGTGCCAGGCGATCAGATGATCATGGAAGTCACTTTCGAGAAAACGCGCCGTGGCCTGACCCGCTTCAAAGGGGTTGCTCTGGTCGACGGTAAAGTAGTTTGCGAAGCAACGATGATGTGCGCTCGTAGCCGGGAGGCCTGATACGTGATTGATAATTCCGCCTTTGTTCATCCGACCGCCATTGTGGAAGAGGGCGCTTCACTTGGCGCTAACGTTCACATTGGTCCTTTTTGCCTTGTTGGACCCCATGTTGAAATTGGTGAGGGTACCGTACTGAAGTCTCACGTTGTCGTGAATGGTCATACCAAAATTGGCCGCGATAACGAGATATATCAGTTCGCCTCCATTGGCGAAGTGAACCAGGATCTGAAATATGCTGGTGAACCGACCCGTGTGGAAATTGGCGATCGTAACCGCATTCGCGAAAGCGTTACCATTCATCGTGGCACAGTGCAGGGCGGTGGATTGACGAAGGTGGGCAGCGATAACTTACTGATGATCAATGCTCATGTGGCACACGATTGCACAATAGGGGATCGCTGTATTCTGGCTAATAACGCCACGCTAGCGGGTCACGTCTCCCTGGATGATTATGTCATCATCGGTGGCATGACCGCTGTGCACCAGTTCTGCATTATTGGTGCACACGTGATGGTTGGCGGCTGTTCTGGCGTTGCTCAGGACGTTCCGCCGTACGTTATTGCGCAGGGCAACCACGCGACGCCGTTTGGCGTCAACATCGAAGGGCTGAAGCGTCGCGGATTTACTCGCGAAGCAATCACCGCCATCCGCAATGCTTACAAAGCGTTGTACCGTAGCGGCAAAACGCTGGAAGACGTAAAACCGGAAATCGCCGAACTGGCGAAGCAGTATCCGGAAGTACAGGCGTTCAGCGATTTCTTTGCCCGCTCAACGCGCGGTCTGATTCGTTAATGGCTGAGCAGCGCCCCTTAACGATTGCCCTGGTCGCCGGAGAAACCTCCGGCGATATTCTTGGTGCTGGCTTAATCCGGGCGCTGAAGGCGCGTGTTCCCGACGCGCGTTTTGTCGGCGTCGCAGGCCCACGTATGCAGGCCGAAGGCTGTGAAGCCTGGTATGAAATGGAAGAACTGGCGGTGATGGGCATTGTGGAAGTGCTTGGACGCCTGCGTCGTCTGCTGCATATCCGCGCCGATCTGACTCGTCGATTCACTGAGCTGCAGCCCGATGTTTTCGTTGGTATAGATGCACCCGATTTCAATATCACCCTCGAAGGGAATCTGAAAAAACAGGGTATCAAAACGATTCATTACGTCAGTCCGTCCGTCTGGGCGTGGCGACAGAAACGCGTTTTCAAAATAGGCAGATCCACCAATATGGTTCTGGCTTTTCTGCCTTTCGAAAAAGCGTTTTACGACAAGTACAACGTGCCGTGCCGTTTTATCGGTCACACCATGGCGGACGCGATGCCTCTGGACCCGGATAAAAACGCGGCGCGAGATGTGCTGGGGATCCCCCGTGACGCGCACTGTCTGGCGTTATTACCCGGCAGTCGCGGTGCGGAAGTCGAAATGCTCAGTGCCGACTTCCTGAAAACGGCCCAATTGTTGCGCCAGACCTATCCTGATCTTGAGGTGGTGGTGCCATTGGTGAACGCCAAACGGCGCGAGCAGTTTGAGCAGATCAAAGCAGAAGTCGCCCCGACGCTTTCCGTCCATATGTTGGATGGGATGGCGCGAGAAGCGATGATTGCCAGCGATGCCGCGTTGCTGGCATCCGGTACCGCTGCGCTCGAGTGCATGCTGGCCAAATGCCCGATGGTGGTGGGATATCGCATGAAGCCCTTTACGTTCTGGCTGGCGAAGCGACTGGTGAAGACAGATTATGTCTCGCTGCCAAACCTGCTGGCGGGAAGGGAACTGGTGAAAGAGCTGTTGCAGGAAGAGTGCGAGCCGCAAAAGCTGGCTGAGGCGCTTCTTCCCTTACTGGCGAACGGTAAAACCAGTCATGCGATGCACGATACTTTCCGCGAACTGCATCAGCAGATCCGCTGTAATGCTGATGAGCAGGCGGCGGATGCGGTCCTGGAGTTAGCACGATGATCGAATTTGTTTATCCACACACGCACTTAGTGGCGGGTGTGGATGAAGTCGGACGTGGTCCGTTGGTTGGCGCGGTCGTTACCGCAGCCGTGATCCTCGACCCGGCTCGCCCGATTGTGGGTCTTAACGATTCCAAAAAATTATCTGAAAAGCGCCGTCTGGCGCTGTATGACGAAATCAAAGAAAAAGCGTTGAGCTGGAGCCTCGGTCGTGCGGAACCGCACGAGATCGATGAGCTGAATATACTCCACGCCACGATGTTGGCCATGCAGCGAGCGGTGGCGGGGTTACATATTGCGCCGGAATATGTGCTGATCGATGGTAATCGCTGTCCGGCATTACCTGTGCCGTCTCTGGCGGTAGTGAAGGGCGACAGTCGGGTGGCGGAGATCAGCGCCGCGTCTATTCTTGCAAAAGTCACGCGTGACGCCGAAATGGCCGCGTTGGATAGCGTTTTCCCGCAATATGGTTTTGCCCAGCACAAAGGGTATCCAACCGCTTTCCATCTGGAAAAACTGGCTGAACATGGCGCAACGGAGCATCACCGACGTAGTTTTGCTCCCGTTAAACGCGCACTGGGACTCGCGTCCTGATTCTTGTGTCGAAGGAATCTGAAGATGTCTGAACCTCGTTTCGTCCACCTGCGGGTGCACAGCGACTACTCCATGATCGATGGGCTGGCAAAAACCGGGCCGCTGGTGAAAAAGGCGGCCGCGTTGGGCATGCCTGCGCTGGCGATCACCGATTTTACTAACCTCTGTGGTCTGGTGAAGTTCTACGGAGCGGGTCATGGTGCAGGGATTAAACCCATTGTTGGCGCTGATTTCCATGTTCAGAGCGAGCTGATGGGGGATGAACTGACGCATCTGACCGTGCTTGCTGCCAATAACACCGGGTACCAAAATCTTACCCTGCTGATATCCAAAGCTTATCAGCGCGGCTATGGCGCGGCGGGGCCGATCATCGATCGTGACTGGCTGATCGAACTGAAAGAAGGGTTGATCCTGCTTTCCGGCGGGCGCATGGGTGACGTCGGGCGCAGTCTGCTGCGCGGCAACGGCGCGCTGGTTGATGAGTGTGTCGCGTTCTATGAAGAACACTTCCCGGATCGTTACTTCCTTGAGCTTATCCGCACTGGTCGTCCCGATGAAGAGAACTATCTTCATGCTGCCGTTGCGCTGGCGGAAGCGCGCAGTTTGCCGGTGGTCGCCACCAACGACGTGCGCTTTATCAACAGTGATGACTTTGACGCGCATGAAATTCGCGTTGCTATCCACGATGGTTTCACCCTCGACGATCCCAAACGTCCGCGTAATTACTCGCCGCAGCAATATATGCGCTCGGAAGAGGAGATGTGCGAACTCTTCTCTGATATTCCGGAAGCGTTGGAAAACACCGTTGAAATTGCCAAACGCTGTAACGTAACGGTACGTCTGGGCGAGTATTTCCTGCCGCAGTTCCCGACAGGCGATATGACCACGGAAGATTTCCTGGTCCAGAAATCGAAAGAAGGGCTGGAAGAGCGTCTGGCCTTCTTATTCCCGGATGAAGCCGTGCGAAAAGAAAAGCGGCCGCCTTACGATGAACGTCTGGATATTGAACTGCAGGTGATCAACCAGATGGGGTTCCCGGGTTACTTCCTCATCGTGATGGAATTTATCCAGTGGTCGAAAGATAACGGCGTGCCGGTAGGGCCAGGCCGTGGTTCCGGTGCGGGCTCGCTGGTGGCTTACGCGCTGAAAATTACCGACCTCGACCCGCTGGAATTTGACCTGCTGTTCGAACGTTTCCTTAACCCGGAACGTGTCTCGATGCCTGACTTCGACGTTGACTTCTGTATGGAGAAACGCGACCAGGTGATTGAACACGTGGCCGACATGTACGGCCGTGATGCGGTATCGCAGATTATTACCTTCGGTACGATGGCGGCGAAAGCGGTGATCCGCGACGTGGGTCGCGTACTGGGCCACCCGTACGGCTTTGTCGATCGTATTTCGAAACTGGTGCCCCCCGATCCGGGGATGACGCTGGCGAAAGCCTTCGAGGCTGAACCGCAACTGCCAGAAATCTACGAGGCAGATGAAGAGGTTAAAGCGCTGATCGACATGGCGCGTAAGCTGGAAGGCGTGACCCGAAACGCCGGTAAACACGCTGGTGGTGTGGTTATCGCCCCGACGAAAATCACCGATTTTGCGCCGCTGTACTGTGATGAACAGGGGCTGCACCCGGTTACCCAGTTTGATAAAAACGACGTGGAATATGCCGGCCTCGTGAAGTTCGACTTCCTTGGCTTGCGTACACTCACTATCATTAACTGGGCGCTGGAGATGATTAACGCCCGCCGTGAAAAGAACGGTGAGCCGCCGCTGGATATTGCCGCTATCCCGCTGGACGATAAGAAAAGCTTCGATATGCTGCAACGCTCGGAAACCACGGCGGTCTTCCAGCTTGAATCCCGCGGCATGAAAGACCTGATTAAGCGTCTACAGCCTGACTGCTTCGAAGATATGATAGCCCTGGTGGCCCTGTTCCGTCCGGGGCCGTTGCAGTCCGGGATGGTAGATAACTTCATCGATCGTAAGCACGGGCGCGAAGAGATCTCCTATCCGGATGTGCAGTGGCAACACGAAAGCCTGAAACCAGTACTGGAGCCAACCTACGGCATCATCCTGTATCAGGAACAGGTCATGCAGATTGCCCAGGTGCTTTCTGGCTATACTCTTGGCGGTGCGGATATGCTGCGTCGTGCGATGGGTAAGAAAAAGCCGGAAGAGATGGCCAAACAGCGCTCCATCTTTGAAGACGGCGCGAAGAAAAACGGTATTGACGGCGAACTGGCGATGAAAATCTTCGACCTGGTGGAGAAATTCGCCGGTTACGGGTTTAACAAATCGCACTCTGCTGCCTACGCGCTGGTCTCTTACCAGACGCTGTGGCTGAAAGCGCACTATCCTGCTGAGTTTATGGCGGCGGTAATGACTGCCGATATGGACAACACCGAGAAGGTGGTGGGGCTGGTGGATGAATGCTGGCGCATGGGGCTGAAAATCCTGCCGCCGGATATCAACTCCGGGCTGTACCACTTCCACGTCAACGACGATGGCGAGATTGTCTACGGTATCGGCGCGATCAAAGGCGTGGGTGAAGGCCCGATCGAGGCGATCATTGAGGCGCGTAACAACGGCGGCTATTTCCGTGAGCTGTTTGATCTTTGCGCGCGCACCGATACCAAAAAGCTCAACCGGCGGGTGCTGGAAAAATTGATCATGTCCGGGGCCTTTGACAGGCTGGGGCCGCATCGTGCTGCGCTGATGAATTCGCTGGGCGATGCGCTGAAAGCCGCCGATCAGCACGCGAAAGCAGAAGCGATTGGTCAGGCAGATATGTTCGGCGTGCTGGCGGAAGAGCCGGAGCAAATTGAACAATCCTACGCCAGCTGCCAGCCGTGGCCAGAGCAGGTGGTGTTAGATGGGGAACGCGAAACGTTGGGGTTGTACCTGACGGGTCACCCGATCAACCAGTATTTGAAAGAAATTGAGCGCTATGTCGGAGGCTACCGGCTGAAAGACATGCATCCGACAGAACGTGGTAAAGTGACCACGGCTGCGGGGCTCGTCATTGCCGCAAGGGTTATGGTCACCAAGCGCGGCAATCGTATCGGCATCTGTACGCTGGATGACCGTTCCGGACGTCTGGAGGTGATGTTATTTACCGACGCCCTGGATAAATACCAGCAATTGCTGGAAAAAGACCGCATACTTATCGTCAGCGGACAGGTCAGCTTTGATGACTTCAGCGGGGGGCTTAAAATGACCGCCCGCGAAGTCATGGATATTGACGAAGCCCGGGAAAAATATGCTCGCGGGCTTGCTATCTCGCTGACGGACAGGCAAATTGATGACCAGCTTTTAAACCGACTCCGTCAGTCTCTGGAACCCCACCGCTCGGGGACAATTCCAGTACATCTCTACTATCAGAGGGCGGATGCACGCGCGCGGTTGCGTTTTGGCGCGACGTGGCGTGTCTCTCCGAGCGATCGTTTGCTTAACGATCTCCGTGGCCTCATTGGTTCGGAGCAGGTGGAACTGGAGTTTGACTAATACAGGAATACTATGAGTCTGAATTTCCTTGATTTTGAACAGCCGATTGCAGAGCTGGAAGCAAAAATCGATTCTCTGACTGCGGTGAGCCGTCAGGACGAGAAACTGGATATTAACATCGATGAAGAAGTGCATCGTCTGCGTGAAAAAAGCGTAGAACTGACGCGTAAAATCTTCGCCGATCTTGGCGCATGGCAGGTTGCCCAACTGGCACGCCATCCGCAGCGTCCTTACACCCTGGATTATGTTCGCCTGGCGTTTGATGAATTTGACGAACTGGCGGGCGATCGCGCTTATGCGGACGATAAAGCTATCGTCGGCGGCATTGCGCGTCTGGACGGTCGTCCGGTGATGATCATTGGTCATCAGAAAGGCCGCGAGACCAAAGAGAAAATCCGTCGTAACTTCGGTATGCCGGCGCCGGAAGGCTATCGTAAAGCGCTGCGTCTGATGGAAATGGCCGAGCGTTTCAACATGCCGATCATTACCTTTATCGACACTCCGGGGGCTTACCCAGGCGTGGGTGCCGAAGAGCGCGGTCAGTCCGAAGCTATCGCCCGTAACCTGCGTGAAATGTCACGTCTGAGCGTGCCGGTTATCTGCACCGTGATCGGCGAGGGCGGTTCCGGTGGCGCGCTGGCGATCGGCGTGGGCGATAAAGTGAATATGCTGCAATACAGCACCTATTCCGTTATCTCTCCGGAAGGCTGTGCTTCCATTCTGTGGAAAAGTGCGGACAAAGCGCCGCTGGCCGCAGAAGCGATGGGGATCATTGCGCCACGTCTGAAAGAGCTGAAGCTGATTGATTCCATCATCCCGGAACCGCTGGGCGGCGCGCATCGCAATCCGGAAGCGATGGCGGCTTCGCTGAAAGCGCAGCTGCTGGCTGACCTCGCGGATCTCGATGTATTGAGCACAGAAGATTTGAAGAACCGTCGCTATCAGCGTCTGATGAGCTACGGCTACGCCTAAGCGTTGACCATTCCGAAAAGGGCCACAATTTGTGGCCCTTTTTTTTTACCTGCGGTTTGAACAGGCTATGATTAGCTAAGGTTTTTCCAGGAGGAACGCATGAATATCATCGCCATTATGGGGCCGCACGGGGTTTTTTATAAAGACGAGCCCATTAACGAGCTTGAGCGTGCGCTGCAATCACAGGGATTTCAGATTATCTGGCCGCAAAACAGCGTCGACCTGCTGAAATTTATCGAACACAACCCGCGCATTTGTGGGGTGATTTTTGACTGGGATGAGTACAGTCTCGATTTGTGCAGTGAGATTAACCAGCTCAATGAGTATTTACCGCTGTATGCGTTTATCAACACGCATTCGACGATGGATGTCAGCGTTCACGACATGCGCATGGCGCTATGGTTTTTCGAGTATGCGCTCGGGCAGGCGGAAGATATCGCGACGCGCATTCGCCAGTACACC
The DNA here is from genome assembly GCF_030337175.1 of Citrobacter sp. Ca225. NCBI lineage: Bacteria > Pseudomonadati > Pseudomonadota > Gammaproteobacteria > Enterobacterales > Enterobacteriaceae > Citrobacter > Citrobacter sp. Ca225. The sequence continues at coordinate 1,633 of NZ_JAOWCD010000061.1, read as the reverse complement.
AACGAGTACCTCGACAATATCACGCCGCCTTTTACCAGAGCGCTGTTCACCTATGTGAAAGAGGGGAAATACACCTTCTGCACGCCGGGTCACATGGCCGGAACGGCCTATCAAAAAAGTCCGGTTGGCTGCCTGTTCTATGACTTTTTCGGTGGCAATACCCTGAAAGCGGATGTGTCGATATCAGTCACTGAACTGGGTTCGTTACTCGATCACACCGGGCCACATCTGGAGGCTGAAGAGTATATCGCCCGAACGTTCGGCGCAGAGCAGAGTTATATGGTGACTAACGGCACCTGATGTAGCCCCCTGAAACACCAGACAGTAGCTGTATCTCCAGATAAGAGATAGGCTTGAATATATGTCTAACACTAACGCCAATTTTGAGATGACCGGGATCCTGTTAGGGCAAGAAGTCCGTAAACGTAAAACTCCTCAGGAGAAGATCGCCATTATCCAGCAGACGATGGAGCCGGGCATGAATGTCTCCCATGTCGCCCGCCTGCATGGCATCCAGCCCAGCCTGCTGTTTAAGTGGAAGAAGCAATATCAGGAAGGCAGCCTCACCGCCGTTGCGGCCGGAGAAGAAGTTGTTCCAGCTTCTGAGCTTACTGCTGCTCTGAAGCAGGTCCGGGAGCTTCAGCGCCTGCTGGGCAAGAAGACGATGGAAGTTGAGATCCTGAAAGAAGCCGTGGAGTACGCTCAGTCGCGAAAATGGATAGCGCACGCGCCCTTGTTGCCAAAGGACGGGGAATAGCCCTGGTCAGCCGCACCATGGGCGTGTCGCGTGCGCAGCTGTCACTGCGAATTAACCGTTCTGCCGACTGGCAGGACAGGCGCTGTAACCGGCGTGATGACGAAGCAGACGCTGAAATACTGTCAGAGATCCTCGATATCATCAGCGATATGCCCAGTTACGGCTATCGCCGTGTGTGGGGCATCCTGCGTACGCAACGCCGTACAGAGGGACTGCCCCCCGTGAACGCCAAACGGCTTTACCGGCTTATGAGTGAGCATAATCTGCTGTTACTGCATGACAAACCAGAGCGGTCGAAGCGTGAACATAAGGGCAAAATCGCGGTGGCAGAAAGCGATATGCGCTGGTGTTCAGATGGCTTCGAGTTCGGCTGCGACAACGGTGAGAAGCTGCGGGTCACGTTCGCGCTGGACTGCTGCGACAGAGAAGCCATAGACTGGGCAGCGAGCACAGGAGGCTACGACAGTTCGACGGTGCAGGATGTGATGCTGAGGTCGGTGGAAAAGCGCTTCGGCGACGGGCTGCCGACCACACCGGTTCAATGGCTGACGGATAACGGTTCAGCATATACCGCGCATGAAACGCGGAGGTTCGCCAGAGAGCTGAATCTGGAGCCGTGTACAACAGCGGTGAGCAGCCCGCAGAGCAATGGCATGGCCGAACGATTCGTGAAGACGATGAAGGAAGACTATATCGCGTTCATGCCAAAACCAGATGTGAGAACAGCCCTGCGAAACCTTGCAGCAGCGTTCACACATTACAATGAAAACCACCCGCACAGCGCGCTGGGATATCACTCCCCGAGGGAATATCGGCGGCAGCGGACATCGTTAACTTAAGATACAAAAGCTGTCCGGAGATGGCGGGTCAAGATCA